>CAYQYP010000211.1:0-28842 GCA_964421755.1 uncultured Acidobacteriota bacterium
TTGTTGTGGGCAGATGTCGTGCGGAGGGCGAGATCGAATGGAGCCGCGCACGAAAGCGAACCGCAGTGAGCGAGAGTAAGCGGACCACCAATCATTCGCTAAGTCGATACATTTAAACACGAAGCAGTGGAGCGAGTCAGGCAGTCCGCTTACTCTCGCTCGCTTCTCTCGCTCTCGTGCGCGGCTCCATTCGATCTCGCCCTCCGCCGGGAACTCGCCGGTCCGGCTTCCTGCGGTTCTTCCGCACTCGCCATTCCGCATTCCTCAGAACGCCTGGCCGATGCTGAAGAAGAACGCGCCGAGGCTTTCGCCTTCGCGTCTGCCCAGCTTTATCCCGTAGTCGGCCCGCAGCAGCAGATATGGCGTTCTGACCCGCAGGCCAAAGCCGGCCGCGCCCCGAACGTCAAATGGATCGAAGTCCGAGACGTTTTCATAGACATTCCCGATGTCGATAAACGTCACGCCGTCGAAAATGCTGATCAAAGGGAAGCGCAGCTCGTGGTTGAAAAGGAAAACGGCTTCGCCGCCCTGCGCGAATCCCGCTGCATTGATCGGGCCAAGGGCATCCTCGCGAAAGCCGCGAACCGTCGATTCGCCGCCGGCGAAGAAACGTTCTCCGGGAATCAACTCCTGGCCCTCGAGCCCCTTTGCAAACCCGACTCGGATGGCACCCGCGTAAACCAGCCTGGCTTTTTCGTCGCCGCTCCATGGAACTTCCCTGGGCCTCTGCAGCGGGATGTACTTGAAGTACTGTCCGAAGTACCGGATATACCGAAGCTGCGACCCCAATAGGGATGGTGAGTATTCCAAAGCGTGCGCGGTGAAAGAACCGCGCGAGGCATCAAGCAGGTCGTCGCGGGTGTCTCTGGTGAGGGTCAGGGACAACGGCGCCAGGCTAACGCTCAGGTCACCGAAACCACTCGGCTCGTGATCGATTGTCCGCGTCCTTTCGAAACGATAGCCGTAGGACAGCACGTAGAAATCCTTTAGCTTCAGCTCCTGCTGGAGGGAGACTCCCAGGCGCTGCGTGGTGAACCCCGCCTCGTTATCGATGTTACGGCGACCGAACCCTACCACCGAGGTTTCAATCGGGATGCTCCTCAGGAGCGGCTGGCTGAAGTAAAGCCGGCCCTCCCGCGTCTCGCCGTCGTACCGGGCCAGCGCCCCGATGACCCGTGCTTTCCCGAGGGTGTTTCGATTCTCGATACTGGTGAGGAGGCCGACACCGCGCTCGGTGTCATAGGAGCCTCCATAACGAAGCTCGAACGGCCGAACTTCCCGGACGCTGACTTCCAGCCGCATCGGCTGCTCTCGTTCGGTTGCAGGCGGGGTCTGTAGCTCTTCCGTCCGGATGTCAACCAGCGCATAAGCCCGAGTGTCATAGAGGTTCCGCCGCGACAGTGCCACTTTGTCCCGATCGAGCACATCTCCCGGTTTGAGCTCGAGCTGGTTGCGGACAAATCGCTCGCTGGTTTCAGCACGGCCGTTGATGACTACTTCTCTGACGATGTGCTGTTTATTCTCCTCGATGTTGAAGGTCAGGTTGACCCTTCCGTTCTCCGCCCGGGACGATACGAAGCTGGCGACCACGTCGTTGAAACCCTTGCGCCAGTAAACCTCCTCGATCAGCTGCATAGAGTCCTGGATGGCCCTGGGATTGTAGTCATCCCCCTCCTTCAAACGCACAGCATTGAGGATTTCAGCGTCGGAGTAGACCGTGTTTCCCCGAATCCCGGTGAGGTGAACCTTGGCGAGCCGGCCCTCCAGGATCTGGACGACTATGCGGGCTCTGCCCGAGTCCGGCTGGAATTCGAAGTTGATGTCTTCCACCTCGGCGTCCAGGAAACCGCGGTCGTAATAGTAGCGCTCAAGGAACCTCCGGACCTCGTCCGGATTGGTTCGCAGCTTATCGTTCAGATCCGCCTTTTCGATCTGCTCTTCCAACTCGTCAGGCTCGATACCCTTCGCACCTTCGAACGCCACCTCGACCTGCGAAAAGGCAACACCCGGCTTGACGGCGAAGGTAACCATCTTGCGATCGCCATTCTGGGTCACCGACGGCTTCACTTCTGCCTGCAGGTAGTTCTGCTCCACGAAATGCGCACGAATGGCAGATCTCGAGTCGTCGATTCGCTGGCTGTCGAAGAACCCTTCACTCCACGCCTCCCGAACCCGCTCCTGCACGTCCTCGGGTACCGGAGCACCCTGGAATGCAAAACTCACCTGGGGACCGGCCGCCACCTCGACGTTGAGGTCGATGGTCTGGGCCTCTTCCTGGCGCTGTAATCGCACCCTCGCCTCGAGACGCCCCTGCTCCAGGTAGTATTCCCGCAGCCGGTCGAGCCCTTTGCGCACCTCGAAGAAGTCGAACTCCTGTCCGGTCTCAACGTCGAACTTGTCCTCCAGCATCGAGACGGGCAGGACGGGCGTCCCGGAAAAGGTGACTTTTCGGATCTCGGGCTGTTTTCGCTCGCTCTTGTCGTGGCCGCCGGTTTCGCCGGAGCCCCCGAAGAGCAGCTGATGGGTAAACTCGAGCCGGTAGCTGTTCTGCCTGGGGTCGGCCTCGATGGTCTCACTACCCGTATGGTGAAGGACACGTCCCGTGAAACGGTCGGTCAGGTCGTATTCGGCAATGTAGATCTGGTCGCTGCTGTCGGTGAGATTCATCGAATAGATAAGCTCGAGGTCGCTGCTGAGATCCTGTCCCACCGTGAGTCGCGCACTCGGGTCCGATTCGCTGGCAATGAGACTCGGTTCGATCCGCACCTGGCTGAGACCCGTAGCCTTCTCGAGACCGGAGCTCAGGCGACGGGCGACGCCGCCCGTCAACAGGGAAAGCGTCTGCTCTTTGGCGACTTCGAACTCCTCACCCCTCAGGTCCTCGAGCTGCCTGCCGGTTACCAGCAGCGCGATGATGTCCGGCTCGGGAAGCTGGGGATCAGATGTGAGGGTCGTCTCCAGATCATCCGGCGAGCCGCTCACTTGCAGGTTGATGTCGTAGTTGTCCACCTCGGTGTTTGCCGAGACGTCAAGAGTGGGCTCTATGCGGGTCTCGTTCAGGAAGGTCACTATTCCCCGCTCGAGGACGTAGTTTCTCTCCCGCAGGTGAAGCTCGCCACCCTCCTCGAGGGTCAGCCGCCCGGTCAGTCCCGGCCGGTAGTAATTACCCGTGAGCCGGAGATCTGCCGTAGCGAGGACCTCGGCCAGGTTGTTGTCGACGGCGATTGGGTTCTGAGTATCGACGTCCAGGTTGAACCTTAGCCGGGCCAGGAGAGGGTTCTGTTCCGCGGTCAGCTCCACACCGCTGCTTGTCTGCAGAAGGTCAAGCACTTCTTCGCCCACACCGATCGACTCGGTATAGGAACCTTCCAGTACTCGAATCTGTCCGCCGAGGACGATGCCCTCACCCTCGTGATCGCGAACTCGGAGTTGCACGTCAGACGCCGTCCGTAGGTTCTCCGGGTATTCCAAGAAGAAACCCTTCACGTTTACGTCGGCAGAAACCCGGAAGGGCCGATCAGGACTCAACTCGACCTGGCCGGTTCCGGTCAAGGCTCCGCCGTTGGCTGTCCCTTGGAGTCGCTCGATGTTGACCCGGTGCCCGGACATACCCACCCGGGTGCTCAGGTCCGTCAGCTGCACGCTCGGCCGGTCTACGCTGATCTGAGCGTTGGTCACTTCGAGGAAGCCATTGACTTCAGGCAGACTCATCGGGCCGCTCGCCTGGATTTCGAATCGGGCGGGCCCGGCTGCGTCAACATTGTCCGAGGCGAGCTCGATGAGACCGAGGTCGGCTTGGCCGGTTGCCTTCACATCGAGTGTCCGGTCGGGAAGTCTGACCGAGCCGGTGAGGTTCATCTCCGTTCCCGTACCAGCAAGGCGAAACGCGTCAATCCGCGCCTCACCGCCCTGCACAGTGATCCGACTCTGCCCTTGCTGAGCCAGATCATATCCGGCAAGACGGAGCTGGAGCTGATCGAATCGCACCGAGCCGGTCACATCTTCCAGGCGGGCCGATGCCGCGCGCAGCTCCGCGTGAGCCGTAATTTGTCCGCTTGCGTCTTCAGGGGCAGCTGCGAGAGACTCAAGCCGGAATCCGCTCACATCGGCGACCAGATTGCCGTCGCCAGAGGCCTGCGGCATGCCGAACGGCAGCTTGCGCGCAATAAGACCGAGCGGCAACTTCCCTTGGGCGCTGATTGTCGCCGCGCCGAGCCGGGCTGAAAGCGTCTGTAACAGGAGATTCCCAGACTCGAGCCGGGCCCGCAGGGTGAGATCGGTCAAAGGGTCAGTCAGGGAGGGCGTCTCGATCCGTCCATCAGCCAGCGAAATGCTCAGTTCGGGAGTTAGCTGCTCCAGGCTCCCGGTCAGACGCGCATCGATGTCGACGATGCCCGAAGCGGCCAGGTTGGTCGAGGGCGGCAAGAAGTCCTTAGCTGTCGCGAGGTTGATCCGCCCTTTCATGTCTAGTCCCGGGCTTGAAGTATCGGCGCGAAGGGGGAGGATGCCTTTTACCGTCAAACGCGAATCGGCGGAAGTAATTTCAGCCGACGGCACTTCGAGGAGGCCGTTCTCGTAGCGGATCTCCATGGGCGTTTTGGCGGAGATCAGCTGATCGTTGACATTGATCGCCATCTGGCCGACCTTTGCCCTGACCGCCCCTTCTTTCCAGTTGGTGAGGTCACCTTCCCCGTCAATTTCACCAGTGAAATTGCCCCGCAGCCTTCCGGATTCCGCAGCCGGAAGGGGCAATAGCGCCAGGTTAGTGCCCTGCGCCGACACCCGGAACCGCGTCTGGTGGGGGGCGGGAATTTGGACTTCCCCGCTCGCCGACGCCCGGTAGCGCTCGGCGCGGAGATCCAGCGCGACCTTCTGGTTCTCCGCACGGGCATTGACCAGCAAGGGACCGATGGGCCTTCCCTGGACCTCCAAGCCATCCGATCGCAGCTGCAGGTCGGCACTAGGGTTGTCGATCGTACCGGTCCCGCTGGCGTTCAGCTCGAGAGGGCCGCGGATGGGCATTCCTTCGCCCACGGTCAACCCCGTGAGCGTAAAGTTCCGTGTCGCGGCCTCCGCCTGATACTGGCGAGTATCGAGGTTGTAGGACCCCGACGCGCTGAGCTCGCCTCCCCCTGCGTCTTTCGGCTTCGTCAGCTTGAGTTCCTCGAGGCGGAGAAGGCGATCGCGCAGCGTGGCCAGCACGGCCAGATCACCGAGACGCTCGCCATAGGCGGTGAGCCCCTCCCCAAGTAGATTGCTTTCGACGGCCGGGTCCCGCAGGGAACCGGTCGCACTCGCCTGAAGACTAAGCGTCCCGCTCACCGGGAGCTCCCGCCCGGTCGCCCGAGTGAAGGTCTCGACCGACGCCCGGTCGATGTTCGCGCGCAAATCCAGCTTCGGATCAGGCCCACTCAGCCCGACGATCCGGCCAACGACACGCAGGACCTCCCCCTTCCAGCTCGCCGTCACATCCTCCAGGCGCAACGTGTCGTCGCGATATGCCGTGCCGGCGACGAGGGACACACCCCGTAGATCACCAACCTGCGTGTCGGGCAATTGTGCCTGTGAGTCGACAACCGGACTGGCCAGGGTGCCCCCGAGCCGAACATCCAGGTTTAGCGGACCGGCGATGTGAGTTCCGACCAGTGGAGCTTCGCGGCCCAGAAAAGCGGCAAGGTCCGCGAGCAGGACCGCGATGTCCTGGCTGTCTGCACGAAGCTTGCCGGTTATATTTCCTTTCGGACTGGTGCCCAGGTCGCTCAGCCTCTTCACTGCGACCTCGCCTTGAATCACCGTGTTGAGCGTCTCTGCACGACGGATCCGCACGTTGGCTGTCTGCCCCCGTCGTTCGACTTGGAAGGAGCCGGATAGAGGCACCAGATTTCGGGCGGTGCGGCTTCGGCTGGCGCTCAGCTTCAAGTCGGCGTTGCCTTCGGCACTCTCCGCGTTGGTTCCTTTCCATCGCAACTCGACACTGCCGCTTGCACGACTGGCCACTCCGAAACTGTTACCGGCCATCGCCCCAAGAGCCGCGAGATTTGCGTTGTCTATCTCCGCATTTGCACGGCTCTGTCCGTTTGGAGCCAGGCGAACGTCGGCAGTCGCACGGACGGAGCCGTCCGGCGACCGCACATCCAGGGAGTCGACAACGACACGGTCTTCGGCCCTGTTCCACCGGCTGCGGGCCTGGAAGGCGATGTCGCGAAACTTGCGAAAGCTGAACCGTTCCCCGGAGAGGTTGGCCTCCACACGAAGGGTTTCGGGTCGGTCGTGAATCCTCGCTTCCCCGCTTACCCTACCGGATACCGGCTCCTTCAAGCCTGCAAAGCCGGCCAAGGGAGCAGCATCAATACTGGCGTTCACGATCAGGTTGAGATTCGGGTCCGCCAGGTTGGTCACGGTTCCACGGGTGCGGATCTCGGACGGGCCACTTACCAACCGTGATCCTTCGAGGGTTGCATCTTCCAAGTCGGCGGGCACCCGAACCTTGACATCCAGAACGTCGATCGGAAGAGTGCGACCCTCTAGCGATACCCTGCCGCGGCTTCCCTGGCTGACTTGTATCAGATGATCAAGTATTGCCTCTTGGCCGGTCACCCGCAGCGTCGTGTTCGGCAACTGCAGATTGATGCCACGTGACCGGTCCTCGAACGTAACCGAGGCGCCGGGAATCAAGAAGTCCTCGATAAGAAAATCGGGCATTCCACCGGACTCCTCCTGGACTTCTTTCTTCACGGGCGTCGGCAGGTTCGTCCTCCCGTGTTCGTCGATAAAAACATGTACCCGGGCACCCTCCGCCCGTGCGCTCTCGACATGCAGAAAACCGCGGATCAGACTGAGCGTCCCAAAATCAACCTCCAGGCGGCGTGCCACCAGGAAGGGGGGCATGTTGGGGGCAACCTCGGACTGGGCACTGACATTCCCTAACGAGGCCCTCAGGGTCAAGAGGTTGTAGTCGATCTCACCAGCCTGCAGCCGGATTCCCTGCGTTTCGAAGAGGTAGTCACGAAGCCGGCTGAGAGCGTATTCCCTGAAACGGTCGGTGTGCAAAAAGGTCAAACCCAGCACTAGCGCCAGCAAAAGCACGCCCAGGGTGCTGAGAACAATCTTTAACCACCTATGTCTTCGCATTTGGTTCCGCCTAATAGACCGCTTCGAGCGTGCCAGAAACGTACGGTTGGAGTGAGGGCGCGGCTTGGCCCCTGAAAGATCAGCCCCAGAACGGGGCCTTTTCTTCAATTATAGGCGCAATTTCCGGGGGACTCATACTGGCAGGGGCACCAGCTGGTCAGCCCCTTGCGCGGTCACCTCTCGTCGTGGTACTCCCTTGGCATGATCCGAACCTCTCTCTCGCTCATTGCCGTCTTAGTCCTTTGCATGATCGTCACAACGGCCGCCTCTCCGTGGGATCGCCGATACCAGCCGGTCGATCCCACACTGATCAACCCAAAGGTGCTCGTCGAGCGCTGGACGGCCGGTTGGATCGCAGTTCCGGACGCACCGCCGTACGAGTACGGCGTGTACCACTTCCGAAGGACCTTCAATCTCGAATCGAAACCGTCCTCATTCATCGTCCACGTGACTGCCGACAATCGATACGAGCTGTTCGCCAACGGGCGACGGGTAGCCTGGGGACCCGCTCGCGGCGACTTGAACCATTGGCGCTACGAGTCGGTCGACCTGGCTCCTCATCTGCGTCCCGGGAAAAACACGCTGGCCGCACTCGTCTGGAATTTCGGGCAGTACGCTCCCGAGGCCCAGGTGACCAACCAGACCGGGTTCCTGCTTCAGGGGAACACCGATGTGGAACGAGTCGTCGAAACCAATGACAAATGGAAGTGCCTGCGAAACTCAGCCTACAGCCCGTTGCATTACACCCACGCCCAAATGCGCGGTTACTTCGTGGTTGGGCCCGGCGATCGAGTCGATGGCGGCCTGTATCCGTGGGGCTGGGAGTCCCCCGAGTTCGACGATTCCGCCTGGCCCGCTGCCCGGGTCGATTCCCGGGGCGGCGGCAGCCCCTGGGGCGTCCGAGACGCAGGCAACCGATGGATGCTCGTCCCACGATCAATCCCGATGATGGAGGAGAAGCCTGAGAGACTGGCCGCTGTCCGGCTTGCGAGCGGGATAGGGGTCCCGCAGGGATTCCCTGACCGGGTAGGCAAGCTCCAGATCCCGGCAAATTCGGAGGTCCGACTGATCCTGGATCGCTCACACCTGACGACAGCCTACCCGGAGCTTGTTGTCACCGGAGGAAAGGGGGCGGAGATTTCCCTCGGGTACGCCGAGTCGCTCTACAACACAGGAGCCCGGCGAGGTGACAAGGGCGACCGGAACCAGGTGGAAGGCAAGGAGTTCGTCGGGTTTTACGACCAATTCGTCGCCGACGGAGGAACCAGCCGTCTGTTTCGCCCGCTTTGGTGGCGGACGTACCGCTATCTGGAGCTGAAGATCCGAACCGCGTCACAGCCCTTGGCACTCGAAGATCTCCGTGCCGTCTACGTCGGGTACCCATTTCACTTCAAGGCAAAGCTGGAGACCGGGTCCGAGAGAATCGGGAAACTGTTGGAGGTTGGCTGGCGGACTGCCCGGTTGTGTGCACACGAAACATACATGGATTGTCCTTACTACGAGCAGCTGCAGTACGCGGGCGATACTCGTATCCAGGGGTTAATCTCGCTCTTCAATTCAGGGGACGGGCGCCTTCTGCGCAACGCGATCGCGCAACTGGACGACTCCCGGACTCCCGAGGGATTGACCCAAAGCCGGGCGCCAACCCGCCAACAGCAGTACATTCCGCCGTTTTCTCTCTGGTGGATAGGGATGCTCCACGACTATTGGATGTACCTGGACGATCCCGACTTCGTTCGGCAGACGCTTCCGGGCGTTCGGACCGTTTTATCGTTCTACCTAGGCTACCAGAAGCCGGACGGTTCGCTCGCGCGGATGCCGTTTTGGAACTATGTCGACTGGGCAGGCGCCTGGTCGGGGGGTGTTCCGCCGGTTGAACAGGACGGCTCTTCGGCCCCTCTCGATCTCCAACTGTACCTGGCGCTGCGCTGGGCTGCGGACATGGAGCAAGCGCTCGGTTCGGCCGACCGGGCGCGCGACTGCTCGGCAAGTGCCGATCAACTCGGCAATACGATACGACGCCTTTACTGGAATTCGACTCGTCAGCTGTTCGCCGATACACCGGCCGGGCAACACTACTCGCAGTTCACAAATGCCCTGGCCGTTATCGCGGGAATCAGCCGGGGCGAGGAGGCGCGCGGCTTGATCCAACGCGTCGTCGGGGATCGGTCAATTGTCCCTGCCACTTACTATTCCAAGTACTATCTCAACGCGGCAGTGAACCTCGTCGGAGAAGGGGACAGCTACCTGAACCTCCTTGATGAGTGGGACGAAATGATCGCCTCGGGCCTCACCACCTGGGCCGAGCGGCCGGTCGGCGCCAGCAATCCGGCGCGTTCGGACTGTCATGCGTGGAGCGCGCACCCGAACTTCGAGTTGTTCCGCACGCTGCTGGGGATCGACTCCGCGGCGCCGGGCTTCAAGAAAGTCCAGATCCGGCCTTTCCTCGGACCGCTGACGCGTGTTTCGGGCTCGATCCCTCATCCTAAGGGCGAGATTTCAGTGAACCTCGTGCTCTCGGGCGAAAAACTGAACGCCCAGGTTAATCTCCCACAGGGAGTGACGGGAGAGTTCCTCTGGAAAGGCGCGCGTAGAGAGCTGTCATCTGGTAACAATCGACTGGAGTTCTAGCCGGCATTTCTCAGGAGGGCTGCTATGCGAACCGTTGAGAGCCACGCAGCGAGGGTGTTGGATAAGGTCGGAGAAGTGCTTGCGGCCCACACGTATTGACCGACTTGTTATGGACTGATGTCGTGCGGAGGGCGAGATCGACGTAGGTCCGACTTCCAAGTCGGACACTACACACCGCCAGCAACATCGAGCCAGCCGGCCGCATGCCGAATGTCCGACTTGGAAGTCGGACCAACGAGAGATTCGCACAAGCTTGTTACACCGAAGCCAGCCGACGGTCGGACACTACACACCGCCAGCGGGGGGCAGCAGCGCTTGCCGGCATCACGAATGGAGCACGAAAGCGAACGGCAGTGAGCGAGAGTAAGCGGACCACCAATCATTCGCTAAGTCGATACATTTGAACACGAAGCAGTGGAGCGAGTCAGGTGGTCCGCTTACTCGCTCGCTTCTCTCGCTGTCGTGCGCGGCTCCATTCGATCTTCGCCCTCCGCCAGGAACTCGCCGCAGCCGCTGCGAGAATTCGGAGGAGAAATTCTGCCCGAGACTGAAGCGCAACCAAACCGGCTTTCCGCGGGTCTAACGTGATAACCCTCAGATTCCCGGCGCGAGCCGGGAAGGGAGAGTGGGCGGCCCCTTGGCCCGGGGTCGCCCGCAGACTTTTTGCACTTCCCCCCGGTCGGCCGATTCAGGCAAACTTGCTCAGCAATCAATACTATCGAGGAGGACGGCATGTCAGAAGTAGTGGTCATCGCGCAATTCAAGGCAAAACCTGCCAGCGAGACGGCACTCGAGAAAGCACTCCGAGCAGCTATCGAACCAACTCACCTCGAGGAAGGCTGCATTCGTTACGCCCTTCATCGGTCAGTCGAAAAGCCCGACGTCTATTGCTTCGTGGAGAGATGGCGGTCAAAGGCCGATCTCGACGAACATCTTAAAAAGGGACATATCAAGACGCTCTTTGCCAAGCTCGACGAGTTGACGCTAGACTCCTCGCTTGAGATCCTCGAGGCCTTGCCCCACGGGCAAGCACAGAAGGGGCTGATCTAGGGAGTGGGTAACAAGCTCCATTCGATCTCGCCCTCCCCCGTCTCACGCGCGGTTCCCTGCCTACACCGCGTGGCGGCGCTGCTGGTTGGCGGAATCCAGTGCTGACTGGATCATCAGGAATTCACCGAAATTCTCCGTGGTAAGCAAGCCGATCAGGCGACCGTGGCGCATCACGGGTAAGGTGTTGCAAGCGCAATCTTTCAGCCGGGCAAAGGCCGTCTCCAGCATTTCCAACGAATCCACGACCTGGAAATTCGTTTGCATGACTTCGCTCACAGGGGTGCTTTGTGGCACCTGCGCCAGAGCCTTTACGAGATCACCCCGAGTCAGCACACCAACCAGGCGGTCGTCTTCGTAAACTGGAAAGTCGTGCTGGGAGCCCGAGAGAACCAATTCAACGGCGCGGGCGAGGGTGTCGGTCGACTGCAAGGTACGGAAGTGCGTCAGCATCGCCCGGTCAACTGGGATCCCCGCGAGCGACGAGCGCATCTGGACCATACTCGCTTCCTGAGCAGCCCCAATCCATACAAAGAACGCAATGAAGATGAGGAATGGATTCGAGAAGAACCCGACGAACCCGAAGACTAGCGCCATGGCCTGCCCAAGCGTGGCCGCCATCTGGGTGGCCCGGGTGTAGTCAAGGCGCGTGGCCAGAAGGGCGCGCACGATCCGGCCTCCGTCCATCGGAAAGGCGGGCAGCAAGTTGAACAGGACCAGGAAGATATTGACAACCATCAGCCGCTGGACAAAGGAACCCTCGGCGACTCCCAGTTCCTCGATCGGTTGCATGGTCCCGGTCGCATAGAGCCAGACAAAGAGGAGAGCAGCGATGCCGACGTTAACTGCGGGACCTGCTATCGCAACCCAGAGCTCCTGGCGCGGCTCGTCCGGCATCCTCTCGAGGCGGGCAACGCCACCGATCGGGAGCAGGGTGATGTCCCGCGTCCGAATGTTGTATCGGCGGGCCATCAACGCATGCCCGAGCTCGTGCAGAACTACGCAGGCGAAGAGTGAGAGCACGAATACGATGCCGACCAGGGTCGCCTCGACCGATTGTCCCCTGAGCCAGTGACTGAGCGCCACCCAGCCAATGATAAGAAGAAAAGTGGCGTGCACATAAATCGGGATATTCGCAACGGTCGCGATTTTCCATGACCACTTCATAGTTTGCTTGCCTTCCTTTCAGCCTTGGCAGGAGAGATGAGGCCAACCCGGAAGCCCCCCATTGGTTACGATGCGTTTTGCATGGGACGAGTTTCGTTTCCCATATTCCCGGGGTTGAACCTGATCCCGGCAATCAGTCTCTAATTGGTGTAATGAGAACCAATCCGACCTTCCAGCGCACCGGGAGAATCATCAGCTCCCTGGGCCTCTGCCTGTTCCTGGCGTCCGGTATTGCGGTTCTCGCGCAAACGCCTTCCTCGGCCAAAGACGCGAAGAACACGACCTTACCGAGCAACGACCTCGATGCCTTCATGGCGAAAGTGCTGGAGAGGCGCGACATCGACTGGGATCGGCTCCACAACTACGTGTTCAGCGAGCGGGAGACACTTGAAATCAAGACCAACCTCGTGCCCGCACTGGAAAACATCCGGAAAGAGTACGTGTGGCGAGTCAAGGACGGATACATCGTCCGGACTCCGGTCAAGGCAAACGGCGTGTCGATCTCCGCGGATGAGCAGGCAAAGGCGGAGAACGATTGGATCGAACAGCAGAAGCGAAGGAAGGGCAAAGCACTCGAGCGGGAGTCGTTTTTTGGATTCAAGTTCCAGCCTGGCCGGTACCTGTACGCAGGGAAAAAGACGGTTGGGAACCGAGAACTGATGGTGATCGAGTATTACCCTGATTTCAAGCACCTCGATGACGACGAAGACAAGGAAACGCCTTCGGCCAAGCCGGAAGACAAGAAGCCGGAAAAGAACCGGGACTCTCAAACCGAGGAATACTACGAACGCATGTTCGAGAAGGCGTTCGTGGCCACCATGCTCGTGGATCCGCAGGAGCACCAGCTTGTCGAGATGACCTTCGACAATGTGGGGTTGGACTTCCTGCCCGCTCGGTGGCTCGTCAGGGTTTCGGATATCAAGGCCTCCCTGACGATGGACAAGCCTTACGGCGATGTTTGGCTCCCGAAGACCATCAAGGCATGGGGCTCCGTAAGCACGGCCTACGGAGATCTCACGCTCAAGTACTCACGCGAATTCTTCGACTATAAGAAAACCGACGTCAAAGTTAAGTTCTGGTACGAAAAGCCTTCTGCCCCCAAACCAGATAACAAGTGAGGGTCCATGCTGACGAAGGGATTGACCGCCCTCTGGGCATTCGTCCTCGTTTGGCCGTGCTGTGTCGCCGATACGCTTCGCGAGGTGCGCATCCAGGGTAATTTCCGGACGCCCGATGATCAGATCATACTGATCGTCGGCGTCCAGCCCGGTGCGGAAATCTCGACAGTGAGCGAACGCGACCTCGAAGAGCGCCTGATGAAAAGCGGCAAGTTCGATTCGGCGCGGGTCGTAAAACGCCAGCGGTCGATGACCGCCGGCGCAGATGTCGTGCTCGTCATCACGGTCAAAGAGAAGACGCCGATCAAGAGCAAGTTCATGTTCATGCCGATTCTTAGCGGCAGTGACGAGTACGGATTGACGTACGGCGTGCGTATTTCAGGGATCAACCTGCTGGGCGAGCGAACCCGGGTCGGCTTCCCCTTGACCTTGGGAGGAACCAGACGCGCTGCTGCCGAGGTGGAATGGAAACGCGGACTTCCAGACAACACGTCGCTTCTCCTTGACGGCTCCGTTTCGCGAAAAGAAAACCCGCACTTCGAGATAGGAGACTTCCGAAAGGAGGCCTGGGGAGGCGTACGCCATCGATGGAACCGATTCCAGGCATCGGCCGGCGTGGGCTTCACGGACGTCGATTTCGGAACGCTTCGAGACCAGTTCGTCAGCTATGGAGCCGACGTGGCCCTGGATACCCGGCAGGACGTGAACCTCCCGCGCGATGCCGTCTACGCGGGAATCGGCTGGAAGAAGTATTCGCTCAACCAGGACAAGCCCAGTTTCAACATCTACACAACCGACCTTCGAGGCTACAAGGGTCTTTGGGGACAGGCGATCCTCGCGGGACAGTTCCTGTTCCAAAAGGCCGACGGTCCGCTGCCGAACTACCAGCGTCCCTTTCTCGGCGGAGCGACAACCTTGCGCGGTCATGAACCGGGCGAATACATTGGCGACAACCTCGCTACAACCTCGCTGGAGCTTCGGCTGCCGCTGACCTCACCGCTCAAAATCTACCACGCAGGCGTGGACGTTTTCCTCGATTCGGGCAAGGTTTACGATGACGGCCAGACATTTGGCAGCGCGGACTGGAAGCATGGTGCCGGCGTGGGGGTCTTCTTCCTCATCGCGGGTTTCGGTCTCAAAGTTGACCTGGCCCACGACCTCAACGATTCCGTGCGCGTCCACTTCAGCATTGGCTTCCGGTTCTGATGCGGTTGCCTGCGGCTTCAATCTGCGCACTTCGCAAAAAATGCTGCGTTTGCGGTTCTGTTACCCTCGCCAACCGGTCCACGCTCAGTCGGGTCGTCCAGTGGTACAGAACCGCAAACGCAGCGCTTTTTGCGGAGTGCGCGGATTGAAGCCGTAACCTGCCAAACGGGCCAAAAGCCGTCCCCGTTACTCTTCCCCCTCCTCCTGCTCCGCGAGCACGAAACCGGCACGGCGCGGGCGCGGCATAGGGTTGTCGACGCCTCGGATGGATCGCCAGATCACTTCGTTGAGCAGCAGGTCGTCTGCCGCATCCTCCTTGGAAAAGTCCATTTCCGCGGAAGTCTTTGCGCCCCAGGCAGTTTCGCTGTTGCGCTCCTCCCGGTTAACAGCCGGCATGACAGCCTTGTATTTGCCCGTGTTCGCTTTCGACCGGAAGCTGTTGTACATCGGCCGCGCGGCCGCATCGAACTGCGACATCGGCTGTAGACCAAGGATCAGCTCCATGGTGCGCAGCATGCTCGCGGTCGAGTACATGCTCGAGTCGACGGTGCCGTGTTGCGAGTAGGGGCTGATCACCAGAGCGACGGTCCGGTGCGCATCCACATGGTCCGGCCCGTTCTGCGCGTCGTCTTCGACCACGAAAATCGCGGTTTCCTTCCAGAACTTGCTTTGGGTCACCGCCTCAACAACCATCCCGAGAGCCAGATCATTGTCCGCCATCATCGCGATGGGGGTCAGGCGTCCGGCAGACGTCCCCTCGGTGTGGTCGTTAGGCAGCCGGAGGATCTGCAACTGCGGCATCTTGCCTGTTTTTTCGAACCGCTTGAGTTCCGATATGAAGCGTTCCGCCCGCTTAACGTCCGGGTAGCTCAGATCCCATCCCCGGAAACCTGGGTCGAAGTGGCCTTCGAGAGCGGGTATCCGTGTAAAGGCGGGATCACCGGGGTTCGGTCCGTTGTCGACGAATTCGCCGTAGCTGCGATAGTCGACGCCGGCCTCGCGAGCTCGATCCCACAGGTATCCGGCGGCCGGGAAAGCCACCGGGAAAGCCCCTTCGGAGGGGTACGGAAATTTCCGCGACGTATTGTGCCCGTAACTGAGCGGCCAGGTTTTTTCAACGAAATCGGAAGCATAGGCGCCCATCGACCACTCGTGGCCGTCCGCGCTTACCTCGCTCTCGACATAGAAGTTGTCGAGCAGCACGAATTGCCGGGCCAGGCGATGGTGGTTCGGGCTGATGGACTCGGGAAACAGGCAAATCGTCGGGTCCCCGTTCCCGTTGGGTATATCGCCGAAAACCTGATCGTACGTGCGGTTTTCCTTGACGACATAGATGCAATACTTGATCGGGCTCGGGTCCCCCGGTTTCTCGGGAACCGGGTTGTTGGCCGGACGAGCCTGGGTCACCCGGTTGTCCTCCAGAAGAGGACTGCAGCTGTAGGACTGGGCGGTCCACCCGCGCATGACTGCGGTCAACTGCTCGCGGGGCGGCAACTTGATAACGCTGACGGTCCCTTGGAAGAGGCCCGCGATGTACTCCCGTATAGGGGACGAGGTCGCGGTGCGCCGGGGTTGCGGGCCAGCCCGGTTGGGCTTGGAAATCACGCCTTTTCCGTTGGCCACTAGAAGCGTCGCTCCATCCGTGCTCACCCGGACCGAGGTCGGATACCACCCGACCGGTATGAACCCCAGCGATCGGCTTTTGCCCTTCGTTTTTACGTCAAAGACCGCGACGTTGTTGTTACAGGCGTTCGCGACAAAGAGTATCTGTCCGTCAGGTGTCAGTGCGAGGCTATTCGGCGTCGATCCGGGCGGGGAAAGCGGGTAAAGCGCCGCGGAGAGAGTCTCGAGCACTTGCCCGGTCTCGACATCAAATACCGTGACCGTGTTGCGATTTGCGTTAGCGACATAGAGGATGGCTCCGTCCGGTGAAACAACCATCTCGTTCGGATGCTCCTCGGTCGGCCAGCTGGCTAGAGTCTCCCCGCTCTCAAGAGATTGAACAGCTACCTTCGCTTCCCCCCAGAGACTGGTGAACAAGCGTCCCCGACCGGAGTCAATCAGACAGGTGTACGGGAATGCGTTCGCTTCGGCCCCAGCCGCCGGCGGCGCAGTGCCGGGACGCGCGGGAAACGGCGGATACTCGGTCGCCCGCCGTGCTTCGATCTCCACACGCGTGACGCGGTTGCCCCACAGGTTCGCCAACCAGACAGTCTTGCCATCGGGCGCGACTGCAAGACCGGATGGAACGCCGCGCTCCGTCTCCGCGCGCACGCGGATCTCCCGATGATTCCCCAGATAGCCGTCCGCGAAGGAAAACCAGTGAAGGACTTCGTCACCAGCACCGCTGCAGAACAAGTTGGCCCCGTCCGGGCTGAATGCAATGCCGTAGAAGCTTTCGTGCACCGAAACCCGGGAAACGATCGCAGCCGAACCGATGTCCAGAACGACAATCTCGTGTTGTCCGTAGCCGGAGTGGAGCACAGCCGCGAATCGTCCGCCCGGATGAAGGACGATCTGAACCGGGAAATCCCCGACCGTGACCTGGCGACCCACGGGACGAAGCGACCACTGGTTCGGCAGGAGAACGGACCCGTCGGGACGAACGCCGGGAAGCAGGTCCGGATGCCCGCCCGGATTGGACGCCTGGGCCACGAGAAATGGGGTCAAGAGCAGAGCAAGTGTCAACATCACACGCAGTTTCATCGGCTGACTCCTTGCCCGGAAAGATACCACGCGACCGGGGAAACACAAAAAGAAAGGACCCGAAGGAGCTCAAGCACGACAACGACATCAATGACGTAACGCACACCCCACACGCTTTGCTCGTGGACGTCGTCGAAGCCGTTGGGCGTCGTTGGGTCTTCTCACTCACGATCCAGAAGATTGAACGCGTATCCAATAAATTGGCCAGACAGGAATCGGGCCAGCCTCTCCGGTTCCCCGCGTTATTCGCGCGATCAGCAGCCCGGTGGGCCTTTCGCGCGAGGCTGGCTCCGCCCCACGGCTCTGGAACGTTTATTGCTGATTGTTTTAACAGCTCTACTTGTTGACACGTATGTATCAACACCCAGACAGTCGGTAAGCATCCACAGCTTCCATTATTCAAAACGGCGAGGCAGGGGGGCCCCGGCCATGCGACGTTTCGGAGGAAACAAGCGAATGAGAGGACGACGGCTATTTCGAGCGTTGTGCCTGACTGCAATCCTGGCCACTGTTGCCAGCCTGCAGGCGCAGACGCTCACTTCCCGCGTAGAGGGAACGGTCAAAGATCAGAGCGGAGGGGTGGTCCCGGGCGTAACGGTCCGGTTGACCAATGCAGAAACCAACACGAGCCGCGGCAGCGTGACGAATGATGCCGGGCTCTACGTTTTTCCACAGGTTTTGCCGGGACTCTACAACGTCTCGGCCGAGATGTCCGGCTTCAAGACCGCAACGGTCGAGAGAATTCGGGTGGAAACTTCCACCCCGGCGACGGTCGACTTCAACCTCCAGGTCGGCGGTGTCGACGAGCAGGTGGTCGTGAGCGCCACCCAGGGACAGGCGGTTCTGAACACCGTCAACGCCGAGTTGAACACGATTGTCAACCGGGAACAGATCGAGGATCTGCCGCTCAACGGCAGAAACGTGCTTGATCTTGCGATGATTCAGCCCGGGGTTACGGGTGGCAGCGAGTTCTCCCGAGAAACGTCGGTCAACGGCATGCGGGGATCCTTCAATAATCTGACGCTGGACGGCGTCAACAATCAGGACAATTTCATCCGAACGGACGCGTTTTTCGGCGTGATCCCGCTGCGTGACAGCTTTGTACAGGAGTTCAACCTGACGACGCAGAACGCGGATGTCGATGCCGGCATGGGCGCATCGCAGACTCTCCTGTTGACCCGCTCGGGCAGCAACGAATACCACGGCGAGGTGTTCTATCATCACCGCAACGACGCCCTGAACGCCAACACCTTCTTCAACAACAAGAACGGGGTTGAAAAAGAACGCGTTAGAAATCACCAGTTTGGCGGCAACCTGGGAGGGACCATCCTTCGGGACAAGCTGTTCTTCTTCGCGAACTACGAAGAAGAGCGCGATCCGGCGACCGCCTCGGTGACTCGTGATGTCCTCACACCCACGGCCCGCCAGGGAATCTTCACTTACACCGACCTGGCAGGCCAGCAGCAGACGGCAAATCTGTTTCAGTTAAGCGGGCTTACGCCCGACCCCGTGATCAACGGCCTGCTGGCCAATGTCCCCGAGCCCAACGACTTAAGCGCGGGTGACGGAACGAACATCGCGGGCTTTCGATTCAACAGCCCGGCCAAGGCAGACCAGGACTGGTTCAACCTGAGGCTCGATTTCGAGCCGACCGATGCTCACTCGATTACAGGGACATTCCATCAGTTCCGTTTCGACTTCCCGAACGATCCGAACAACGACATTGATGCTCCTTTCCCGGGTTTCGCCGGAGCTGGGCAGAGCTCCACGCGCAGATTGGGCTCGGTCGCCTGGCGCTCGAACCTGTCGTCGGTCCTCACCAACGAGGCGCGCTTCGGGGTGCAGTGGGCGCCGGTGGATTTCTTCACGAGCGAGACTTTCCCCCTGGGATACCAGATTCACCTTTCCGATGCTGCCCTGGGCGAAAGCGACCTCTTCACCAACCCAATGCAGACTTTCATGGGCCAGGGACGTAACTCGCCGGTGTACGATTTCACGGACAGCGCCAACTGGGTCGCCGGTAACCACACGTTTCGTTTCGGCGGCAACTACCGTCGGCTTCGAGTTGAGTCGTACAACGAAGCGGGGACACTGCCCCAGTACATCCTTGGCTTTGGAACCGCGACACCGATCGATCCCGGTCAGTTCCCCGGCGGAATCGCGGACGAAGACTTTGCAACGGCCGCAGAGCTCCTGGGAATCCTCTCGGGCAACGTGCGCACAGCCAGCCAGAGCTTTAACGTGACCAGCCGGACCTCCGGATACGTTCCCGGCGCACGGCAAGAGAGAACGATCAGGCAGAACTTCTTCTCGCTGTTCGGCGCCGACACGTGGCGCATCCGGCCGAACCTGACGGTGAATTACGGGCTTCGCTGGGAATTCCACGGGGTTCCGACCGAGGCAAACGGGCTTGCCCTGCTGCCGGTCGGATCGGTCCTGGATCCCGAGGCGATGGTCGACTTTGCCGGCGAAGGCACCGGTCGTCAGTTTTTCAACGATGATTGGAACAACTTCGCCCCGAACATCGGGTTTGCATGGCGGCTGTTTGGCGACGACCGCACGGTTCTGCGGGGCGGTTACTCGATCAACTATGTCATCGACAACAACATCACCACGGTGGAAAACGCCCTCGCCGGAAACGCGGGCCTGAACCAGGAAGTGCGGTTGGCGGGTTCCGGTACGCTTTCTTCGGGAGGAGCCGTGACGGTCATTCCTCCGGAGTTTCAGATCCCGCGCACGGCCCGTGCCGGCCTGGCGGCCGACCCGACAGCGGCTTTGTTCGGTATCAACCCGGACCTGGTCGTACCGTACGTCCAGCAGTGGAATTTCGGTATCCAGCGGGAGATCTTCCCGGATACGGCTGTAGAGGTCCGTTACGTCGGAAACCGGGGCCTCAAGCTCACCCGTGCGGTCGACCTGAACCAGGTTCTGCTGCCCGGCGAGTTTGTCGAGGACTTCCGCCGTGCGCAGCGCAACCTCGCCGCCAGCGGAGACCCTTACCTCGGCGAAGGGCTGACGATATTCCCGCAGCTTGGCCTCCAGGGGTTTCTGGAGGATCCGGGAGTCCAGGGACTGATCCGAACCGGGCAGATCGGAACGTACGTGGGCCAGTTCCTGGCGTTGAACCGCGAATTCTTCTTCGCAGGCGACGGCGGCGAAGAGTTCGGCGCCTCGCTTCCGGCCGGGTATTTCCTGCCCAATCCGAGCACGTTCGTCGCTGATGTTGTGGACAACAACGCGTTCTCCAAGTACAACTCCTTGCAGGCAGAGATCCGCCGCCGGTTCAGCAAGGGATTTGCAGGGCAGTTGAACTACACGTACGGGAAAGTGCTGACCAATTTCTCCGGTTCACAGAGCAACTTCCGTGGGTACTTCGATAACAGCCAGCAGCAGTTGGAGATCATGCGACCGGATTTCGACATCACCCACACCTTCAACGGGAACTTCCTGTGGCAGGTGCCGGTCGGAGCCGGGCGATCCATCTCAACGAGTGGAATTCTCGACGCAATCGTCGGCGGCTGGAACACCCACGGCATCGTCCGGGTCCGGTCCGGAGAGGTGATCAACATCGTGTCCGAACGCGGGACGATCAATCGCGGCGGGACGCGGGCCACGACGAATACGGTGCACCTGACCGGCCTGACCATTTCGGAGCTCCAGGAGCGGACCGGAGTATTCTTCTCCGACGACCGGGTCCTCCTGTTCGATCCCAGCCTGATCGGTGCCAACGGTCGCGCCAACCCGGAGTTCTTCACGAACCCTGGAGTTCTCGAGGCCGGAACGCTTGGACTCGCACCCGTGAGCGGGCCTTGGTACGCCACCTTCGACTTGGGAATCCGCAAGGATTTTCGGCTGCCGATCAACGAGGAGTCACGCGTCCAGATCCGTTTTGACCTGTTCAACCTGTTCAACCGGTCCAACTTCAACGTGAACACTCAGCCCATCGGGGCCAGTGTCAACGACCAGCTGGGAGTCGTCAACCGTCACAACATCAACAGCACCGACTTCGGCGAGATCGACTCGACGTTCTCGGCCCGACAGGCGCAGGTAGGCCTGCGAGTGGTGTTCTAGGCGGTCACGGTTAGACGGTTCAGGGTTACACGGTTCGGGGTTGTGAACCGGGCGAACCCTGAACCGACGAACCCTGAACCTAATAGAAGCTGTTTGATGACGAAGTACGGGGCGCCTGGTGGACTGTGTATTCCGGGTGCCCTTTGACTGTAATCTCCGCGTCGCCCGCCGTTTGGGCATCGGCTTCATACGCCAGCAGGTAGTACTTCTTGAGAGCGTCCCGTAGTTCCTGAAGTTGGCTCTTGACCCTGGCCGCCGTGAAGGTCAGGCCACCGCTCGACTCGACGACGTCCACGCCTGACTTTTTATTTCCTCCCAGGTTGATCATTTCCGCAAATCCAGTCCCGCCGTTGACGACGGCGAACAGACGGGCGCCTGCGAGCTCGAGGTGATCGAGGGTCCCCGGCCCGATGTTCCCGAAACTCGAAGACAACACGAGGATCACCTTGTTCGTGTGCCTCGCCCGCTTGAGCTTCAAAAGCGCCTCGTCTACGGCCAGCCCCGTACGGCTTTCGTTCCCCAGCTGGAATCCGCCGGCCGCTATCTCACCGAGCTGGCTCCACCGGGATCGGCGCCCTGTCGGCGAGATATTCCAGAGGTTTTCGATTAGCTCTTTCCGGTCGCTCGTCAAATCGGTCAGGAACTCGACGTCCACCTTCTGTTTCGGGGTCCCGGGGATCTGCTGGCCATTAGCGCCTTCCTGACGCTTGGTATCAGGCACCCTGTCGGTGAAAATGCCGAGCATGATCTCATCGGAAGGATCAAGCAGGTGGACCAGTTGAAACACCAGCTCACGGCTGTCCGACACGGTTTTCGCGTCGACCGCCATGCCGACATCCACCAGGATGGCGCTACTGATCGGCACTTCACGCGGTGGCTCGAATAGTACAATGGAACGTACCTGCCCGCGGTCCTTCACCTGGAAGTCCTCCCGAGAGAGGTTCCAGACCAGGGAGCCGTCAGGGCGTTGCACCCTGATCTCGAGCAAGCCCGCGTAAGTCTCCGATTTGAAGACGGGAGGTTTCTGTTTCTGCTGCTCTTCGGGAAGCCGCTGTCCGGCAAACGGGGCTGGCGCGCTGTACAGAACCGCGAGCGGAGCGTTTTCTGCGAAGCGCGCGGATTGTTGCCCTGGGCAAGCGGCTCCCTCGAAGGCCGCGCACCGGCTGCTCAGGGCAACAATCCGCGCGCTTCGCAGAAAACGCCCCGCTTGCGGTTCTGTACTGCTCGCCAGCCCTTCCAGACCAACCCCGACAACCAGGATCAGACATAAGACGGATCTGAAACGAGGATGTTTCCGGCGAGTTTTCCGGGAGCCAGTAGACAACATCGTCATTTTCGGAGGCGAACCGTGAAATCGTACTTATCCAGCAGGGCGTGAATTCGGCGAAGGGCCGGACCGTTGAACGGCTCTTCCTCCGTCGGTTCCTCCTGGTCCACGGCCTTGCGTATGAGCGGCGAGTTAGTGACGACCTCTCGCCTTTCCAGATCGATTTCCACCCACTCGTCCGCCCGTTGTGCATGGCTCCCGGGAGCCATTTCCATCGTGTAACCAAGCAGTTTCAAAACTGCGACCTCCGGCTGCGACGACTCGATCACGTCCCCCAGGTATTGAACCAGTTCTGCGGCCAACCAGCCGTTGGTCGGGTAAACCAGCGAATAATGCAGCTTGCCAATCTTGATACTGATCGACCCGCTCATCTGCACGAAACTATTGTACATCCCGGCTCATCCTTGGCTTTTGATCCCTCGGAAGGCTTAAGCCGGGAGCCTGAGCGGGCTGTGCTACGATAGATGCAGAGTCACTGCAATCCGGGTCAAATTTCGGAGACATAGTACTTAATTCCCAACACGTTACCGGGTGGCCACCTTAAGCAAGGAATTGAGTCTTGTGTCCCCGAAATCACCCCGCTATTTCACTCCAGGCAAGGGACCGAACATGAGCTACAGCAGAGCACTTCATCTATTCGCGGTTGTAACGGCCTGTTCAACATTTGTACTGCTCGTCATGGGTGCGCTTGTAACCAGCAACGACGCCGGCCTCTCGGTGCCCGACTGGCCGCTGTCTTACGGCAGTCTGACGCCCCCGATGGTGGGAGGAATCGTCTACGAGCACACACACCGGGTTGTCGCAACCTTCATCGGGATTCTGACCATCGCCCTCAACATACTGTTGTGGCGTTTGGAACCCCGGCCCTGGGTGAGGCGGTTGGGTCTCGTCGCACTTTTTGCAGTGATCGTGCAGGGCCTTCTCGGAGGTATGACTGTCCTTCTCTCGCTTCCGCCTGTCGTTTCCGTGGCACACGCCTGCCTGGCCCAGACCTTCTTTTGCCTGGTTATCAGCCTCGCGGTCGTCACAGGCCCAGGCTGGACGGAACAGGGGCGACGCCTCGGCGCTTTCTGGCTTCCCGTGGCAACCACGGCAATGGTCTTTGTCCAGTTGATTCTCGGTGCGGTTCTACGTCATGCCGGGACCATCGACGGAGACAAAGCAGCCGATTTTGTCCTTCCTGCTTTTATCGCGCATCTCGGAGGCGCAGGGCTTGCCGCCATCATGCTTGTCTGGCTGGCGTTGCACTTGACTGCTCCCAAAAGGGCGGTCGCGATGCCCGCGCAAGCGTATACCATCCTCTCGCTCTTGGTCCTGCAGCTGGTACTCGGCCTCGGATCGTATCTTGCACGACTGGACGCTGCCGCGGGAAACCAACCGGTGCTGATTGGCGTCGTATTGTCGTCGAGTCATCTGGCGATTGGAGCGCTTCTACTGGCCCTGTCGCTGATTGCCGCGTTGCGCGAGAGCCGGGAATTGCTGCCCGCCGGAGCGCCGATTAACCAACTTCAGTCCGCTGGTGAACTTTCATGAAATCTTCCGTTCCGAGTTCGCAGGTCGCTCCTTTCATCGCGTCCCAGGACGCGTTCTCGACGGCCTGGCTGAAGTTGTCGGCCTTGGTGGAGCTGACTAAGCCGAGAGTCAATTTCCTCGTTGTCCTGACGGCTGCAGCCGGTTATTACATGGGATCGGCTCGTCCGTTCGACCTATCCCTGTTTCTTGCGACCGTGTTCGGGACTGCGCTGGTTGCCGGCGGAAGCGCCGCTCTGAACCAATACATCGAACGGGAGCTCGACGCCCGCATGCCTCGAACATCACGCCGGCCGTTACCGTCCGGCCGACTCGGCGCTCCGTCGGCGCTGGTGTTCGGCCTGGCGCTCGTTTGCTCCGGGACGCTGTTTCTCAGCCTGGCGGTGAACGGACTCACCGCACTGCTCGGGTTGGTCACAGCTTTTCTATATCTGCTCGTTTACACGCCCTTGAAGACCCGGACAGCCTTGTGCACCGCCATCGGCGCGATCCCTGGCGCGATGCCTCCGCTCATGGGCTGGACGGGCGCCCAGGGTGCCCTCTCAACCGAATCGCTTGTCTTGTTTCTCATTCTCCTTTTTTGGCAATTCCCTCATTTTCTGGCGATTTCGTGGGCATTCAAGACGGATTACCAGCAGGGAGGATTCAGCATGCTGTCGGGCGCTGATCCAACCGGCCGGCGGACAGCGGGGAGAATAGCCGCGTACACGCTCGCCCTAATCGCCGTCAGTTTTGCCCCGTCGGCAATGCACCTGACTGGTTTGGTCTACTTCGCGGGTGCATTGGTCCTCGCCGTTTATCTGCTCGTTTTTGGTATCAGGGCGGTTCTCGAACGCAGCCGCAAATCGGCCCGTGGCCTTTCCTTCGCCACGATCGTATACTTACCTCTGCTGCTGGTGCTGATGATTCTCGACAAGGCCTGACGCGCCGACTAATGCCCGATATCGTTGCCCACAATGTCTGTTTCGACTATCCCGGTCGCCGGGCCCTTGACGGCGTATCCTTCGGCGTGGAGCGGAGCCAGATCTTTGGGCTACTTGGACCGAACGGCGGAGGGAAAACCACCCTCTTTCGCATCCTCTGCACGCTGGCAACGCCGACATCGGGCAGCGCAACCATCTGCGACCGGGATGTTGTCCTCGACGCGTTTTACGTCCGAGAGCAAATCGGGGTGGTCTTCCAGGCAAACAGCCTCGACGGCGAATTGACGGTGTTGGAAAACCTGCGGAATCAGGGGCATCTCTATGGACTGAGGGGCCCCACTTTGCGCCGTCGAGTCGACGAGGTGAGCGAGCGCTTCCGGCTGCGCGACCGGCTAAACGAGCTTGGGAAGACTCTGTCGGGCGGAGTTCAGCGAAGACTGGAGATAGCCAAGAGTCTGATGCACTCCCCCCGCGTGCTGATTCTCGATGAACCGTCGGCCGGCCTCGATCCCAACGCGCGCTACGACTTGTGGAATTTCCTCAAATCGATTCGCACTGAAAAGGGCACCACGATTCTTCTGACAACTCACCTGATGGAGGAGGCGGACCGCTGCGACTCGCTCGCGATCCTCGACCGGGGACGACTAGTTTCCTCGGGCACACCCGACGGGTTGAAGGACCGGATCGGCGGCGATGTGATAACGGTCAAAACAGCAAATCCGGAGGAATTCCATGCCGGGCTGGAACGAACGTTTGGTTGCCGATCCATGGTCGTGGATGGGACGGTGCGCCTGGAAACGCCCCGCGGGCATGAGTTTGTCGCCCGTCTGATTGAAACCTTTCCCGGAACTGTCGAGGCCGTTACCGTATCTCGCCCGACGCTCGAGGATGTCTTCGTCCACGAGACGGGGCATCGCTTTTCAGAGCGCACCATGGAACAATGATTATCTGAACGATGAACGCGATTAAGCAGGCGACACGCCTCGGGCAAGCCTTCTGGCTGGACAACCTCACTCGCAAGCTGGTTCGCGACGGCGATCTGAAACGCCGGATCAGCGAGCAGGCGATCACGGGGGTGACGAGCAATCCCGCCATCTTCGACCAGGCAATCGGCTTAGGCGGCGAATACGATGATGATGTTCGCAGGCTTGTCCAGGACGGCCACACCATCCCTGAGGTGTACGAAACGCTGGCCGTCGACGACGTTCAGAGGGCCTGCGACCTGCTCAAACCCGTGTTCCAGGAATCCGACGGAACAGACGGCTTCGTCAGCCTCGAGGTTTCCCCTCGCCTCGCACAGGCGGGCCCTGACACACTGAACGAAGTCAAACGGCTGTGGTTCAGGGTTGATCGCCCGAATGTCATGATCAAGATCCCGGGCACCCCGGCCGCCTTGGCGGTGCTCGAGAGCGCAGTTCACGCAGGCATCAACACCAACATCACCCTTCTTTTTTCCCCTGCCCTGTTCGTGAAGTTCCTGGAAGCGCACATGGCCGGCCTGGAGAAACGCTTGTCCGATGGTTTGGCTGTTCGCCCGGTCGCCTCCGTTGCGAGCTTTTTCGTCAGCAGGGTCGACACCCTGGTTGACCGGCTGCTCGGCCAAAGATGGATGCAGACGGCAGACCCGGGTTATCGCATGCGGCTGGCTCGGCTATTCGGCAAAGCCGGAGTGGCGAACGCCCGTCTGGCCTTTCGCGAGCTTCTCTTTGTCCGCGCAGGTGCCCGCTGGCAGAATCTGGAGAGGAAAGGGGCACGTCCGCTCAGGGTCGTGTGGGCGAGCACCGGCCAGAAGGATCCGCTCCTGTCGCCTCTCCTATATATCGAATCGCTCCTTGGACCCGACACGGTCGTCACGGCGACCGAGAAGACACTGGACGCCTTTGCAGCCCGCGGTCGTGCACAGATCGCACTGAACGAGAAGGGCATCGCTGAAGCTCAGACGATCAGTGGCGAGCTAAGCGAGTTCGGCATCAACCTGGAAGCGGTCGCGGATGATCTGCAACAGGAAGGGATCAGCAAATTCGTCGAACCCTACGAACGCCTGATGGTCGCCTTGAGTGAGAAACGCGCTCTGTTCGTAGGGAAGAAGGCGAACCAGCAGGACGTCGGGCCGATCCGCCTGGTCGCGCCTGCGCTTGCCGCTCTGAGCGCCCGCAGGTACTCCGAACGACTTTTTGCACGGGACGGGACGCTGTGGACGGACGATATCGAATCGGCAAAACGAGTCGAGAATTCACTCGGATGGGTGGACGGCCACAATCTGTTCCGCCCCCGCGTTGAAGAAATTCGCAGCTTTGCAGACGGCGTTCGGCAGGACGGATTCAAGCATGTCGTAATGCTGGGAACCGGAGCCAATACTCTTCCCGCCGAAATCGCCTGGGGTGCTTTTGGAAACGCCCGCGGATGGCCCGATCTGCTGATCCTTGACAATACTGATCCGACAGCTGTCCGCGCGGTCGAGGCTCAGATCGACCTGGCCAAAACCTTCTTTCTCGTCGTCGGGAAGTCGGGCACAAACCTGGAGACGCTCAGTTTCTACAAGTACTTTTATGATCGGCTCCTGGTGTCGGGCGTCGAAGGCCTGGGCCGCCGCTTTGCCGCCATCACCGACTCGCACTCATGGCTCGCCCGGGAAGCCATCGCCAAGAAATTTCGTCAGTGTTACCTCAACCCAACTACCGTAAGCTCTCCCTTTGCCGCCTTTTCTTACCTGGGCCTGGTCCCAACGGCGCTCCTCGGCCTCGACATTCAGGCTCTGCTCGACCGGGCCAGGGCCTTCGCTGTGGCCGCTGGGCCCGGGATTCCAGAACCGAGCAATCCCGCCCTGCAGTTGGGCGCGAGCCTTGCGCTGCTCGCAAAAGGGGGGCGGGACAAGTTGACTTTCTTCCTCAGCCCGAATATTTCCAGTTTCGCCTCATGGGCTGAGCACGTAATCGTCCACACCACCTCAAAAGATGGCCAGGGGATCGTCCCGGTGATTGGCGAACCTTTAGGGCCGCCACGGTCTTACGGCAACGACCGGGTCTTTCTTCATATTACTCACCGCGGTTCCGCAAAGAAGGGAGAGGCTAAACGGGTCGCGGCCCTTGAAAAAGCGGGGCACCCGGTAATCCGTGTAACTCTTACGGATCGCATGGGTTTGGCTGAAGAATGCGTGCGGTGGCAACTGGCCTTGGTCTGTACCGGCTTACTTCTTGGCGTTAATCCCTTCGCGGATCCTTCCGAAGGCGAAGGCCGCAAGAACACCGAAGAACTGCTCCGTCAATGGGCGGCCGACCGGCGCTTCCCGAAGGAAAAGCCCACGGCCGAGACCGGAAGCGTGCGCGTCTACGGGGAGCTTCCTCGGAAGGCCGGGTCAGCCGACGCCGCCGTCTCGGACTTCTTGCGGGAAACGCCCAAGAATGGGTATATCGGGATACTCGCTTTCTTTCGCCGGACCGCTGCCCGGGATAAGGCGCTCGCCTTGTTTCGGACGACGCTCGGGGAAAGGTTCAAGGTCGCCACCACCCTAGCCCACGGACCTCGCTTTCTGCATACCACTGCCCCGCTCTACAAGTGCGGCCCGGAAAACGCGTCGCTCCTGCTGCTCACAACTGAGGAAGACCGGGACGCACCGATCCCTGGACACGACTACGGTTTCGCTGTGCTCCACGAGGCGCAGGCTCTCGGCGAGCTGCAGGCGATTCGTAACCGGGGCCGGCGGGTTCTGCGACTGCACTTCAAAGGCGACATCAAGGATGCCCTCGGCAGCATCAGTGGCAAACTGAAGTAGAAGGGGCAAAGGGGCAACAGCGCTTGCCGGTGTACGTTGGTCCGACTTCCAAGTCGGACAGTGGAGTTTTTACATTTTCAGCCGGCTGCGACCGCCTTCGGCCTGAAAGGCCGAGACATAATAGCCCGGGGCGGAGCGCTTTTTGCGTAGCCCCGGGCCAGGTCAGCAACGAGCTTCAAGCCCTGAAAGGGCGGGAGAGAAAGCACTCCGCTC
>CAYQYP010000212.1:0-5015 GCA_964421755.1 uncultured Acidobacteriota bacterium
GTTGCCCGCGTCTTGTGCGGGCTACCCTGGGTGGGAGGCGTCTAAGTTGCCAACCCTGAAGGGGTTGCGCACCGGGCACGATGCGCAACCCCTTCAGGGTTGTGACGCTACACCGCCCCCGACCCAGGGTAGCCCGCACAAGACGCGGGCAACCCTGGGCTCTGCTACGTGACCCCGTTGGGGTCATTTGTCAATCCACTTCGGCCATATGAACACATGAGTCAACATTTTCAACACCCTCGCTGCGTGCGCGGCTCCGAAAAGCCCGTCAGGCGGCACTTGTCAGAAGTCCGGGCCTGAGGTCCTTGTTGTCATTCGCACGGCTTACGCCTGCACCAGGAGCAGTATTTCGTAGGCGATCAACCCAACATAGACGCTGACGAGCAGGCGAGTGAGGGTTGCAAGGGCGACGCCGCCAGCGACCACGAAGTTCCAGTGGACCAAAAGGACAAAAGTCCCGGCTACCGTCAAGGCCAGCTTGACGAGCAGGAAAACCTCGACCCCGTGGTTCAGGCTGACCGCGAGCAGGGGGTTGGCTTCGTAGTGCGTTCCCAGGCTGAAGAGCCGGAGAGAAAGGACGGCGTCAAGAACAGACAAGGTGAACAGGAATATAGCCAGGAGAATCGCCCGCTGGGCGGGTCTGTCCACGTAGCGGTTCGCTCTCTCGTCCGACGCTCGCCGAACGACTCGCCGGCGCCCGAACAGGAAGTAGCGCGACAGGGCTGGCGTGGGCTTCAAGCGGCGTTCCATAAGTGAATCCCGGCGTTCAGTCTGGGTCATGAAAACGGAGGCCCTCCCCGGAGGCGTTCTGCCTAGGAAGACGCGGGAACCTCCGTTCAAGATTCAAGCCTCGGTCACTCCGCTACTCCCATCTCCTTGAGCAAGTGCGCCGCTCGACCGAGCTTGAGCGTTACCCAGAGAACATAGCGAACATCGACTGCGATGGAGCGACTGTAGAGGGGACTCCACCCGTAATCGTTGATCGTCGCCTCCCAGGCGCGGTCGAAGTTCACGCCGACCAATTGCCCGTTTGCGTTGAGCACGGGGCTTCCAGAGTTGCCACCGGTTGTATCAGCGTCATAGAGAATAGCGACCGGGACGTCTTTCAGGCCAGGATGCGCAAAGCGTCCGAAGTCTTTTCGCCCGGCCAGCTCGAGCAGTTCTTTCGGGGCGTCGAAGGGTTCCTGCCCTGTGTGCTTTTCGACCACACCGCTGAGGGTCGTTATTGGCGTCGCAACAATGGCATCGGCGGGCCGGTAGCCCTTGATGGAGCCGAATGTCAGTCGAAGAGTACTGTTCGCGTCGGGTACGAAATCGGCTCCAAGGAACTCTCTTTTTGCGTCCAGGTAAAGCCCATACAGTTTGTTCAATTCTCCCGATCGGTTCTTTTCCGCCTCCTTCAGGGCCTGGGAGTCCGGGTAAAAAGAGACCGCCAGGCGGATGAACGGATCGTCCAACTGGGCTATCTGATCGGGGCTCTTCGAGAGCAGGTCCCGGACGAAGGTTTCGTCCGACACCCTGGTCGTGCCGTAGACACGTGCCAGGTTCTGCTCAATGGCGCTCGCCTCGACACCGAGGGACGCAAGTGCGGAGATTTTTTGACCGTCCGGAAGCTGGGCCGCGCGGACAAGCAACTGCTTCAGGATGGTCTTGTCCAGACCGGGGTGGAAATTCTTAAGCGACAGCAGAAGCCGATCGGTCGTTTGCTTCCAATTCCTTTCCATGTAAGCCGATTCCCGCTCGACGTCCGACTTTTGGCGCTCTCGAGCGGCATCGTAAACTGTGTGAGCGATTCTGAACGCATCGGCACTGCGGGTTAGTTGCTGAATCAGGAACTCGCGTTCCGACGTTTCCTCGGCCTTCTGATAGACGCGGGCGAGGTCCTCCAAGACCCGTCCATACTTCTCTTTTCGGTCCGCGCTCTCCTTTATGAAGGCGGCCAGTCGGCTTTCGTCGTCCCGTTTCTTCTTCAACATTTGGGTCCTGCGAATTCCAACCAGCTTTCCGCGGTAGTTCTTGAATGTGTTGCTGAGTGATTTTATCCGCGGGGCCACTTTCAGGGCTGCAGTCGCGTCGGACTTGCTGACATTCTCCATCTGTTCGATCTGCCAACCGTACCAGGCGACGACCATGGGCATTCGAACGCGGTATTCATAGTCGAGATAGCTGGCAGCGTTATGTCGAAAAGTCCGGCCGGGATAGCCGAAGATAAAGATGAAGTCACCCTCCGAAACTCCCTGAGGCGCGACCTGCAGGTACTTCCTCGGATGATACGGGACGTTAGAGGCTGAATGGTCCGCTGGTGCTCCATTGGGTCCAACATAGGCGCGGAAGAAGGAGAAGTCGCCCGTATGTCGGGGCCACACCCAATTGTCGTCTTCTCCACCGAATTCGCCGATCGCACGAGGCGGTGCAAAGACAAGACGGACATCCTTCAGATAGGTATAAATGAACAGCGTGTACGCCTTGCCAACGAACATCTCTGCCACCTCGGCGCGTTTCCCGGGGTACTTCGCTTCGGTGTCGAGGACGATCTCCTTGATGCGTTTCTCGATCGCCTTGGCACGCGTCCCGGCTTCCATGCCGGGAGTGACCGCCGAAAGCACCCGTTGTGAAACATCGCTGTAGGATTCGGTGATTCGGACGGTGTAACCCTTTGCCTGGACTTCGTCCGCCCGGTCGCGGGCCAGAAAGCCGTTCTCGAGGTAGTTGCGCTCCGGAGTGCTCGCATCCTGGATCGCACCGAACGCGCAGTGATGGTTCGTGAGGATAAGTCCGTCGGCTGACACCAGCGAACCAGTGCATCCCCCGATCTGGACTATTCCGTCCACGAGGCTCACCTGGTTGGGGTTATAAATTGTCGTGACCGGAATACGAAGACCCTTGGCATTCAGATCAAGCCGATGGATCTCGCTCATTGGCCACATCCCCTCATCGGCCTGCGCCGGAGAGAGAAAGGCCAAAGCAAGGCAAACGAGAACGACGACACATCTCGACGCGAAAATCACACTCCACTCCTTTACTCGTCAGCCGGGCAGAAAAGCCTCAGGTTCTGAAAAGTGAATCCGCCGCTTTGCGGCCCGGTTGGCCCGAGCTGTCCTGATCGATGTTGGCATGAGTGCCGTAGCATGGGCAAGGGGAGGCCTAACACAATTACTAGTGCGTCGGGGAGTATGTCCTTGGCCCCGTGAGGGTGCTGAGGGTTGTCAGACCTTCAATTTTCGATTCTGCTGAAAAACCCCGGTTGTGTTGAGGCCTGCCCTTTCCCCGAGAGTTTCAAAAAGGGCGAAGATGCGCCCTTACAGTTGCCGGTGTCTCCTTCGGATCACGCGCAAATTGCGCCGAAGTGCGCCGACCGCATTGGCCCTCGGGGGCGCCTCCCGGCGCAACGCTCGGGCATAGAGCCGTTCCCGTCGCCTAGAGGACCGAAGCTCACTCTCGATTTCTGCGTCAGAGTCCGACTTGGAAGTCGGACCTGCGGGTATGTATGCTGCGTGCAGTCCCACTTCCGAGCCGATCATCGCCGCGCGCAGGCCGTAGCGGCTGAATACCACAACCTGCTGGAGAACGAGCGTCAGGAGAAATGCGGTGGTTCCGGCGATCGAACCCGCCAGTCGCCACACAAGGTAAATACCGAAAAGCATTGTGAGCAGCAGAATGAATACGAGCGCTGTTCCGAAAACCGACACGAATCTCCTGCTCACTAACAGGAAGCCGTTCAAAAGCGCTCGGAGCATCGTCCGTTCGGGGTGCACGACGATATCGACCCGGCTGTAATCCAATATGAGGAACAGATAGAGGATGAAAGCCCCCGATACCGCGGCCTGGATCAGAACGAGCCAGATGGGCAGCATGTCGGAGTTTGAATTCTGAGAGAGTCTGAAACTGACAGCTGCTAGCACGACGTTCAGGAAGAGCACGATGATAAGCGCCACGGCTCCAACCGTTGCTCCGAGGGCGAGGAACCGCGGAAAGAACCGAGCTGCTGAAGCGAAAAAATACTGAAGCTGCGGACGCGCGTCGGGTCGGGCAGAGACAGCGAACAAGCCGGCGGCAAGAAAAACGGCGACCAGGAAACCTCCGACTGCCGTCCAGAAAAAGCTCGTCCAAACCAACGAAAAGACGTTCGTTCGGTCGTACCCGCCCAGCTCGAATAGGAAGCGGACCGCGGGGCCGTCAAGCAGTTGGCTAGTGTCCCGGCTGCGACGCAGGTGGGCTAGGAACCAGTTGTAGACCGGCGCGGTGACGAGCAGCGCCAGCAGCAAATTGTACAGGCCTATTAGAGCCACAGGCCCCTTGATTTTCCAGGTTCGCCCGAAACCAAGCCCGATTAGTTCAAGCGTTCGCATAAAGTTTCAAGGAGGAGTGCAAAGGCACTCGCTCCCGGCTCTGGCTAAATTCCGGCCATCAGGAACACAAACGAGAGAGCGCTTTCCACCCAGAAGAGAAACCCGCCGGCGAGCCGGCGAGCCGCCCTGGGATCTGGTGTAACCAGACGGCTGTTGTTCGACCAATCCACGTCCAAAAGCACTTTACGATCCGGATCGACTTCAGCCCGAACGATTCGCGAGGGTCCACGGGATGAAAACTTCTTCCAACGTTCCTTGCCATCCCACGTCTGACGAACCTGCTTGCCGTCCTCGAAGACTGCCTGAACTTCCACCGGAAAAACAACTTCCCCCAGTCGGCGGACCACGAACTCGTTACTAAAGTCCGCTGATTTTCGCGGCGTGGTGGGCCGTTGCTGCCCGTTCGACGAGTTGCGGTCGGATTTAGGCCCGCGGTCCTCGCGCTCGCTGACCCTCGTTGCACTGATTTCGGATACCTCGTAATCCAGGACATCCGTTCCGTGGAATACCGAATTGAAGAACCAGTTCAGGTCCTGCCCCGAGACCTCGTTGGCGACAGCGATGAAATCGGCGGTTCCCGGGTGGCCAAAGCGCCATCGCTCGTGAAAAGTGCGCATGATTCTCGCCATCGTCTTTTCGCCGAGGAGGTTTTCGAGGGTGAACAGG
>CAYQYP010000213.1:0-12324 GCA_964421755.1 uncultured Acidobacteriota bacterium
CCTGGGCTAATATGTGCCGGCCTTTCAGGCCTTAAGAACTTCCTCCACACCCTCTCTCGTGCGCGGCTCCATTCGATCTCGCCCTCCGCCGGGAACTCGGCGGTCTATCGCCTATTGATAGAAGAGTCAACATTTTCAACAGCCTCGCAGCGCTTTTCAGCGGAGTAAGCGGGTTCTTGGTGCCAGCGACGATCGTGCTCAAGGCAAGAACCCGCTTACTCCGCTGAAAAGCGCTGCGTGTCGCGGCTCTGACGGAAAAAGCAGCCGCAGAGTTGTGAGAAATGCGGACTGGGAGATGGGAAGCGGGGGCTCGGAGCGCGGACGTCCCCAGGGACCTCACGGACGGCAAGGACAACGACGGCCTTGTCCTTGTTGTCCTCGAGGTCCCTGGGGTCGCCTGGGGGTGCCCCGGTATCAGCTTACGCGCCTGGAGGCGGATTCTGTCCGGGTTCCTCAGGCGCAGGCGCCGGCGCCGGCTCATTCGGCAAAGGGGGTTTTTCCTGGGGGTTCTGAGGCAGTTCCGGCTGTTCCGGCGCCTCAGGCTCGGGAGACGGCTGCGGCTCAGGAGACGGTTCAGGCTCCGGGGCGGGCTGGGCGTCCGTTCCCTCGGTCTCGTTGCTCGCCTGGACTTCGACCCGGGTAGCGATCTTCTGGCCGTTCTCCTCACGGAAGAAAACCCTTACCTGGGATCCAGAACTATTTGCAAGACCTTCGACCGTCTGGCCGGAATACTCGGTCTTTTCGTCGTAAGAAAACTCGACGTCCGCACCTTCCGGAGTGGTCACTACCAGCTTCTTTGCGTCGGGATCGACGCTCTTGAGCTGGCCGCTCACCGCAAGCTCCATCATCGTCTGGTCTTGCGAGCCCGTGTTCGGCGTATCCTGAGCGAACGCTGCTGGAGCAAAGCCGACCAGCATAAGAAGCAGGAATGCGGTCATAGGAATTCTTCGCATTGTGTGTCTAGTGTTTTGCATGGAACAAATACCTCCGTCACCGTCTTAAGCAATGGCTGTGCCACTCCGTCATTTGGTAATATTGGCGGGCAGTTAGGGCGCAAAGGGGAAGCGGGCATGTGTTCCGAAAAGCGGCCGAAGCGGGAACTTCTCCCCGATTTACCCGTTTACTGATATACTCCCACCTCGAGTTTGACGGCAGGGGAGTTTGGATTGAGGTATTTTCGGTTTTCGGTGGGTTTGTTGATCCTCGCTTGGATTGCATCGTCCGCTTGTGCAGGTAGTGCGGACGTGCCAAACGCAGGTCGGCTCGAGTCGATCCGTGCGATCGTTGAAGAATTCAGAGCTCGCCGGCCGTTCCCCGAACAGATCACCATCCGGATCGTTAAGGGCGAAAAGAAGCTGGTCTCAGTTCGCCGTTCTCCCGGGCAGCCAACTATGTTTCTGCTGACCTTTGACGAGGCGTTCCTGGCCACACTCAACCAGGACGAACTCCGGGCCGTGATCGCCCACGAGCTCGGTCACGTCTGGATCTTCACCCATCATCCGTACCTGCACACAGAGGCGTTGGCGAACCGCAGGGCGGTTGAATTCGTCCCCGCCGAAGCTCTGGAGCAGGTATACCGAAAGGTCCTCAATTTCGGCGGCAGGGTCCCGGACAACAGCAGCCCGAGCCAACCAGCGATCGCCGAAACGCCGAAGCGCCGCTGACCAGCTGACCAGCCGACAAACTGCCCACTGCCCGCTGCCCACTGCCTACTGCCCGCTGCTGGTCAGCTTGGCTCTCGCCTATTTCTCCGGCAGGCTGCCGGCCAGCAGGAAGACCAGGGGCGCATTCCAGTTGATGGCATTCTCGTTGGATGCGTACGACTCCTGGTCGTCGACATACATCCTGGCCGGCGGTAACTGGGGTAGCTTTCGCATGGCCGGGTCCTGAGGCGATCGGTTAGGACCACCGGAAAGCAGCCCGGGCCAAGGCTCAGGGTTTTGGTCAGCCCCGCTCGGCCGATGGTGGGGATGGCGGAACGGATTGGCCCCGACATGGGTAACCCAGGACATTGAAAAAGCGTTTCGGCCGAGCAGGTAGTGGAGATTGTCCAAGGCGGTATCCACGTAGCGCTGGTTCGGTCGGACGGCGTTGGCAATGAGCAGTTGAACTCCGTAGTTGGCAGCGACTCCGTTCGATCCCCAGATGTAATCACGCGACGTCATGCTCATCCGGTAACCGTTGGCAGCGGAACGCTCGATGATCTGGTCGGCGGCTTTCACGATGTCTGCGCGAATGCCGTCGGCGGTTGCCTTGTCGCTGGCCGGAGCGAGAGCGTAGGTCCACAGTGCGAGTGCTCCGACGTTTGCCCAGGCGGGCGGACCCTCGGGTCGAAGCGCGGATCGAAACTCCGAGACATGGTCCTGGAAGTACCGGTGGTACGTTTCCTCCCCGGTTGTTCTCCAAAGCTCGGCCGCCGCCCAGAGGAGCTCATCGCCGCAACTGCGGTCTCCGTAACCGCCGGTCGTTACGCCGGTCGGATTTCGGAACATCACGCGCGGGTTCTTTTCGACCCAGGCCCACGCCCGGCGCGCCGCTTCCAGGCACTTGCCCGCGTAAGCGGAGTCGAGTGGCTTGTAGGCGCGGGCTGCGATCGCCATGACTGCCGCAAAATCGGCTGTTGCACATGAGTTCTTGTATGGCTCCGAACCTGTCCCGATCACATAACTGACGGCCGGATCCTTCTCCGGCATGACAAAATCCGAGAACTTCTCGGTTGTCTGCTTGTGCCAGACCCCGCCATCCTCGTCCTGCATGGACAACATCCAGTCGAGGTTCCATCGGATTTCGTCCAGGAAGTCCGGCATTTTGTCTTTGGACTCCGGGATGTTCAGGGAAATATTACGTACACGAGGCCCAAACAACTCCCAGGTCCACAGCAGAGTACCGGTCGTGATTCCTGAATTAACGACATAGCGGCCGTAGTCCCCTGCGTCGTGCCATCCTTTGACGGACGGCGCGGGACCCGTCTTTCCCGATGACGCATGATAGCCGCCCTGGGTGTGGCAGGCGGCATATCGGTATCCGGGGAACTCGGAGCCGAGGTCCACCGCCGTTCCGCAACGCTGACCATAGAAAGAACGCATCGCCAGGTAGAACGCCCGCGAATAAGCCTTCGGGTCGACACTGAATTCCCAGCTGCGGCCGACGCCCGGGACTTCCAGGTAGTACTTGCCCGGTTTGCGCAGGGTTGAGAAGTCGGCCGTCCGCACGCTATCGCCGGAGTCGGTGTCCTTTATAGCCCCGCTTAGGACGCCTTTCATGGCGACGGCGCCCTTGGCCGTCTTGACGGTGAACTCGGAAACCGGGTTATCGGACACCACAAAAGCCAGCTTGGGAGCCGTCGGCAGATAACCCGCCTGGTCCACCTTGATGTCGGTTGTTGGCGAAGCTGCCATTAGAGACGCACATGCCAGGATGACAACGACCATTCTCATTGAATCAACCTTTCTGTACCACGGACAGACACGGACAAACCCGGACGTTCACGGACCTGCAACGCGCACGAGCACGAGTATGAGATCTCGCGCTGGTTCCGCGCTCCCATGCCGGACGTCCCTCACGGCCGCACATAAATCTTTCCGTCCTTCATGACAAAGCGCACCTGTCTAGTCGCGCTGATATCCGTCAGAGGATCGCCAGCGACGGCGACCAGGTCGGCCAGCAGGCCAGCTTGGATTCGTCCGATCCGATCGTCCATCCGCAGCGCTTTCGCCGTGACGCTGGTCGCCGCGGCAATTGCCTGGTGTGGCTGCATGCCGCACCGCACCATCCATTCAAGCTCCCGATAGTTGTCGCCGTGAGTGAAAACGCCAACGTCGCTGCCGTTTCCGATGCGAACGCCGATTTTGAGGGCCAGGCGAAATGACTCTTCGGCTTTCCGCATGTCTTCGGTAACCGGCTGCGTTCCCCTCTTATAGCCTTCGAAATACTCCCCATAGGCTTCAACGGCGGTCAGGGTGGGGAAGTACGCGACGCCCTTCTGGGCCATCATTCTCAACACTTCCTCGTTCGCCTCGTTTCCATGCTCGATGGTGTCCACGCCGGCCAGAACCGCCCGGCGGATCCCCTCGCTGGTATGGGCATGGGCCGAGACCGGGCACCCTGCGGAGTGCGCCTCCTCCACGAGCGCCTTCAGCTCTTCGATGGAAAACGTCGGCACGACCGCGCCGGTTGGGCCACGCCGGAAATCCGCGTATACCTTGATCCAGTTCGCGCCGTGCGCGATCTGTTCGCGGGTGACCTTGACGACCTCGGCGGTTCCCGTGGCTTCCTGGGCTCCCTGCGGAACCGCCCATTCAGGCGCATAACTTACGGCCCGTGGAGCATAGCTTCCCGTCGCGACGATCGCCCGGCTCGCGATCAGGAGGCGCGGGCCGGCAACGAGCCCCTCCTCGATCGCCTTCTGGACCGAGGCGTCGGCGTACATCGCCCCTTCGGTGCCCAGGTCACGCAGAGTGGTGAAACCAGCCAGCAGTGTCTTCCGACAATGCTCCGTGGCTCGGATGGTCCTGTAGGCGAGCGGCTCCTTCAGAACCTGGTCATCCCACAACACCTCGTTGTACGGGTGCAGAAAAATGTGCGCGTGTCCCTCAATCAGCCCCGGCATAAGAGTCATCCCGGGCAGATCGATAGCTTGGGTGCCGGCCGGCGGATTGAGAGAGGAGAGCGGGCCGGCCGCCTGGATCTTGCTCCCGACGACGAGCACTCCCCAGCCGAGTTGCGCACTGTTGCCGGTTCCCTCGAATACTCGTTCCGGTTTCAGCAGGACCGGCGGGCTGTCGATGTCAGTTGTCTCTCTTGCGGCGCGCGGAACCTGTGCAAGGGACACAGAGAAGAAGCCGAGACACCCGAGAAAGAGGGTAATAGTTTTCGGTCTCATAGACATAAGACCTGAATAACTCAAGAACTTGGGGGACACAATACTTAATTCCTTAGCTGAGGTTACGTACGTGCTGACCGGTTGGGAATTAAGTATGATGTCCCCGAAATTATGGCAGGACAGCAAACAGCGAATGGTCCCGGACTGCGGCGAGCCCTGACCCTTTGGGACTTGGTGTTTTACGGCATCATCATCATCCAGCCGACGGCTCCGATGCCGCTTTTTGGGGTGGTGAGCGTGGAAGCGCGGGGGCACGTCGTTACCGCCATACTGATCGCCATGATCGCGATGGTTTTTACAGCGATCAGTTACGGCCGTATGGCTCGGGCCTACCCGAGCGCTGGTTCCGCTTTCACGTATGTCGGCCGCGAAGTCTCTCCAACTCTCGGATATGCCACCGGTTGGAGCATGGCCATGGACTACCTGCTCAATCCGGTAATTTGCATAATCTGGTGCAGCAAAGCCGCGGGTAACGAGATTCCCGAGATCCCCTACCCGGTCTGGGCAGTCGGATTTGCCGCGCTTTTCACGGTGCTCAATCTGAGGGGGATCCAAGCGTCAGCCCGCACGAACCGCCTGTTGGCAGTCGGCCTGGGCGTCGTCATTGTCATCTTCCTTGGGTCGACGGTTCGCTACTTCCTGCTCGGAAGGACCGCAGTGCCGCTCGACTGGAGTAACCCGTTCTACGATCCGACTACCTTTTCGCTGTCCGCCGTCTTCACCGGGACTTCGATCGCCGCTCTGACGTACATCGGCTTCGACGGGATCTCGACTCTGTCCGAGGAAGTGAAAAACCCGCGGCGAAACATCCTCCTGGCGACCGTTCTCACCTGCATCGTGACCGGGGTCCTTGCCGCAATTGAGATTTACGCGGCGCAGCTGGTGTGGCCGGATTACACGACTTTTCCGGACGTCGACACGGCGTACTCGTACGTTGCCGGCCGGGTCGGCGGGCCGGCTCTGTTTCGCATCGTGAACACAACTCTGCTCGTCGCCTCGATCGGTTCAGGAATGGCCGCCCAGTTGGCAGCCGCCCGGCTGTTGTACGGAATGGGACGAGAGGACGCTATCCCGAAGTCCTTCTTTGGCTACATCGACCCGCGCCGTCACATCCCCCGGAACAATGTCATATTCGTCGGTGTCGTCGCCTTGCTCTGTGGGTTCGTCATGAGCTACCAGCTCGGCGCGGAGTTGCTCAACTTCGGCGCTTTCATTGCGTTCATGGGAGTGAACATCGCAGCCTTCACGCATTACTGGATCCGGGCGGACAAGAGACGCTGGGTTTACTTCTGGCCCCCGCTCCTCGGGTTTCTGATCTGTTTTTATATCTGGTTGAACTTGCGATGGCAGGCTAAGCTCGCCGGGGCTATCTGGCTTGCGGCCGGGCTGGTTTACGGCGCTTACAAGACCGGGGGATTCAAGAAGAGCGTAATGCGTTTCGACGTGCCGGAAGCAACTGACGACTGACGGCCGGCAGCGGGCAACTGCCTTAGTTGGCGGCAGGTTGTCGTCGACCCCACTCACTCCCCCCGCAGCTTCGCCGGTTTCAGCGTCCAGCCCTGGAGGCGGCCGAGGGCGAGCAGGTTGTCACCCGAGAACCCTTCCGGATGGATCACCCACCCAAACGAGCCGCGCGGATCGGTTGCGAAGTATTTCTCGAACTCCGGGTTGCCCCGCCGCACGGTTACCTCGCTGGCTCCCGATTCAGCAGCCGCCAGGGTGGCCGCGAAATCGTCGATGGAAAGATAGCGGGAACCGAGCCATACCATCGAGGGCAGGCGACGGTGCTGCTTGATGTAGGCGACGACCTCATTTTTAGCCTGGCCGAAAAGCTCAGCCGGTATCGTTTGCCCGTCGTATGTGCTCTTGGCCGGCGCCAGCGGCCCCTCAACAAACTCGCGGTCGACGCCGAGCAGGGCTAGCAGCATCTCGGCAGCTGAGAAGCTTCCCTCCGGGGTTTCCAGGAACGACTGCCGTGCTGCGAGGTGGGCGGCGATCTGAGGGCGGGAGGGCAGTGGGACCTTGCGCTCCGCATCAGCAGGGAACAGCTCGATCAAGTCCCGCCCCGTCACGAACCGGGCCTGTTTGTTTGCCTGGATGTGCCTCACCAACTGGTCCAGGACACGGTAGCAGCGCTCCGAGTCCTCGGGCGTGCGTTTCTGCGGTTTCTTCCAGGATAAGCGCGGCGGATTCGCGCCACGCGAGAAGTTCACCCCGTCCCAAAACTCGGTGGTCACGAATTCGCAGGGGTGGTAGTAGATGCTGATCACACCTCCGCCTTGGCGGGCCAGTTCCGCGGCTGCCTTGTCGAACTCCCGAAACGCGTTGTCAATCGGGTCCTTGGGATCTAGAGACGCACGGAGGGAATTCGGACCCATGTTGAAAACGTAGAGGACGCCGCCGTACCAGAATGGCCGGCCGTTCAGGCCCACCTGCGAGCCCTCGTCCAGGTAGAGGCGGATACCCAACTCTCGCAGGGCTGCGTTGGTCTGCGGGCCCCAGGAGCTTCCCGGCTGACCGTAGCAGCTCGGCTCGACTCCGAAAATGCGGCGCAAGTCGGCGACGCCGCCCGCTTCGCGGCGCGCAAATTCAGCGGCCCCTTCCAGGTAGCCCATTTCCTCCAGATAGACCGCGGGCGCGGGCGGAATGCTGTGAAACTGCGTGTGGTAGCCGATGTCGTGCTTCGCGAGCGCCTCGATGACGTCCTTCCGCCCACGCTTTTCGAGGACCCTGGCTTTTTCCGCCACGACCTTGAAAGTGGCCTTGACCCCCAGCCGGTCAAGATCGCGCGCGATGCGCAAGGCGGCGTCGTCCGAAGCGGGTTCGATGTAGTCTTCGGTGTCAAACCACAGGGTGACGTAGACACGCCCCTGGCCCAAGAGTATCGAGGCTGATAAGAAAACGACGGATAGCGCGACCGCTAAGGTTCTGTTCATAGTCGAGAATATACACCGACGCTCTCAGGCGGCTGGGATGCCGGTGAAGTAATCGGGCTCGTTGCCTGCCTTCCACTTGATATTGCAGCCGAGACTGGCCCTCTGGTTGGGATCGACCGGACGGCCCGCCAGCAGGTTTTCGATCGCACGGCGCAGGTCTTGCCCGGTCACTGGCTTATCGTTGCGCGGGCGACTGTCGTCCAGTTGACCGCGGTAGACCAGCCTGCGGTCCGGCCCGAACAGGAAGAAATCCGGCGTACAGGCAGCCGTGTAAGCCTTCGCGACTTCCTGGCTCTCGTCGTAGAGGAACGGGAACCGAAAATCGAGACTTTCGGCCATCTCTCGAAGCCCGGCGGGCGAGTCTTCGGAGTGGGTAGCCGCATCGTTGGAGCTTATGGCGACGATCGCCAGGTCGGAATTTTCGTAATCCCGTCCCAGGCGGGCCAGCTCGTCCTTGATGTGCTGAACGTACGGGCAATGGCGGCAGATGAACATGACCAGCAGGGCTTTGCGGTCCCGAAACGAGGAGAGGCTCTGATTCTCGCCCGAAACCACGCCGGGCAAGGTGAAATCCGGAGCAACGGTTCCGAGGGCAAGCATATTCGAAGCAGTGCGAACCATGTCATTCCTCCTGAATTGTCCGAGACTTCCAAGATAGCAGCAGGGAGCCCAAGCGTGGAAGCGGGGGGCGCGGCGTAGGTCCCACTTCCAAGTGGAACACTTCGCAAAAGACGGCAACCGCCTGCCGGCGCGTGCCGATGTCCGACTTGGAAGTCGGACCAACGCAGGAGCTGCCCGCCGGCGCGTGCCGATGTCCGATTTGGAAGTCGGACCAACGCAGGGCAGCGGTGCCCGACTCAGAGGTCGGGCCTACTCAGAACCGCGCTGTCGTAGTTCCTCTTCCTGTACCTCGGTGAATAGCTTTACGATTTGCGGCGAAACCAGGCGGGGATTGACCGTTTGCGCGGGTTTCACCGCGAGCGCGGTCCTGAAATGCTCTTTCGCCTTCTCTCGGAGCTTCTCCCGCTGTTCCCGATTGGCCGTCAAGAGGCTGAGGCGGGCGTAGGCGATTCCCGCTGCGCTTTCGAGCTCAGCGTTCGTTGACTTCTGGCTGGCGCGAACCTGCTCGAGCTGCCGTATCGCCTCCTGCGGGGGAGCGGAGAGCGCGGAATACGTCGCGTCTCGAACGGCGTCGTCGCTGGCCGCCCGCCCCGCTTGTCTTGCCGGACCTCGTGCTGCCGAACGCCGCGCAATACTCCTGGCGGTACGTCGCACGGTCTGTTGCGGTGCCGTGCGATGCCGGCTTGCGAACGTGGCCGGGTCGGCGTCCCGCATGACGTCCAGCCAAGGCTGCTCCAGCCGGTTTCCCCTCAGCCTCTCCGTGTAGAGGTCCATCTGGTCATAAATCAGGTAACCGTTGCTCCTGTACGTGATGCCTGCCAGCCCGAAGGCACTCAGCGCCTGGTCAAAGGAGCCTTCCGAAGCCAGCTCCTGACCGCGCGAGAGTAACTCGAGCGATCGAGCGCGAGCTTTTTCGGCAACGGCGGTCGCGTTACGCGGGTCCTTCTGTAATATCAAGTCATACTGCGCAATTGCCTGCCGGTACGAGCGGTCTTCGAGCGCCTTGGCGGCCGCCCGGAAGTGATTCTGGATTACCTGTCGGCTGGAGAGAGAATCGACTAACTGAGCCAGCTTATCGGTGTTGAACCGCTCCGGATCGATCTCGGCCGCCTCTTTGAGCTTATCGACAGCGGACCCGAAACGGCCTTCTTTTTCATCCAGAGAGGCACCTTCTTTGAGCTGCGTGTACCGCGCTTCGCGCTGGTCGATTCGTGTCTTCAGGTCGTTGACCTCCGGGCGGCCGGGGAGGATTTGCTCGGCCTCGCCCAGCAGGAGACGCGCCGTCTGTAAAGCCCCTTCCTTCTCCTTCTGTGAAGCCTGGCCCAGGATGGTCTGAAAGCGGGAGAGGGTCTCTTTTTCCGTTTGCTGCTTTTTCGCGAGGCCCTGCATATCGACGAGCATCCCGCCGAACCGCCGCTTCTCGAACTGCTCCTGGCTGATCTCGCGTGCGCGTTGCAGGTGCCCTGCGGCCTCTCCGAAGAGGCCTTTTTGCCGCGCTGCTTCTGCCTTGTCGACGGATTGTTGAAACTCCTTCACTCGCCTGTCTGCCTGAACGGCTCGAATCGCGCGTTGATAACCAGCGATTTCCTCCGTCATTTTAGCGGGCAGCCTCCTCGGATCTTCCCGGGTGAAGGACTGCAGAGCTTCCTCATGTCTGCCCAGGTGGTAATATGCTTTTCCGAGCAGAAAATAGGGGAAGTAACCGACGGTCTTGGTCACGTCCGTGCGCATCGAATGCCCTGAACGGGGGTTCTGCCTGATCGCCTCCTGAAGCTTGGTAACGGCAGGCTGCCAACGGGCAGCCTGCAGATCCTCTATTGCCTGGACATACAGGCTGTCCCAGGACTGGGCAACCGCGACGGTTCCACCAAGCACCAGGCCGATTACGACGCCTGCCGCAAAGAAACGCATTGTCTCGAACCGCGACGCGTCGCGCCGCGCCTGCCGGTCAGGCAGGGCTCCTTTCGACTCAAATTACCTCACCGGCGCGCTTAACATCTCCCGCTCCAACTCTTGCTTGGACAGCAGAGAGTGTTCCACCGTCTCGAGTTCGCCGCTGCGAACATCGATCGAAAACTGCCTGGATCCGAAGTCCGGGTGCGAAACGACGACCAGATATCTTCCCGGCGGCAGGGTGATGACGCAAGGTGTCTCAAGCGGGCCGAGCTCCATCGCCCGCCCGTCGTTCACCCTGACGATTGATTCCACTCGTGACCAGGGCACCACGTCGAGCGATACGGTTCCCGAAGCGGGGGCGCTCTGCTCAGGGGCCGGTGTTCCCTCGCCCGCAGCCACCGGCGCCGGACCGGTTCTGTTTTGAAGTTTGGCAAACCAGGCGCCAAGGATCAGCAGTAGAACGACAGCGGCAATCGGCAGCGCGAGCCGCACGAGCCGGGACTTGAAGAACGACCGCAAACCGTGGCCGGACCGCCCGGTGCGCCCGGGCGGTGTGAACCAAGGCGCGGGTGATTCAGGCGCATTTACGACAGGATAGGGGCTGGATGCCTCGGTCGGACGCTCGGCCGCCTGCTCCGGTGCGGCCTCTCGTCTCCCTTTGAGGACGTCCTGCGTCTGCTCGAAAAGTCTCGCCGCGTCGCCGAGATCCGGATCGAGCTGCAGAGCCTGGAAGGCCAGCAGACTGGCCACCGCTGGCTGGCCGGTGGCCTGGGCCTCGCGTGCTTCCTTTAGCAATGTCTCCGCCTGCCGACGGGCAGGATCGTCAGAGGCATGCTGAATGACTGGCAAGGGTGCTGGAATCCCAACACCCATCTGCAGTGGAAAGACGCTGATCAGCTCGCGAAGCGCTCTCTCCATCGCGTGGCAGTCCGCAAAGCGGTCGGCCGGGTCAGCCGCCGCTGCCTGCTGGACGATGCGCAGGACGGCCGGGGGACAGTCCGTCGCAAGCTCCTCGAGGCCGGATGCCTCCAGGTCCTTGTCTACCTGGTGCTCGCTGGCAAACAACTCGTACAGCACCATTCCGAGGCTGAAGATGTCGCTCCGGCGGTCAATTCCAGACTCTCCTGTGCACTGCTCCGGAGAGGTAAACAGAGAGGACGGTCCGCCGGTCACCGGTGTAATGCCAAAGTTCAGGATCTTCGCTTCCCCCGAGACCGTCACCCGAATATTAGAAGGGGTCAGAGCCCCGTGCACGAGGCCCTGCTCGTGGCCATGATGGAGGCCACGGCAGATCTGCATGACAAGGCCGACCCTGCGTTCGAACTGCTCGGTCAGCTCCTCGGATGGAAGCGGCTCGCGGCCTCGGATGAAGTAATCGAGGTCCTGACCCGGCACATACTCCATGACGACGACCGGATCCCGACCGGCGGTGTTCCTGAGATGCGGGCGCCCGTAGTGCTCCGTGACGTCATACACCCGCACCACGTTCTCGTGGCCAAGTCGAGCGGCTGCAGTTGCCTCCTCGAAGAACTGTTCAACGACTGTACCGTCCTGGAGACGCTCACCCGGTAGCATTTTCAGTGCCACGGTTCGGGCGAGCTGAAGGTCGAATGCCTGGAAAACACTGCCGCCATGTTGAAGGGGGGACTCGATTCGGTAACGCTTTGCGATGAGACCCGTCATTTTTGCGATGGACTACCTGCCCTCTTGTCTAAAGTGTCATCAAGAATATCTTTTTGCTTTTTGGCGAGCAACCTTCCCGGCCGACCAGAGCGCAAGATGAAACTGGGGGAACTGGCCCTCGACGCTTGATCCGTTCTTGTGCGATTCTTTTATCAACTTAGTGCCTCGTTTCAGAAATACGGTGACGTTTGCCGAGGCCCTGGCGAGGCGAGGTCGAGAAGAGAGGAGGAGTCGATGCCAGAGCATCGGCGACGACGAACGACAAAGAGATCGCCCGCCAGGGCCTCGGCCCTCCGGGTGGCGGCG
>CAYQYP010000214.1:0-19644 GCA_964421755.1 uncultured Acidobacteriota bacterium
GCAATGCTTCCTTTCCGGGTCGAGCTTAGAAGCGGAGAATCCTTACACCGCCAGACGGTCTATGCTGTGAAGAAGGCGGTGGCCTCGGGGCGCCTTCTGCCGGGCGACAGCTTCCCTTCGGTCAGGACCCTGGCTCAGGAACTTCGGATCAACCCGAATACGGCGCATCGCATTGTAGCCAGCCTGGTGGGCGAAGGACTGCTTGAAGTCGTCCCTGGCATCGGGACCCGAGTGGCCGAAGCACCTCTCCCGAGCAAGAAGGATCACCGAGAGCTCCTGAGGGACGAACTGGAGCAGTTGGTGGTTCAAGCCAAGAATCTGTCTCTCGAACTGGAGGACGTCTTGGACGCGATTCGAAACGAATGGACTCTTTTGGACAGGGGGTCAAAGTGAGTTCTGCGAATCTCGAATACGCTATCGAAACCGTGACCCTCGGACGCCGTTTCGGACGAAAGCAGGCCGTCCGCGATCTGACTCTCCAGGTTCCCGAGGGAAGTGTCTTCGCGTTGATCGGTCGGAACGGCGCCGGGAAAACCACGACGATCAAGATGCTTGTGAATATCATCGAGCCATCCGAGGGCTCGGCGCGAGTACTGGGAACGGAGTCGCGCCGGCTTGGCCCGTCGGAATTCCGACAGATCGGGTACGTTTCCGAAAACCAGAGACTGCCGGAATGGATGACCGTCCGAGACTTCCTTGCCTACTGCAAGCCGCTGTATCCTTCCTGGGATGACCGCTTCAGCCGTAAGCTGATCGATCAATTCGAGCTCCCGCTGGATGACAAACTGAGGGACCTTTCGCGTGGCATGAAAGTCCAGGCGGCCCTCGTCTCCTCGTTGGCCTATCGGCCGGCGCTATTGATCCTGGACGAGCCTTTCAGTGGACTGGATCCCGTCGTTCGTGACGATCTTATCCGAGGTGTACTTGAGCTGACCGGGGAGGCCAGGTGGACGATCTTCTTGTCGTCTCAGGATATCGAGGAAGTAGAGCGGCTGGCCGATTGGGTGGCGTTCCTGGACGACGGCCGTCTCGGTTTCTCTGAATCCGTTTCTTCGCTCCAGTCCCGCTTTCGACAGATAGAAGTCGTGTTGGGTGAGGATGGGACGAGACCGAGCGAGATTCCCCCGAGTTGGATGCTTTTGGAAACCACCGGGCGAACCGCCCGCTTCCTGGACAGTTCTTACGGGGATGAGACCATTAGGCAGGTCAAGAGCATATTTCCCGGTTGTCGTGAGGTAACGGCCCACCCTGTCTCGCTGCGTGAGCTCTTCATTGCGCTCGCTCGAGCCCGCCGACCCAGGGCTCAAGGCGGTCATCTATGAGTCTCGCCACACACATCTTCAGAAAAGACGTCCGCCATCTCCGCGGACTGCTGGTTGCCTGGTTGGCGGTTCTGGTCATCCAGTCCTTCCTCGCGGTCTTTGTTTTCGCCTCGCCGCCGACGGACACGTTGATGCAGGGCGTTATCAATTCCATTTCCTTGCTTCTTCCGATGCTTCAGTTCGTTTTGCTGCTCGCAGTAGTTCCCCTGGTGATTCAGGACGAGCCCCTGGCAGGAACGACCGCCTTTTGGTTCACGCGGCCCATTTCTGGCGGGACTCTCCTGGCCGCCAAATCACTCTTCGTCCTGTTGATCCTCGTTCTGCTCCCGCTCTTCATCGAGCTCCTCTCTTTGGTTGCCCATGGCGTCATCGCCCGGCATCTGGCACTGGCGACACCAGGTATCCTGCTCGACAAACTGTCCGCGGTTGTGTTGCTCTGGGTTATCGCCGCTCTGACGGTCAATTTCGCCCGTTTTGCGGTGGTTGGCGGGGTCAGCTTTATCAGTGTGATTTTAATTGCTGCCGGGTTCTTGAGTGCAACGCTGCTTATATCAGACGATCTCGAGGGTACCGCCGTGGGTGTCGGACGGACGACCGGTTTGCTCTCTGCTATCGTACCGATCCTGCTGGGAGCCTTGGTGATTGGTCACCAGTACCTGACTCGGAAGACCCGGCGATCGGTTGTAATCCTCCTGTCCGCCTTGTTCGTCCTGCTCGTTATTGAACAGGCCTGGCCGAACTCTCGCCCCTTCGAGATGCATCCGGTGGACCGGGCGATTTTCAATCCCGACGAAATTCGGGTTTCCCTGGACCTGAGGACAGTGTCGGCAAGCGACGCGTTCGGCTTTCGCGCCCGCCCCCCGGCGAGGAAGGACGTGTTATCGGAGCTCGTGATTCAGGGAATGCCGGCAGGCTGGATCGTCGAGCCGAAACTGGTTCACGCCTCGCTGCGTTATTCTGATGGGAAGGCCGCCGCCTTTGAAGGCTTTATTTCACAAACCTGGGGCGGCCAATGGAACATCGACGCGCTTCGACACCCGCTCGGGGGAGCTGATCTTCGCCGCCCCGAGCAACCGGGTGGACCAAGGGAACCACTTTGGAGACTGCTTCGTGTTGATGAATCACTTTACAGGAGCCACGCCCAGGCGGCAGGCACCTTGGAAGCCGATATCCGATTCTCCGTTTCGCGCTACAAAATCGTTGGGCGACTGCCGGTTCGCCAAGGCGCCAAGTTCAAGAAGCAGTCGGATTACTTCCTGATCACGGATGTCCTCCGCGATCCGGACGGCGCCCGCCTGGTCATCCGTGAAGGACGGCTCGAGCTCGTCTTCCCAGAGATCAGGCCGGAAGAGAGACTGCGGCCGGGAAGGGTCTTCGTGCTGCTGAATAAGTCGAGAGGTCAGGCCATTCTCCCGACCGACGAAAGGCGGGTAGTTTCTCTCCCTCTGTTTCCGGGATTTTCAATGGCACCTGACTCGGGCCGCTTTCAGGTCAATTCCGCGGGTCTTGTTTTTGTCGGCCGGAAACCGGGTGAGAAACCGATCGCGGTGGACGATCAATGGCTCGCCGGAGCGGAGCTCGTTCGTCTCGAGATCGAGGAGCTCGGGGAATTTCCGAAATCCCTTCGAGTCGACAATTTCCGTATGAAACCCGAGATTAACCAGTAGCGGAGGTTTAACGCGAAGGTTTTCCCATCCGTCAGCAGCAGAATCCCGTTGGGCACCACAACGACGCGGTTAGTTGCAGCGATTAGACACCTTAGGGTATGCAATCTGGTTTCGGTTCGAACCCGCTTTGCTGAAACGGCTTTGCACTGTCCGGGCGCAGCTCTCTTTGCGCTCGCTGGTGGATTCGAGGCACTAAGCTTCCGATATCCCGTCTCGTATACCGAAGGACCGCCGGGAGCCCGAGCAGCAGGATTGTCAGAAAGCCGGTGCCCAAGAACCCGGACAGGGTCTTTCCCGCCGCTGAGTCCTGGACGAAACCCTCCGGGCTGAACTGGTAGAGAACCGCAGTGAAGGGAAAAGTGAAGTATTTGAAGAAAATCGGATTGGTCCCGGTACGGGCGGAGATCCAGATGACTGAAAGACCGAGTATGACAACCCAGGAGGTGATCAGTGCCCTGAGGACAGAAGTCCGAAACAGGGAGCATGAAACGACAATCCAGGAAAGCAGAGTCGCAAAAAGGACGACATAAACCGCGAAGAGCACAAGCTGGATAGCATCTGTGAGCCGGCTGCCGTTAACACCCCAATAGAACAGGGTCCAAACGAAATGACACAACACGAAGAAGGCCGTAATCGAGGCAGCATGGGCACCGGTTGCCAGGTATCGGGCGAGCAGAAAGCGTAGCCTGGAATGCGGCTGCACGAGGACCAATCGGATCATTCCCTGGTCGTAGTCGACCGTCGTCAGGTAAGCACAGAAGCCGATCAGAACGACTTGGAACAACCAGCAAACCCAGGTGTATGTGAAAAGGACCGGCACCGCGTACAGGGCGTTTGGAATGGAATAATCGTGCGCCAAGAAGTTTCGCCAAAAGCCAATGTAAAGGGCCAGCACAACGAAAACGCCGGCATAGAAGAGCCGGGTGACGGGGAACGCCGCAATCTTGCACGTCTCCGCCCACCAGACATCCCGCAGGGAAGATCGGGGTGTCCGGCCTCCAGCAAGCTCCTTGTCTCTGTCTCCCGTTCCTGAGTCCAGAATCAGCTCCTGCTTATTCGGTTATGTCTCGCCTTGAAAAGTGCGAAAGTGCGGGGATTAACAGAACGAGCGGTGCGACAACCGCCGACGCCAAGAAGGTCAAGTGCACTTCGAACGGGACTGCCTGATACGAGCGTATCCAAAGCCAGTGTTCAGGCAACGGGAGTAATTGCACGGGCACTCTTGACTCGATCCCGCTCAGCAACCACAGCCAGCGACCGGCACCCTGGCCGACCAGACTTCTGACGGTGATCAGGGATAGCGCAAACGCCAGGAGAGACCCGAAAACGCCCACAATCCCGGCCGCAAGACTTCTTCAGAACAGGGTCAGGAGCAACGGCGAGATGGTGCACAGGGGAAAGCGGCGTCGCCTCGAGGCCTGATAAAGCGTCGGCCTCTCGTTGCCGCCGCACTCCAAATGAATGCCGGTTCCGGGGCACGAAATACGTTAACGACAGCCTCTGCCGCAGCACTCCAAAATGATTCAGGCAAGGCCTGAAGCTCTGCTGGCAGCGGAGCTCCGACTCTCGCCTCACGGTAGGGGAAACACCGGGAAGACCGTGAGCAGGTAGATGTCGAGGGGGTAGGGGATGCCCGGGTCGTCGCGGTGGCGCAGCGTGACCCCGGCCAGTGGCTGGTCGCTTTCGATCGTAATCCTTCCGTTCGCGACCTGGACACCGGGAAACAGTTCCGAGAGGTACCGGGCGATACGCCCGCCAGGCGGGAGTGGAGCCAGGTCCGACAAGTTCGCCTCCCCGAGGCTGGTTCCGCTTTCGCCGTACAGAGTCGCCACCGCGTGCGCCGCCTCGGTCCCTGTGTTCAAGAGGGCCAAAGCAGTGTTCTGGTTTCCGGTGACTGAAGCGAACAACGCCTGCCGCGGATATCGCCAGACGATGGGCAACCCGGCGTCGAAGAGCGGTATCCCCGCCTGCGAACCATGATAGACGGCCGCCGCACCCGCGTCTCCATCGACTGTCACCACGGCATATCCTGCTTGGAGCGGTACATGACCGTCACTGGCGACACGAGCCGAACGCCCTGACTCCAACACAAGATTGACCTCGGTAGCCGGCGTATCGTCATCGCCGAGCAGCGGAACAGCCATTGGCCGGCCTCCGGGATCGAAGAATTGGACCTTCACGCTGGCAGGACTCGAGCCCGGATTGGCGAACAGAAGAGAGGACTGCATCTGCCATGGCGCCGCCCGTCCGCTAGCAACCTGGGGCAAGTAGAGTCGCCGTGGGAATGAGTGGGAGGCTGGGCTTGCGCCGTCGGGTCTCCCCTCCAGAACAGGCATAGATGTCAGCGTGAGCCCGCCACCTTTCAAACTCCGTTCAGAACGGGTCTGGAGCAAACTCGCGACCGCGATCGGTTGGTCGCTTTCCAGGGTCAGCAGGCCGTCTTTTACCTCCACTGCGGCCAGCTCCGGAAACAACTCCGCCACGAACTGGGCAGTATGGGCGTGGGGTGGTAATGGTCCGACGGCGTCGGCAAGCTGCCTGGACCCTAGCAGGTTGAAGTCCCGGTCATAGAGGCGCAGCGTGACGAGAGCGGCTTCCTCGCCGGCATTCACTATCGCCAATCCGGTGTTCAGGCCCTCGGCGGATCCACTGACAAACACAGTACAATCGCGCAAAGGGTCGCTCAACGCAACACCCGCTTCGAAGAGCTGCGTGCCTTGTTCTCTGTAACCATAGATCGCGGTGCTGCGCACTTGGATCGCGGACCGCACCCGAGCCGAACCCACCTGGAGGGGTCCGGTGTCGCCGGTTTGAAGTGAGACAGTCTCGCCTCGTTCGAGACTGATGGAGAAACTGACCTGTGTGCCCAGTTGCCCCAGGGCGACCGGCATCGGCTCGCCGTCCGCGCCAAAGAAGTCAACCTGGACGACTTCGGCTGTCTCGCCGAGGTTCATGAACAGGAATTCCGTTTGGAGCTCTCCGTCGGCGGACCGACCACTGCCGACCTGAGGAAAGTACGCGACCTCTTCCTGGGGTAGCGTGAGGGCGAACACTCCCAGGTTCGGGCGAGAATAGGCCATTCTCGGTTGGGACTGAGTAAACTGAGGATGCGCCGGCGGGGCGGAAATGGTGACCCAGTCTGCGCCTCCGTCGAACGTTACCCGTAGATCCTCTGGGGAGTAAAGCAAGTACGGGTTTAGCGGATCACGTTCTAGACTCCGAACCGCCTGGGACAATGTCCAGCTCTGCCCGCCATCTCGGCTCTGGTAGCTCTGGCAGGGCAGCGGCCCCTCAAAGATTATTGGGACGCATCCCAAGATCCGAACCGCAGCTTCATCCTCCGGATCCACTTCGATGGAGTCAATCGGGAGCCGAGCGGACCCCCAGTTCAGTTCAGCCCAGGTCGATCCAGAATCCGTGCTCTTGATGAGCACCTTGTCGCCGCCGGCGAACAGGACCTCCGGCGTCGAGCGACTGATGGCGATGGTGGAGACAGCGTATCCGGGGGCTATCTGCTGCCAGGCGTCGCCTCCGTCCAGGGTTCTGTACAAGGTTCTGGAGTTCCGGGACAGGGCGTAGAAGACACCCGACCTGCTCGGATCAACGACGATCGAGGAAGTTTTCGCGCCGTGAGCATTTTCCCAGTGACGTCCGGCATCGTTACTCCGAAAGATCCCGTCGGAGCCCGCGGCAAGAAGTACCGAATTGTCGAACGGATCGATCACGAGATCGGACAAGCGACCGCTCAGCCCCTGGCCCGCCGCCTCCCAGGTCCTGGACCCATCGACACTCCTGTAGACCCCAACATCGTCCGCCAAAGCGAAAAGCACGCTACTGTCCGTCGGGTCGAGCGCCAGCTGCATCACCCTTGTCCCGCGCAAGTCGTAGAGAATCGGATACCACTGCTGGCCGCGATCGACGCTCTTGTACACCACCTCACCGAGGTTGAAAAGAACGTCCGGGTCGTCAGGCGCGAACGTTGGCCAGCGGAACCCGCTCGGCATGGAGGTCCAGTTTCCGCCTCCGTCAGTGCTGCGGTAGGTAAGGGCTTGGCCGTAACTCAATGCATAGATGGTTGAGTCATGCGGAGACACGGTCAACCGGTTGACCGTGTCGTCGGGAAGGCCGCCTTGGAGGCCAATTGGGAACCAGGCCAGGCCCCCATCAGTCGTCTTGAAGACACCGCCGTCGAACGCGGCGCAATAGAGCACGTTCGGATTTCGGGGATCGGCGGCCAAGGCTGCCGTCTCCGGCAAATTCTGACCGGAAGAAAGCGCACTCGCGGGAAGCCAGGTCTCCCCGTCATTTGTTGATTTGAAAACCCCTGCAACATGACCCACGTACACAGCTCCGGGAGCCGCGTCAAAGACGAAAGCCTTCAGCTGCCCGAACGGCAAGCCCTGGTAGGCTGGCGCCCACGTCTGCCCGCTATTCGCGCTGCGATAGATGTAGGGCGTGTTGTCGTAACCTCCTCCGCGTCGAACCGCAAACAAGTGACCAGGGCGGTGGGGATCGACGGCGACACTCCAACTGTCCTCGTATTCGTCGTTATCCGGAAGCGTTAATACGCGGTGCCACGACTCTCCCGCGTCCACGCTCCGGTAGACTCCGGCGCCCGGCACGCCAAGGAATAAGACATCCGGGTCACGCGGATCGACCTCGATTTCAGTCAGATAGCCATCGGGCAGCGCTGCGTCCAGGTGTCTCCAGCTTCTGCCGCCATCCTCGCTCCTGCTGAGCCCCTGCGAGCGAAGAACGTACATGCGATCAGGGTTTTTTGGAGCGATGAGGAGCCTCTGCTGCCACTCCCCCGGTAGACTCGGCTCGGTCGGGACGAGCTTCGTGCCGCCCGCCGCCGTCTTATACAGCCGTCCCTCCCCTGCCGCGTAAAAAAGGTCCTCCGCCGCGGGGCTTCGGGCGATCGCACGCATGTAAATGCCGGACTGGCGAATGTGCCGCCAGGTCTCACCGCCATTCAGGGAACGATAAATCGAGCCGTGGCAGAGGGCGACCATGTGGTTGCTGTCTGTAGGAGACACGATCAGATCTGAGATGGTGTGCGAGTACAGGGAGATTCCATCGCTGATCCGCCTCCAGGTCGCCCCCCTGTCCATGCTCTTCAGCAGGCCCTTGTCATACGGCGCCTGGTACACGGTGTCTGGATTCCGCGGGTCAACCACGATACGGTTCACCGCATTGCTGGTGGCGGAGCTGGCCCGCAACCAGAACTCTCCACCGTCATCGCTGCGCCACACCTCCCCCTTACTTGTTCCGCCGTACATGATCTGCGGGTTAGAGGGGCTGATGGCAAGACAGTGAACCGGAGGGGTGTACTCTGCGGTCGTCCAGGTGCGTCCACCATCAATGCTTTTCAGGATCCTCCACTCTCGGCCAGCGCCCAACAGGTACAGAACGCCGCTATCCCTCGGGGTCAACAGTAGCTCGGCTCCGTCCGTCTGACGAATTAGACGCCAGTCGTGCCCTCCATTCGTCGACCGAAACAAACCTCCGTAGACCAGGGCGTAGACAATATCCGGGTTCTGCGGATCAAACTCGAGGCTGTCGACATCGCCACTGCTCAGACCATTCCGGAGGGCGATATACGTGTTGCCCTCGTCTTCGGTCGCAAAAACGCCGTTTTCAGTAGCCAGATACAACCGCGAAGGACGGTTCGGATGAATTCGAATGGATAGGACATCCAGTGAGGTGGCGCCGGTCCATTCATTAGCGCCCGCATCCATGGACGCAACCACCTGACTCAGCAGCAGCAGAAAAAGCAAGATCCTAACCGTCATTTTTGCCCCCCGGTCAAAACTTGCTATTTTTTTAGCAGTTAGGCTCCGGAGTATAACTGATTCCCGCGCACTTTGCAGCAGCTTTTGCCCAACTGCCCGCTTGAGTTCCCGTCTCACTCAGCTCTTGCCAGTGTCTGTGTCATGTACCATTGATCCATGAAGCTTGGCATAGTCCTCGATGAGGTCTTCCTTGAACACGATAACCCGTCGGGTCACCCGGAGCGCCCCGAGCGGATTCAGGCGCTGATGGACGCCTTGGCGCTGTACCGGCCGGCGATCCTGCGCGCTGCTCCTGTGCCGATTGAAGAGCGGTGGTTGCGTGCGGTTCATACGAGTGAGTACGTCGAGCGCATCCGAGCGACAGCCGGCCAAGCCCGCCGAAGCCTGGATGCGGACACCCACGCGGGGGCGAAGTCATACGAGGTTGCCTGCCTTGCGGCGGGAAGCGCTGTCCATCTTCTGGAACTGATCCGCGAGGGACGGATCGAAGCGGGTCTCAGTCTGGCGCGTCCTCCGGGACATCACGCTACTCCGAGTCGCGCTATGGGGTTCTGTCTTTTCAACCACCCGGCTATCGCCGCCGAATGGGCTATTCAGCAGGGATTTGCGCACCGCGTGGCCATTGTCGACTTCGACGTCCATCACGGGAACGGAACGCAGGAGATCTTCTGGACCCGCTCTGACGTTCTGTATGTCTCCAGTCACCAGCACCCTCTGTATCCGGGCACCGGGAGCTTCTCGGAGACCGGCGCCGGTGACGGGACAGGGTTCACGCGCAACTTCCCGATTCCAGCCGGCCAGGACGATGCCTTCTTTGTTCAGCTTTACAGGGATCTGGTCCTGCCGATACTGCGGGAATTCAAGCCGGATCTGATAGTGGTGTCGGCCGGTTATGACACCCACGTACGCGACCCACTTGCAGGCATGAAAATGACAGGGGATGGGTTTGGCGCACTGACTGTATTGCTGATGCGCGTAGCGCATGAGCTTTGCGGGGGGCGAATGCTTTTTGTTCTGGAAGGAGGATATGACCTGGAAGGGTTGAGCGAAGGGGTCGTTGCGACGGTCGATGCGCTCGTTGGGGCGCAAGATTTCCAAGACCTGGTCGGCCGGTCAACGAGCAAGGAGTTCGAGCGTTACGCCCGGCAGGTGCGGTATCTGGTCAACGATTTCCACTGATCCCCGGTCCGTCTACCGCAGAGGTAAGAGCCCCGCGAACAACGGGACGAGGGATGCCGCCAGAGCTGCAACCGAAAAAAACAAGACCAACCACCAGCGACTGGGCCCTGCTCCCGTGGAAACATGCTCCAGTGGATCACCACGACCGTTGGCCCAGCTGCGGCGGAGGCCTACGTGGACCAGCAGTATGAGCGCCAGCTGCTGTCCCCTTAGTCCGTAGTTTCCTGCCAGGTATGGCAGAGCCGGAGTGAGCAGGAGGGCGACGGTGTAAACATCCGTGACCCAGAGCAGGCTCACGAACACAAGGTTCAAAACAATCATGAAGAGCAGGGGGGATGAAATTCCGGCACCCACCCACGCCTGCAGGCGGAAATAGTCCGCTCTATATGCAAGGGCGCCGTTGAACGCCAGCGCCGAGAACAAGAGGAGCATAAGCGCCCCGCTCCAGGACAACGCTGCTGCGAAAGGGCCGCCCAGACGCTTCGCTGGCTTGAAGTCGCCGTTCGAGAGCGTCACGGCCAGGGTGGCAAGGGTAAGGATCGAGGCCGCCTCCACGACGCTTAAACGGTTTGACAGAAAGAGAACCGGCGCCAGGATCAATAACAACACCTCGCCTTTTGCTTCCCAGAGAGCCCTTGTTCGAAGGGAGAAGGGTGATTCGTTGCTCAGCTGCGCCAAAGCAGAAACGGGGAGCACGACCGCCGAATGCCGACGAAACGTGCGTACTGTAAGGAGTGCGCAAGCCAGAAGGAAAACCAGCGCCGCGTATGGAAGAACCGCCCGGTATGTGCCTGCGGCTGGAAGAGCCATCCATCCGGCCGCGAGCGCTACCAGAAGGCTGGGGGGAAGAAGCACTCCCAGGCCGCGGGCCGCCAGAGAAGCCATCGTTGAAATTGGGCCGTATCCGACCGGGTTCCGACGGGCCGGCAACTGAGGGTCGGCCGGCTTCAGCGCCGCGGCGGGATCGTGACCCAGTGCTGACAGTATGGCGAGCGACGTCAGATCCGCAAGCGGGGCCGCCTTTCGACCGAAAAGTGACCGGAAGAGCCCATTCAACCTATCCGCCATTCCACTCCGGGCGACGAGAATACCGGTCAGGGCGAACAGAGGAATTGCGGGAAACACTCGGTTGGTTGTCAGCCGGTGGACCTCGCCGACAGCTGCGTTCGTGGGCGTTCCTTGAACGAAAAAGAGAAGCAACGCCAAGCCGCTTAGAACGACGAAGGATGAGGCGCCGCCCGGCAAACAGGTAAGAAGCATCGCAATACCCGGGACGAGCAGCCACCCGCGGGTCTCGACCGGGACGAAACCAAGCGCGGCTGTGATCAGCAGTGCGGCAGCGACTGCCGTTTTCGCAACAGCCCCGCCGGGAATCCGGCGGTAGAACCGCCAGCAGATCAGCGCAAATGCCACGGGGACAATGCTGCTGGCCACCCACAGGGGGATGGGCCCCAGCCGGAACGACGAGCCGACGTCACCACTGACCATGCGGAGCGCTGCCCAGTAAAGGCAGAGGACGACACAAGGCGACACAGCCGAGGCCAACCAACCGAGCTGCGGCACCGATGCCCGGAATGCGAAGCCGAAAGGGTCTCGCCTGTTTTGTCCCGCGGCGAGCGCGGCACCCAGGAACCCAACCCAGAGACTCAAATAGCCGACGAACCCGTCGATATTCCAAACGTCCGGGCCGGGCAGGAGCTTTGCCGCGGCGCCAAGAGCCGGCAGGATGCACAGCATCGGCAAGAGGATGCTGCCAAGGAGGGCCTCGATGCTCGGGAGGGGCGAATCCTGCGTCTCTGGTGCGGAGTCGTATGGCTGCAGAAGATCCGCCGGTCTACTGGTCACTCGGCTACAACCTCGATTGCGTTCACCATCGCATTGTTGCGTCTGGCGATGAAGTCGAGAACCAACTTCCGCCGCGGATCGGGTTCAAGGCCGGAGAAGCTCCGGACGAGTGCGCGGTTTTCGCCGCCTGCCTCCCTGAATACGTCGAAGTCACGCAGGAGCGCTTTCCCGTTGCAGAAGACTTCGAAGAGTCGGGAGCCTTCGCCTCCTCCGCCCGGATTGGATGGACCAAAGTGGGCTTCGGCAAAGAACAACCGAACAGTGTACTTCCCCGGGGACACGGGGATTGAGTAACGGAAGCTGCCGTACCGCTCGCCGCGAAACAGGCCGGGATCCCGAGTTGCAAGTATCTTCTCACCACGCGTGACGGCTCTTCCGCCGGTGTAGTGATGGTCAGGTCGCCAAATGGTCCTGTCATCGGCCATATAGGTCGTTGTCTGGGCGGTCAAACGCAGCGGCAGCATCCGTCCCGGTGTCCCCGGAATGATCTCGATTCCGCTGAGTGTCGGCCAGGATCGAGAGGTTCTGAAGTCAATCGCGAGAAAACCGTCCGGCGCTGGCCGCACGTCCGTAAAGACCCTCGACAGCGGAGTGTTGTATCCACCAGCCTGGAGCTCGACGTCGAAGTCCCTTTCCACGGTTTGGCCGTTGAGAACGATGTCAAACAGACGGCCTGACCCGCCGACTGGAAACCCCTTGGGTTCAGTTTCCACAAAGTGGAGGTGCAACTGATAGCACCCCGGCGCGAGCGGGATCCGGTACGAGAACCGGCCCTCCCGGCGGCTGCGATACACCGGATGGCTCAAGGGGAGTGAGCCGCGGACAGGCGACATCGTGCCTCCCCGGAAATACATGTCGCCAACCCAGACTTGCCCAAGCTCGTCCAAAATAGCCGGGTTGGTTGAGCCACACATGATCCTGATCGCGGGATCAATGCTGGTGATCATCGACGCCAGCCGGAGAGTGTCCGGGGTGAACTTGCCGAACCCGTACGTCCAGACTAGAACGATCGAAACGGCGGCGACGACAAGGCCGACCAGAACGCCTGCTCCGAAAACCAGCTGGCGGAAATCGCGCCATCGGCGAGGTGATGGAGATCTGGCGGTTGGCTGCTCCGGCAACTCATCGTCGCGGAGGCCTTCATCATTGCCAGTTTCTTTGGCTTGCGTGGCCGAGCGCATCTGTTTAAAGACCGGCACATATCGCCCGGATGGAATCGCGATCTGTATCGGATGATTGCGCCCTTCTGTCCGGTAGTACTTGCGCAAGGCATGCCGCAGGCGATTGATGTTGACCCTGACGATCGGGTCTTGTCTCGAGTCAAAATCCGCCGATCTCCCGAAGACTTCGGCAGCCACCGTGTATTCCTTAAGCTGTTCGGATTGGCCGGCAAAGTACTTTTCGCAGATGTACGAGAAGAGCTTGGCTTGACCGGGAGCGCGCTCGAAAAGCCAGGAATGGAGCGCTGCCTGGTATTCTTCGCGTTCCCGATTCGTGGTGGTCGGGGAACTGCCCGTGACAAGTCTCGGCGTCGACATCGGACTTCACCAGGTCCTTTGCGGAGCTTGGCCTCGCTTCGATCAAGCTGGAGACAGCGCTCATACTAGCACGCGTATCCCGGTGAAACAACGAATCCTGCACGGTTCCGCCCCACTGTCTCCGCGACTCCGGTACGTTACAAGCGGCGGATCGTGGTCAAGTAAACGTATGTCCCTGAATTCATAGTCACTTGCAGCCAGATATAGCAAAGTACGTTACGCCTCCGGCTAGCCATTTTAACGGTTCTTACGGCGAGAAACCGGAGCCCATGCCTGTAAAAGGAACCCGGCTCGGATGGTGTCCCAGGCTCCGGTCCGAGTCACTCGGCGCACTCTAAGTCTCGTCGTAAGGAGGAGGAATGGTAGACAAGAAGTTTCATGATGTGGCAGGCGCGGTTATCTGCATCATCGTGTTCGGGCTGGTTTGTGTTTGGTCGACCGACCAGCTTGCCGGCCAGAGCACGGCGGCCTCGATTACTGGTCTGATTACCGATCAGTCCGGCGCAGTCCTGCCGGGTGCGGAAATCCAAGCCGTAGAGTTGGGCAAAAACTATGCCTACTCAACCGTAAGCAATGACCTGGGCCAGTACTCGCTGCCCAACCTGGTGGATGGATCCTACAGGTTGACGGTGAAGATGGTCGGATTCCAGACGCACGTGGTACAGGACATCGTCCTCGCCGGTCGGGATCATCGCCGAATCGATGTACAGCTGAAGATCGGGGAGTTGTCGACGTCCGTGGAGGTGACCGGCGGCGCGACGCTGATCACCACGGAAAGTGCACGAATCTCGGACGTCAAAGATCGGGAAGTCCTCGACAAACTTCCGCTCACACTGCGACGCACTTGGGACTACTTCCAGCTGACGCCGACCGTATCCAAGCCGAGAAACAATTGGTACATCCGTTTCGGCGGAAGCCGAAACAAGCAGGGGGACATGAGCGTCGACGGCGCCAGCATTTCAACGATCTGGGGCGGACCGATAAATGGGGTGGTCTCGGACCGCACGGAAGGGTACCAGGAGATGCGCATCGATTCGGCCGGAAATTCGGCAGAATATGCCGGGATCGGTCAGATCTCGGTCGTCTCCCGTTCCGGAGAGAACCAGCTGCACGGCTCGGCCTTCTATTACTACACGACGCCTGGTCTGCAGGCGCGAAATCCCTTTTCGCCGGTCAAGACAGGCAGTCTCGAACATGTCCCGGGCGGCTCGATTGGCGGCCCCGTTGTGATTCCGAAGATATACAACGGCAGGGATCGAACGTTCTTCTTCGCCACACTCGAATTCGAAAGATTCGGTCCTCCGAGCCGGGTGCTGTTCAACTCGACGGTAGCCACACCTGCCTGGAGAAGGGGAGACTTTTCCAGCCTGGCAGCCGGCAAGGTGCTCAAGGATCCGTTTGCCGACAATGCTCCCTTCCCGAACAACACCATACCGGATAGTCGCATTAACCCGGTTTCGAGGTCGCTGCAGGAGAAGTTTTTCCCTCTGCCCAACTATGGCGACCCAAGCGCATTCGGCTCGCAGAACTACCGTGACATCGGATACAACCCGAAGGAAACGTCACCGACCTTGACGCTGCGCTTCGACCACAGGTTGAACGACAAGGCTTCGGTGTTCTGGCGCCTGACCAAGGTCGATTGGCCACAGAACACCCTGCAAGGCGGCTTTCTGACCGTAGGCAGGCAGGACGGCGACCGCCGTTCGCGAGCGACCTCGCTCAACTTCTCTTACTGGCTGAGCGCCAATCTGACCACTGAGACTCTCTGGGGTTATTCTTCGGACAATTCGCCCCGTGTCGGCCCAATACGAGGCTCCGAGCTCGTCAAGTCGCTCGGACTGCAGGGCTTGGCAGACAACCTGCCCGACATGTCGGGCATGATCAACGTCGGGTTCACTTCACTAGGACTGACCGGCCTTTCGGCCCCGGGCGATGCCTACGGGCTGACGCCGCGCCACGTGTTCCAGCAGAACGTGAACTGGCTGGTGAACAACCACTCGATCAAGGCGGGTTTCCAATACAACAGGGCCGGCTATTCAGCGTATTCGACTCCCGGTAACATGTTCGGAAACGTCTCGTTTTCGGATCGTTTTACCGGGCACCCATACGCCGATTTCCTGCTGGGTATCCCAACAACGGTGTCGCGTGCATTCCCGCCGCTACGCCAGGATTTGCAGCAGGCCAGCTACAGCACCTTCATCTCCGACGAGTACAAGCTGCACGCGAAGTTCACCCTGACTTTGGGACTGCGTTACGAGCTGAAGCCGCCATACTGGGAGAAGAACGACCTCATTTCGATTTTCGACATCAAATCGGGGAAGATCGTCGTTCCGGACGGAGCTTTATCGAAGGTCAGTCCACTTATGCCCCAGGGGTATGTGGAAGTAGTTGGCGCTTCTTCGGTAGGCTTCCCGGAGCGATTGATCAAGACGGACAAAAACAACTTTGCTCCGCGAGTCGCGTTGGCCTGGCGACCCTTGGGGGATAAGACAGTCTTCCGGGCCGGTTTTGGCCTGTTCTACGATTTGGTGCCTCGCAACCCTTCTTCGGCGGGAGTGCCGTTTAACATAGCAGAACCTTCATACACGAATCCTGCTGTCAACCCGACCGTCATCTTCCCACGGGTCTTCCCGGCTTCGAGCAGTGCCGGACCCAGCACGGTCAGTATCCCGAGCGCCATTAACCCCGAACTGCGCATCCCCTACAGCATGCAGTACACGGCGACCGTCGAGCACCAACTGGGAGACAACGGATTCCGGATCTCGTACGTGGGCACCAACACCCGGCAGGGCGTGTGGAACTATGACTACAATTCGCCGGTTGCCGACACAAGGCCCTACGTCGAGAAGACACGCGCATTTCCGAAGTACCCGTCCATCGGGTACTTCACCAACGGTGCAGGGCATCAATACCACTCGATGACCGTGGAAGCCCGTCGAGTCTCGCGAGGGGGGCTGCAATACCAGGCGTATTACACCTGGGCGCGGGACATCGGGGATCTGGAAGACGGTGAGGGTCCCGAATATGCTTACGACAGGACACGTGAGCGGGCCGTATGGAGTGACATCCCAACCCACCGCCTGTCGTCGAACCTGCTGTGGGATTTGCCTTTCGGCACCAATCGTCGCTTCAGCGCGCCTGGTTTCTGGAACTCGATCGTCGGTGATTGGCAACTTGGCCTGGCCGGCAGCGTGGAAACCGGGTTCTTCCTCACGCCGTCCTGGACCGGGCCGGACCCGACAGGCACCCGATATACGAGCAGCAAGACAGCACCTAATGTAACCATTCGTCCGAACCAGCTTGCTGACCCGAATATCGCCAATCCGACTCCGGGGAAATGGTTTGACCCCGCAGCCTTCGCGCCGCCCACGGCCGGCTCTTTCGGGACCGCGGCAAAAGGCGTGATCAAGGGCCCCGGCACCCAGACGCTGCACGCCAATCTGGCGAAAGCTTTTGTCATACGTGAGCGCCTCCGGCTGCGGTTTGAGCTGATTGCCAGTAACGTGTTCAATCACCCGAACTACCGGGATCCGAACACGAACATCTCCCAAACCGCATCGGTCGGAAGGATCAGCGACGTGGTGGACCGTAACAGCAAGATGGATATGGCCATCCCCCGTTATATCCAGCTGGCGCTGCGTTTGAACTGGTAGACCAGGCTCCTCTTACAACTATGGGGCCTTTTCAGCGCCCGTGCACTGCGAGGGTGTTGAAAGAAACACTCGAGAAGGGAGCTCGACAGGGCGGGTAGGTTCGTAGTCCCGGCTTCTATGAGGGGACTACGAACCTACCGCCCTGTTGTATTGTGCCGAGCCGTTTTACTCCTGCGTGGGGCGGCTCGAACGACTCTCCTAAAACGCGACGACTTTGCCGATCGCCTCGACGACGACCGGAACATCCTCGATGTCCCGCGGGACTGCGGCTAAGGCTTCCGGCGTGATTTCCTCAACAAAGACCTTGATGACCGCCTGGCCGTTTTCCGCGCCGACGCCGTGTCCCAAGCCTTTCGCCGCCCGTGCCAGCCGATTGCCATGTACTTGCTGCAGGCGCATTGCTTTTGCGAGCTGCCCTCGAGGCATCGAATCCGGACCGGCCGCCAGATCATCGGGCGCGCCGGTTGCGGAGGCACCGACCATTCGTGCACCAAAGTAGCCAAGGACGTCTCCGATCGGGTTCGCTACGGCAATCGTGCTGCTGCCGGCAAAGAGCAACCCAACCGCTCGAGGACTGACCGAAAGGTCTTCGACCATCAGGGACCCGGAATCGCCGCTGTTGAGGAACCGACTGCCCTTGTTCTTGATGAAGATCTGGCCTTCGAAGGCAGTCGTGAATTCCGTACCCGCGCACTCGGTCGAGTAGCCCACAGTTACGGCCACATTGATGGCGCTCACCGAGCTCCGAGTTAGACCCGTCGTGCGTCCGGTCTTCTTGACGAGCAAGCCGGGGAAGGCGGCAAGCGTGTCGGAGCTCAAAACGCCGATTCCCAGGATCGCCCCATCCGGTCGGACCATTCCCGCAGCGACCTCTGCGATTGCCGCGTCAACCGGCGTCGTCCGATTCACCAGGAGCGGTGACCAGTTGGAAAGCGAGGCGACCACCTGAGCGGTGTTTGACCTGCATGCGATATCCACGTTACCCGGCTGGGTGATCGGATCGCCTTTGCCCGCAGTTCTCTGATTGCCGCCCCGGACCGAGTCCCCGGCGAAAACGTGCGTATTGCTCAGGATGTATTGGGTCTTCGCGATCTCAACCAGGGCGCCCAAGGTACCGGAACAGCAGTAGCCGTTCGCGATGTCATTCGCGTTGCCTCCCGAGGTCCCAAGCTGGATCGGTGGCTGCTGGACTGCCTTCGTGTCGATCTTGCTTCCGCCTTCCGGTTTGGGCGGAGCGGCTAGAGCCAATTGTCCGACGAGTGTGAAAAGCAGGAGCGTTACAACGGAGACACTGACAAAGCGGTAAGGTTTTTGCATTTACCCCTCCCCGAATTACACAAAGCCCAGAGGCGGAAACACACGCGCCGCCCCCCATGGCGACGCGACTGCGACAAACACTATCACAGAAAACGGGAGAAGCGAAAAAATTGGCACATTCGAGGAGGGCGTGAGTGTGGGGCGCGCCGTTCAGGTGCTCCTTCTTGAATCGCGCTCAGCGCTCGAGCCGAGCGCGAATCCCAAGCTTCGCCCCAGGGGCTGGAGTCTATTCGTTTTCCCGAAGATTGACGACCTGCCGAGACAACCCACCAACCGGGCCAAAAAGCGGCGGATTCTGAACCGCGAATCCGCCCTACAACTGATCGCTTTCGCACGGCGAGTAGTCGTAGGGCGGATTCGGGTTCAGAATCCGCCGCTTTTTGGCCCGGTTGGCGCCATCTTGCCGCTCCGACCGGACTTCCCTCCGGACTGTCGAAGCAGTCGTGGAGATACGGGGTTACTTGCCTCCACCCCGGCTTGACGGCAGCTCGTTACGTGGCTAAAAGGCGACGAGTTTTCCGATCGCTTCGACGACGACCGGAACATCCTCGATGTCTCGCGGGACTGCGGCCAGCGCTTCAGGCGTGATCTCTTCGACAAACACCTTGATTACCGCCCTGCCGTTTTGCGCACCTACACCGTGTCCGACGCCCTTCACAGCCTCTGCGAGCTCCTGGCCATAGAGTTCCTGCAGCCGAATCGCCTTGGCGAGCTGGCCCGGGGGCAGCGGGTCGTCTTCGGTGGTTTCCTCGGTTGCCGTATTGGCGGGCGCTTTACCCTTGAGTGCCATCGTTGCCCCAAAGTGGCCGAGCACGTCCTCAATCGGGTTAGCGATCGCAACGTCGGTGCTGCCTGCGTACAGCAGTCCGACTGCGCGGGCGCGTTTCTTGTCTTGAACCAACAAGGACCCGGAGTCCCCTCCGCTCAGGAACGGCCCACTGTCAGTTACGTTGTCGACCAGAATCTGGTTGAAAAAGGTTGACTCAAACGTGTTGCCTGCGCATTCGTCGGTATACGTAATGGTAGCGGTTACTTTGATCGCGCTCACATAGCTTTTCGTAAGACCGGTTGTGCGTCCGGCTTTCTTCACCAGCAGGCCGGGGAAGATCGTCGCCGTCGGCACGATGCGGGAACTGAGGACACCGATGCCCAGGATGGCGCCGTCCGGGTCCACCATCCCTGGAACCACTTCCGCGATCGCGGCATCGACGACGCTTGTCCCTCCAGGCACAATCTCGGCCCAATCGAAGAGGTGTCCGACCACCTGCTTGGCGTTCCGTCCGCATGCGGTGTCGATGTTACCGGGTTGGGTGATCGGGTCGCCGATC
>CAYQYP010000215.1:0-31289 GCA_964421755.1 uncultured Acidobacteriota bacterium
TGAAGAGCCGCGCGGGCAAGCAACCTCGTCGAATCGAGCACGGGCAACGGGCACCGAGCCGGGTCAACGATCAGCGGGATCTCCGTACAACCGAGCACGGCCGCCTGGCATCCACGCGACTTCAGCTTGTTGACCACGTTATTGAAGTACAGGCGGGAGCTTTCAAGCAACTGTCCCTTAACCAGCTCCTCGAAAATGATCCGGTCAATTTCCTCCCGGTCATCGGCGTCGGGGATCTCCCAGGTCATCCCCGCGCGTTTGAGTGCGTCGGGGTAAACCGGGCCCGTCATGAGGTACTTGGTACCCATGATGCCGAGCCGCTCGAACCCGGACCGCCTTGCCGCCTCGGCGACGGAATCCGCGATATGCAGCCAGGCGATCGGCGATCGGGCCTGCACGATCTCGAAAGCCTGGTGAATCGTGTTGTCCGGACAGATCGCCAGCTGGGCCCCGATTTCCGCCAGTTTGCAGACGGACCCGAGCATCAGTTCCGCCACGCGGTCCCATTGGCCGGTCCGGATGTGGGGCATATAGTCAGCCAAAGGATAAGTGTGCATGGACACCTCGGGGTGTCTGTGCTCACCCATCAGGGCTTCCGCCTCGAGACAAATGGTTCTGTAGCAGAGTGCCGCGCCCTCGGCACTACAGGCAACGATTCCTATGTGCTTGCTCATCTTGAAGTTCTCCTGTTATCCCGAATGCCGCGGATCTCCGTGGACTTCTACTTCCTCCGGCTCGACCCCTTCCTCCGCGGGTTCCGGCAGACGGTCGGTGATGACGGCCCAGGCCCAGAAAACGGCCGTCGTAGAGCTGAGGATTCCGGCCACCACGCCGATTGACCGAGGGTCGTAGTACTGCGTTGCGATGCCGGCCGCCGACATCGACAGCAGCATAGTCGCCCATACCATCGACTCGTTTGTCGAGAATACACGACCGCGGTAGTGATTGGGTACGTGCCGGAGGAGTTGCGAATAGTTCAGAACGGAACTGATGGCGACAGCCGCTCTCGACAGGGCAATGAAGACCAGCGCGAGATGAAAACTCCGCATCTGGCTGAACACGACGTAGGCTCCGCCGTGGACCAGGTAGCACAGCGAGATCGTCCACTTGTACCGGCTGAAAGCTATCCTCTTCCCGTACCGGTGAGCGAATATTCCTCCCACGAGCAGACCTATGCCGGCCGAACCCCAGACAATTCCGATTCCAGAAGCCCCTCGACCGAAGACTACGTCTCCGAAGAGAGTGAACAGGATCTGGGCGGCGCCTCCCCCGGTTGCCCATCCCACACCGATCAGACCGATTCCCAAGATCAGGGGATTCGATCGCATGTAACGCAATCCCTGGACATAATCGCTCCACGGCCTGATGACATGGCTCTCATTCAAGGCCTCCCGTCGCGCCCGAAACCCGGTCCCTGGAGCGACCAGTTTGTAGATGCAGCATGTGGAGATAAGGAATGAAACGGAATTCGCGACGAATGCCCAGCGGTATCCAACCTGGCTGACCATGGTTCCAGCGGCGAAGGTCCCGATAATCAGGGAAACCCACTGCGTGGTCTGAGTGAGGGAATTGGCCGTGTGCAGTTCCTCTCGGTTTGTGATGGTTGGAAGAATGGCCGTCCGGCCGCTCGTGAAAAAGGGCGAGGCGAACATCAACAGGCCGCTTAGGACGTAGAGCAGCCAGTTGTAATGAAACCGGAGCGTCAGAAGAAAACCAAGGGCGACGACCGCTCGAACCAGATCGCTTGCGATCATGATTCGTCTACGGTCAAAGCGGTCCAAGACCACGCCGGCGATCGGCCCAGCCATGATCGCAGGAACCGCACGGGACAGCATGACGCCGGTCACAACCAGTCCCGACCCTGTGTGCCCCAAGGCCAGACTGAAGACGGCTATGTTGTTGAAGTGGTCCCCGATCTCGCTGACGATCTGTCCGGTCCACGTATAACGATAATTGCGGTTGGTCCGCAGCAGTTCTATAAAACCGGGCATATATGAATTGGGCGCTTTGGGGCGCGGGTGGTAACGGGGAGGCCGTGCCGGACCCCTAGGGACCACAAGGACCACAACGACAAAGAAATGTACAGTCCGCTTGTCCTTATTGTCCTTGTCCTTGTGGTCCCTGTCCTTGTGGTCCTGTCCTTGTGGTCCTGTCCTTGGGGTCCGGCACGGCCTCCCCGTTACAAACCGCGCCCCACCCCCAGGTCCCGGGCCTTCAGTCCTTCAACCCCTTCAGCCCCGGGTCCAGGACTTCCTGCTTTCGAAGCATTTCCTCCCAGGTGACGGGCTTTCCTGCAATGGCGGCGGTTCGACCGAGAATCGTAACGAGGTTGCTCCGGACACTCGGGGGCACGGTCGAGTTTTCGAAATTCCCTTCGGTCACGTTCTTGTGGAACGCAGCGATGTTGTTGACCGCCCCCTCCTGGTAGATGTTTGGGGACTCGCCACCCTTGTAGAAGTTCTCTCCTCGGATCAGGACTTTTCCGCCGTACTCGGTCTCCAGAACACCTTTGGACCCGAAGGCCCGGTTCCTGATTCCTTCCGGGACGGTTCCGTGCCCGTTGAACTGACGCGAAGTAAAGGCGATTCCCACATTGTTGGGATACTGGAACTGCACGACGAAGTGATCCCAGCAGGTGCCTTTCTTCGGGCGCGCGGTCAACCCACCGGTCCCGACCGCCCAGAGCGGTTCCTGATTCATGATCCAGGAGGCGACATCCAGCGTGTGAATGTTCTGCTCGGTGATGATGTCGCCCGAGATCGCACGATCCAAACCCCAGGCGCGAAGGCGGTTTTCGGAGCTGTGCGGATCGGATTCCAGGTACTGATACTGCTCTTCGAACGGATTCTCTGCGTGGTAGGTCGCTTCAGCGAAAGCAATGTCGCCTATCGCGCCGGCATGAACCCGTTTGATCGCCTCCTGGAAAAAAGGATCGACGCGTGTCTGAAAGTCGACCAAAAAGACACGCTTGTTCGCTGTCGACTTCTTCGCGCTCTCTGCAACCAGGTTGCATCCCGGAACATCGACGGCAATCGGCTTGGCGAGATACACATGAGCGCCAGCCGCGACAGCGGCAGCGGCTTGGTCCGGGTGGAAACAGGGAGGACTTATGATCGCAACCGCGTCTGTTTTTGCGTCGAGGAGCCGCTTGTAGTTCGAGAGGCCCGTGTAGCGGCGCGAAGCGTCAACTCCGATCTTGGTCCCAAAGGTGTCGACCCGGTCCTGGAAGTAGTCCGCCGCTCCGACTATTTCGTAGCCACCGTGCTTCTTGAACAACGCAGCGATCCAGGTCCCTCTTCCCCCGCACCCCACCAAACCGAGCTGGATCTTCGAGTTGGCCGCATAGCCGCGTACTGTTTCGGCCTTCAAAATCGAGACGGCCGCGCCGCCCGCCGCCGCACGCTGTACGAATTGCCTGCGATTGATTGACTTTTCGCTGTCCTGCCTGGGCATGATTCCCTCCTCGTAAGTGAGCACTGAGGGAATTTTGCCACAGATTGCCCGGACTCGAAACGCGTAAGCACTCGGTCAGGCTAGAAGATGGCCTTGAGCAGCAGAATTACCGGACTGAACAAGAGCAGGAGAACGACGCCGAGGACGACGAGCGGCAACAGAATCGCGAGCAACGGTACCCCGACGACAGCAACGAGAACCAGACCCAGGATCCCCAGCACGAGACCGAGAACGATCTTGAAGATCACGACCGTGAACTTGACACCGATCCACACCACCCCGAGGATCAGACCGACACCCAGTAGAACAGCCAGAACGCCAAGCCCCGCTGCAACTTCAAACATTGCTCTTCCCCTCCATTGTTAAACACCGAATACGGAAGAGGAGGCGAGGAAGTTCAGTGCAGAATGCGGAGATTTCGGGGACATAATACTTAATTCCCAAACCGTTACAGTTACTTCCCCGTGTGCAAAAGAATTAAGTTTTGTGTCCCCGAAATCGACGCTGAGAGCGCGCTAACTGGCTGGGAACATCGCGCAAGGTTTCGGGGACACGAAACTTAATTCCTTTGCTGACGGTTACAACGCGCCAGCTGGCTGGGAATTAAGTATCATGTCCCCGAAACGGTTACTTCTTCTTCGGCGCGGGCTTGGCCGCGGGAGTGGTCTTTTCGATGACGATAAGTACCGCCTTGGCATTATCCACGCGCCCCGGATCCTTTCCCAGCTCAACGTACTTGGAGAGCATCTGCCTGGCGAGAGCCGGATCTTTGTGGGCGGGTTCATAGAAGTAAATCATGCCCAATTCGTAGTGAGCCTCCGCGTGCTGAGGGTTGGCCTTCAACGTCTCCTCGAACAGCGGCAGGGCAAGTTTCTTCTTGTTCGCTTTCACGTAGGCAGCGCCCATGGCGTAAAAGGTCTCGTCGAGCGGCTTGGATCCGCCTTTGCCAAATTCGGTCATCACCTGAATGCCTTCCGCCACCATCTCCTTGTTGAAATAGTAGTCGGCAAGCGCCTGGGTATTCTGCGTTTTGTCCGGAGCAACCTCGATCGCCTTCTTGTACGATGCGACGACGTCCTGGTCGCGACCGAGCTTGGCGTAAGCCTTCGCCAGGAGCCCGTGCAATTCAGCCTCAGCCGCCGGATTGGGCGCCCCCTTTTCCTTGGCGCGTTCGAAGCTTGCCAGGGCATCCGGGAACTTGCCGGCATTGTAGGCATCAACACCGGCCTTTACGCTGTCGGCGAATGCATTCACTTCAGCTTGTTTCTGATTGTTCTGGAGGATGGCCTTCAGCTCCTGGAAGCTCTTTTCGTCGGGCTTTGCGGCCAGGGCCTTGTCGATGGACTGCATCGCGGCGTCGTACTTCTTCATCCGCCCCTGGGCTAGCGCAAGATTGTAATATAGGCCCGGGTCCTTGACAGGCGCCTGAGCGATGACCTGCTCCATCTTGGTCGCCGCCTCCTCGTACTTCCCGTCTCGGAGCGCGTTCTCCGCTTCCATCTGCAGCTTGAACAAGGGCATGGCATCGAGCATCTGCTTCAAGCCCGCGATCATCTCGTCATAGCCCGCCGCCTTCGCCGGGTCTTCGGCGTCTTTGAGTGACTGGGTCTTTTGAATTGCCGTCTCCAGCTCCTGCTTGGCCGCGTCCCACTTGAGTTGGGTCATGTAAGCCAAGGCCAGGTTGTGACGGGTTCCGGGGTTCATCGTCGGATTGATCGCCAGCGACGCTTTGAGCTTTTCTTCAGCCGCGGACGCCTGGTTCGCCTGAAGCGCCTGCAAACCGTCTCTGAAGAGCTGGTCGGACTGCTGCGCCAGCTGCGCGTCCTCAAAATAGAAGGGCTTGGCCATGTCTCCCGGCTTCAGTTTGATGGCCAGCGTCTGGGGTTCCTTTGCCCGGAAAACCACGAACTCGTGAACGGCCGGCTCAAAGCCCTGGGCACGCACCACGATCCGGTAGCTGCCTTCCAATTTCTTTAGCTCGGCAACCCCATTCTTTTTCGTGGCCTGTTCGACCACTTTGCCGGTCGAGACGAACGGAAGCGCCCTTACGACAGCTCCCTGAATGGGCTCCCCGGTCTCCTTTGTGACCGTCACATCAAGTTTAGCGTCAGCCGCAAACCCAACTGACATAAGGCCGAACATTATGAGCAGCGCAAGACTGCAAGTGCTTCGTGTCGTCATAGGTCTCCTATTGCACCTCGTAAACGTAGCCTAAAAGTTTAGTTTACGGTAGTCTCCGCGAGCAAGTGCAGTCAGAAAAAAGTGCTGTCGCGGGTACAATAGATGCATCCATGGCCGGAAAGAGGCCCCTCAAGACGCTCGAGCGCATTCTCTCCAAGGCTGGAGTCTGTTCACGCACCGAAGCCAAACGGCTCATCGAGGCAGGGCGCGTGAGCCTGAACGGGCGAATCGTAACATCGCCCGACCAATGGCTCGATCCGGGCCGGGACGTGGTGAGCCTGGATGGACATCCCGTCAAGAGGGGCAGGCGGCTTTACCTGCTTCTCTATAAGCCGACGGGGTACATCACCACGCGGCTAGACCCTCAGGGCCGAAAAACCGTCTACGACCTGATCGGCGGCGTGGACGCCTGGGTCTTTCCCGTTGGCCGGCTCGACCAGGACACGAGCGGGTTGCTCATCCTCACGAATGACACCGCGTTTGCCGAACGGATGACCAATCCAGAATTCAAGGTGCCCAAGACTTACCTGGTAAAGACGACGCCCCGTCTCGATGACGGGCAGCTCGGGCGCCTGCGTGAGGGTCTCGAGCTGAAGGACGGCCCCACCCGGCCGGCTGAAGTCAAGCGTCTGCGGGACTCAGGCAACCATACCTTCTTCGAGATCACGATTACCGAAGGCAGGAACAGGCAAGTCCGACGGATGATGGAGGCCATCGGCGCCACCACCCTGAAGCTTGTCCGGACGGCTATCGGCGACATCAGAATCGACAGCCTCACGATCGGGAGTCACCGGGAGCTGACTCCCGAGGAAATCCGAACGCTGTCGATGTCACGGAGCAACGACTGACTCTGGATGCGCAGACATATCTTCCTCAGAAACTACGAAGCGTGGGGCCACCTTGAGATGCTCCTCGTCTCGGCGGTGGCAGCGGTCCTGACGATACGGCTGTTTCTGGAACTGACCGGCTATCCGCAAATGGGCGGGGCAGGCCTGCATATAGCTCACATGCTGTGGGGCGGGCTTTTCATGCTCACCTCGATTTTTATCCTGCTTTCGTACCTTGGAAAAACCTTCGACCGATGGGCAGCCATTGCCGGCGGGCTCGGTTTCGGCATCTTCATCGATGAAATCGGAAAATTCGTCACTGCGGACAATGATTACTTCTTTCGCCCGGCCGTATCCCTCATGTACGTCTGTTTCGTGTTTCTGTTCCTCGCCATGCATGCCGTTCATGCCCGGCCCAGATATTCGCAGAGAGAATACCTGATGAACGCGCTTCAGAAACTCGAAGATCTGGTCATGCATGACCTTGACCCTGACGAGCGTCGCCAGGTCCTGGCCCTGTTGAAGAGAAGCGATCCCGACGATCCGCTGGTCCGCAATCTGAGACAGGTCCTGACCCAGGCGCAATTGGTTCCGCCGCGCCGGCCAGGGCCGAGTCACCGGGCTCGCCGGATGCTGCGTCGACTGTACCGGAGGATCGCCTTTCTCCCGCAGTTTCCGAGAATCATCATCCTCGTTTTCGCCGTCCAGCTCCTGTTAAAGCTCGCGTACGTCTCGGCTATCGTTTTCCTGGCCGGATTCGGCGGGACGGCGGTCAGCGTCAAGGCCCTCTTCGGCTGGGTCATAGGACGGATCGAGAACCTGACTTTCGCAGACTACGCCCAGCTCGTGTCTTCGCTACTTTCCGGCTTCTTCGTCCTGCTCGGCGTCATTGCTATCAGGCAGTCGCGCGCCAGGGCCTTTCAACTCTTCGAGCAATCGCTGCTGGTCTCAATCTTCCTGACGCAGGTCTTCAGCTTCTACCGGGAACAGTTCTTCGCGCTGATCGGGCTGGTATTCAACATAGCGCTGCTGGTGATTACCCGGTACCTGCAGCGGCAGGACAGGTACGGAGCCAGGGGCTACCGCTTCTCGAACTTGAGGGATGCCGAGTTGATGCAGTAACGCAGCCCCGTCGGTTTCGGCCCGTCGGTAAAGATGTGCCCGAGATGAGCCCCACATTTGCGGCACTGGACCTCGGTGCGCTTCATGAAGTGACTGTCATCTTCCTCGGTTGCAATCTTCTAGGGAAAGGCGGGTTGTCACCGAAAGCACCACCGGACCGGCAAACGACCTGCGAAAGGACTGTGATTAATGTCACCAAATCCGAGGCTTCTCGATATAATGAATCGCGTTTTGACAACACGCTATAAACGCCTCAGTGACTGGTTTTACTTCTTCGGGGTGTTGCCCGTCCTCGCCGCGTTTCCCCGCCGGATCGGCTACGGTCTCGCGATCAAGCAGGGGCGTCATTGCTTCGATGTAAACGAGGGGATCGGCGACGAAGTGACCCGGAATATCAGTCTCGTGCTCGACGATTTCCACTGGTCGGCCCTGAAGAAGACGGAAGCCGCCCGGCGGGTCTTTGAAGCACAGGCCGCACAGGACCTGGACACCTTCTACCTGCCGTTCTGGAAGCCGGCGAATATCCGCTTCAACTGCAGGATCGAGGGCATACGCTTGCTCGATCAAGCTCGCAAGGAGAAGCGCGGCGTCCTCCTGTTCACCGGCAATTTCGGCTCGCCCGATTGTGCCGTCGCCGCCCTCGGCTTGAAGGGCTACAAGCTGCACCATTTTGTTCCGGTGCATTACGAGGATGCACAACCCAGCTCCGCTTACCTGGCGTTCGAGAAATTGCGAAAGAAGTGGATGACAAAGGGCGGGGCGCAGGTCTATGAGCTCGACCTCGAGAACCCGACCAACGCAAACGCCTCGATTGCTGACGCGTGCCGGCTCCTGAGCCAGGGAGAGATCGTCTCGATGAGCTTGGATCTTCCCCCGACGGGGATCAAGAATCGGGCTACGGTGAAATTCCTTGGCAGGGACTGTCTGTTTGCGGCCAGCCTCATTACCCTCGCCCATGTCGCCAAGGCGCCGGTGGTGCCGTTTTTTTCCGTGCGTGAGAAATCGAAGATCTGGCGCCAACGCGTGGTCATCCAGAAACCTGTCCCAATGACCGGGCAGCCGGACGCGGATCTGCAAAGCTGTGTTGACAGGCTTGCCGAGATCATTCTGCAGCACCCGGACCAGTGGCTCGGCTGGGAATTCCTGCGCAGCTTCTGGCACGACGGGGATCAAGCGAACCACCGGGTCGCAAGCTGAAAAGCACTGCGCACTTCCCACTGCGCACTGCCCAGCGACCAGAGTCGTTGCGGCTGGACAAAGGTGCTAACCGGGCCGGTTTCATGTTTGATCACAACGGCAGTGCGCAGTGCGCAGTGGGCAGTGCGTAGTGCGCAGTGCGCAGTGCGAAGTGCGCAGTGCGAAGTGCGCAGTGGTTTGGCTATGCCGTCGATTGTCCCTATCATGGATGTAGGGATATGAAGTATTACGCCCTGGCCACCGATTACGACGGCACCCTCGCCACAGACGGAAGAGTAGACCGGAAAACCTTCAAGGCCTTGGAGCGCCTTCGCGCATCCGGGCGGCAATTAATCATGGTCACCGGGCGGGAGTTGGATGACCTGGCGACCGTTTTCAACAAATTCGACCTGTTCGACCGAATCGTTGCCGAGAACGGAGCGCTGCTCTACACCCCACGCACCCACACGGAACGCATCCTCGGCGAGCGGCCACCCGACAGATTCATCTCCCTGCTCCGCGAGCAGGGAGTGCACCCGCTGTCAGTCGGAAGATCCATCGTGGCCACCTGGAGGCCGCATGAAGTAACCGTGCTTGAATGCATTCGCGAGTTGGGCCTCGAGCTCCAGGTAATCTTCAACAAGGAAGCCGTGATGGTTCTTCCCTCCGGCGTGAACAAGGCAACCGGACTGCGTGCGGCGCTGGAAGAACTGAAGTTGTCCGCGCATAACGTGGTCGGGGTCGGCGATGCCGAAAACGACCATGCTTTCTTGAGTTACTGTGAATGCGCAGTCGCGGTGGACAATGCGCTCCCGATGCTCAAGGAGCGCGCCGACATCGTCACGAGTCACCACCACGGCGCCGGCGTGTCGGAACTGATCGAGCGGCTCCTGGCAACAGATCTCGCCGAGCTGGAAGGACAGTTTTCTTCGAGAACCTGATACCCCACCTGGAGAAATTGCGCAGGAAACGCGGCCGTCCTCACTGGCTCGTGCTCGACGAAACCCATCACCTGTTTCCGACCACCTGGGACCTGTCCAATGCACCTCTATCGCGCGACATGTCCGGTTACATGTTCATCACCGTCCATCCCGAGCATGTGTCCAAGGCGATTTTGTCGGCAGCGGATCTGATTGTCGCGATCGGCAGGTCGCCCGGGAAGACGCTTCGCAAATTCATCTCTTGCGCGGCGAATACTCACGCTGGCTTCGCAACGCCTTGAACGACGAAGCTCTGGCCGCCCAGGTCGAAGAAATTGAACGACAGAGCGGAATCGGGCCGGCAGAGAGCAGAGCCCGCATCCGCGCCCGGATCGAAGAACGCTACACTGCCCAGGTGTAGCACGTTTTCTTGCCCAAAATGTCGCCCGAATCACCAAGACTGTCGGGCCTTCTGGTTACCCTGTTGATCGGTTTCACCGAGCGACTTTCGAACGAGTCGTGGATTGTGTCTCCGAAACTCGTTCGAAATCTGTCCGAGAAACTCGGAAACCGTGCGAACATCCCAAAACCTGAAAGGCTTTTCAAAGGCTCATGAAGAATTGCGCGACGATCCGCCCCACCAGAACGCTGTTCCGTCAGATCGCGACCTTGTTCGTCCTGTTAACCACGGTGACGATGGTTCTGCAGGCTGCCTCCCCGCTTGATCCCGGTGCCGGGACACCGAGCATCAAGCGGCAGCCCCCGCCGGTTCAGGTCAAAGGCGTTTACATGAGCTTCTACGCGATTGGCCACCGCGGGCTTCGAACGTCGATCCAGCAGCTGCTGGAAACCACGGAGCTCAACGCCGTGGTGATGGATGTGAAGGGCGACCGGGGTTTCATCCCGTATCGCAGCAAAGTGGATCTCGCTCACAAAATCGGCGCCCAGAACGAGATCATGATGAAGGACTGGGCCGGATTCATGCGATGGTTCCAGGAACGAAACGTCTACACGATCGCCCGGATCGTTGTTTTCAAGGACAACCCGCTCGCAAACGCGCATCCGGAATGGGCGGTCAAGGACAGCCGCACCGGGAAGCCGTGGCGTGACAGCGAGGATCTCGCGTGGGCCGATCCGTTTCGGCAAGAGGTCATAGACTACAACGTCGCGGTAGCCGTGGAGGCCGCGCAACAGGGTTTCGACGAGATCCAGTTTGACTATGTTCGCTTCCCGACCGATGGCGAAATGTCAGCTGTCCAGTTCTCCAGGGAAGCAACTCCCGAGGCGCGTCGGGACGCAATCATTGGATTGCTGAAGCGAATTCGAACGGCGCTCAAACCGCATGGCGTCAAAGTCGCCGCAGACATTTTCGGCTATACGAGTTGGCGAGACGATGATACCGGGATCGGACAGAAGATCGAAGAGATGGCCCCCTTCGTCGATGTTCTCTGCCCGATGCTCTATCCCTCGGGCTTTCATGCCGGCATTCCCAAGTACCGCCTCGCGGTGCCCCACCCTTACGAAATCGTTCATTACAGTACCAAGAAGGCGCTTTCCCGACTCAAGGGAACACCGGTCGAGATTCGCCCGTGGTTGCAGGACTTCCGCGATTATGCCTACGACAAGCGCAAGTACACGGCGAAGGAGATAAGGGCCCAGATTCAAGGCGCCGTGGAGGCAGGTGCGACCGGCTGGATGCTCTGGAATCCGCGCGTTCAATATACCCGGTCGGCGCTTTTGTCCGAGGAGGAGGCAGACGATTGACCCGGGGTGGGCAGGAGCGCTGCGTCCGGCACTCACTCTTCATGAGGCTAAACTCAATCGGGCCTTTGGCCCTCGAAGAGAGGAGCTCGACTTTTTCCGTTTGACCTTCGCCTATCTGGGGTTACAATCCATAAGTTCCGAAACATCAGCCTGTTCACTGGTGAAGTATGGGGCTCAGAGGGTCAACTGTATGGAACGTTTCAAGAAGGTTATCCTGGCGAACTTTGAACGTTTGCTGGTGACAATCATCCTCGTGATGGCTTTTCTGGGAACGTATTACATCGAAGCAACCACCGTCGTCATGAACTTCTACTTCCTTCCAGTGCTCGTCGCCGGCTACTTTCTCGGCCGACGATCCGGCCTTCTTGCCGCGGTTCTTTCGATTCTGCTGGTCTCCCTCTGCACCATTCTCTTCCCTGACCGGATGCTCAGCGCAGATCGGTTTTGGGAAGGCGTTGCCGGAATTTCGGGCTGGGGCGGATTCCTGATCGTGACAAGCGTCGCGGTGGGCAGCCTCTACGAAGTCAAAGAGCTGCAGCTGAAGAATTTAAAGAACGCTTACGTGGGAATCCTCGAGATTCTCTCTAAGTACCTCGAAGCGTCTGATCCCTACACGAAGGGCCATTCTACCCGGGTGGCAGAACTTGCGGTCGCGACGGCATCCGAGATGGGTCTGCCCGGGGCCGACATCGACACCATTCGGGTCGCTTCTTTGCTGCACGACGTGGGCAAGATCGAGATCAGCGGCGAGGTTCTGCACAAGGCAGCGCAATTGAGCGAATCCGAACGGGAGTATGTCGATTCGCACTCGGAACGGGGGGCGAGGCTGCTTTCGACGGTAGGCTCCGTGCTTCAGGAGGTCGTTCCCATCGTCCGCTCCCATCACAAGTACTTTGCCGACAGCCTTACGAACGACGGGCAGCCCAACTCGGAGACAATCCCGCTGGGGGCTCGCATTGTCGCTGTGGCCGACTCTTTTGACGCAATGACCAGCGACCGGCCTTATCGCAGGGCAAAACCTCCGTGGGAAGCTCTCGAGGAGATCGCGCGAAATTCAGGCAAGCAGTTCGATCCGGAAGTTGTCGACGCCTTCAAGAAAGTAGCCGCCGGCCGTCTCGAGGTCATGTAGGAATCAGGCGCGTTGGGACGGATCGCCTTCCCGGTGTGGAAGCCGATCAGGTTGGCGAGCGGGCAACCGCATCGACGGCATCCACAGCACGCTCGATATCTTCCAGGAAATCGCAGCCCAGATCGTCTACGGTGAAATCCTCGACTCCAAAGGCGTGCACGCCGTCGACGCCTAGCATGATCCTGTCTCGCTCTTTGCGTCCGGCGTTCGCTGCCTCGACCACCTCGGCAATCTGCCGGACAGGCAGCTTCAGGCCCTTTCGGATGTATGATTGGTACTGCACGTATGCGCGGGAGGTCAGGGTCCATGTCAAGAATCAGTCCGTTTGTCGGTCTTCTTCTCTGTTCGCTCATGCTCTCGGTCGCCGTAGCCCAATCTTCGTCCGAGTGGCTTTCGTTGTTTGACGGAAAGAGCCTCGAGGGGTGGCGAGCCTCCGAGAAACCCGGATCCTTCCGTGTCGAAGACGGCGCCATCGTATGCGATGGACCACGCTCTCACCTGTTCTACGCCGGCAAGGACGGAGCGGCCAGCTTCAAGAATTTCGAGTTCACCGCCGAGGTCATGACAACCCCGGAGGCCAACTCCGGTATCTATTTTCACACCGAGTACCAGGACGCAGGGTGGCCCTCCAAGGGATACGAGTCGCAGGTCAACAACGCCAGCCGGATCGATCCCGGAAGCACGTACGTCGAGCGCAAAATGACAGGCAGTCTCTACGCCGTGCGAAACGTCTGGAAACCAACCGCCGCCGACAACGAGTGGTTTCGATACAGGATCCGCGTCGAAGGAAAGACGGTCCGGATATGGATCAACGATGCGATGACGGTCGACTACACTGAACCGGAGGACCCGTCTCGGCCGGCCGACATGAAAGGTCGGGGCCTGTCGTCCGGAACGTTTGCGCTACAGTGCCACGACCCGAAGAGCATCGTCCGTTACCGAAACCTCCGAGTCCAGAAGCTGCCCGAAGACCTCCCGTCCCCCGGTAAACCTCCGTCCAACCTGGAGTTAGATCGCCAGGTCGTGGAACTGTCAGCGAAGAACTTTCCGCTCTTGGATCTTCATGTCCATCTGAAAGAAGGACTTAGCCTTGAACAGGCCCTCGAGCGCTCTCGCGTTTACGGGATCACCTACGGGATCGCAGTCAACTGCGGGGTGAACATGACGCTGCCCAATGAAGAAGCACTGAGGGATTTCCTCGGGAGCTACACCCGCACCCCGCTGGCCTATCTGGCAATGCAGGCCGAAGGCCGTGAGTGGCTCGATCTGTTTTCCAAGGAGTCGATCGCGAAGTTTGACTATGTCTTCACCGACGCGATGACGTGGACCAACGACGCGGGCAAGCGGATGCGCCTTTGGATCAAGAGCGAGACGGAAGTCGGCGACCCCGAGCAGTTCATGAACATGCTCGTCGACCGGATCGAAAAAATCCTGGACAACGAACCGATCGACATTTACGTGAACCCAACCTTCATTCCCGACGAAATCGCCAGCCGATATGACGAACTGTGGACACAAGCGCGGATGGACCGGGTCATCGCCGCCCTCAAGAGGAACCAGATCGCGCTCGAGATCAACGATCGGCGGAGGATCCCCAGTGCGGCTTTCATCAAAAAGGCAAAAGCCGCCGGCGTCAAGTTCACTTTCGGAACCAATAACGGCGGACCGGGAGACCTGGGCAATCTCGAATACTGCTTCGAAATGATCAAGGAATGCGGACTCCAGGGGACGGACATGTGGCTGCCGGAGAAGCGCTGACCGCCGGCCGGGGAAGCGGTAAGGTGGTTGCCGGCCCCAAGGACCTCAGGGACCACAAGTCCGTCTTGGGGTCGGCTGGCTCATTGGGGTCGCAAACCGTGCACCGTGCGGTATCCCGGGCCTCGCAGCGCCCGTCCCGGGCGTTCCGCGGTGATCTTGCCCTCCGCCACGACAGCTTTCCCGTTGACGAACACGTATTTCACGCCTTCCGAATAGTGATTCGGGTCCTGGAATGTCGCCACGTCCCGGATGGTCTCCGGATCGAAGACGGTGATGTCCGCAGCCATGCCCGGGCGGATGATTCCGCGATCTTGCAGTCCCACCCGGGTGGCGGGCTGAGAAGTCATTTTTCGGATGGCTTCCTCTAGTCGCAACACCTTCTCCTCGCGCACATACTTGCCCAGGATGCGAGGGAACGTGCCCCAAGCCCGGGGATGCGACTTGGATTCAGACAGCGGACCGTCCTCCGCTTTTGCGCCCGAATCGCAATCCACCGAGACAAACGGCTCTTTCATGCACGTTTTGACGTCCTCTTCGTCCATGATCGAGATGACGCAAGAGGTCTCCGAACGATCGGCGATCACGAGGTCCATCAACGCATCACGAGGGTCCTTTTCCATGGCCCGCCCGATCTCGGCAAGATTCATGCCTTCATACTTGCGGAGCTCCGGCTTGAGGACCGACGACACGAGGACCCCTTCGGCCCCTCCGGATCCGTACCACTGGTTCTCCCATTCGGTGACATTCGGATCGGCCATCTCGCGCTTGATGCGCTCGCGAAGGGCCAGGTCCTGCAGTCGGGGCAGCATCTTCTCGAGGCCTCCCTCGCGCACCCAGAGAGGCAGACAGGAGCTCAGGCTGTTGGAGGCGCGATTGTAGGGATACTGGTTCGCCGTTACATCCAGGCCTCGGGCACGAGCCGCATGAATTCGCCGGAGCGCCTCCTCCATCTTGCCCCAGTTGGCCTTGTACGCCACTTTGAGGTGCCAGATTTCGGTCGGGACATCCGCCTTCTCCGCGACCGTAAACACTTCATCGAGGGACTGGAGGACCAGGTTGCCCTCCGATCGCTGGTGAGTCAGGTAAACACCGCCGAAACCGGCACCCACCTTGACCAACTCGATCAGTTCATCAGTCGTGAAAAAGCGGTCAGGCGGGTATTGCAGAGAGGAACTAACTCCAAGCGCCCCATCCTCCATGGCCCGGGCGATCAGTTCCTTCATCTGACCCATTTCGGCAGGAGTAGGCCGTCGGCCTTCCTTGCCCATGACGTAATCGCGGACTCCGCCGACTCCAACGAACAGTCCCATGTTGATGGCCGGGCGGGTTCGCTTCTCGAGCCGTTCGAAGTATTCGCCCAAGGTGTGCCAATCGACGCTCACCTTGTAGTGCTCCAGGTTCGGTCGCAGGTCTTCGATCATCCGGTCGTTAATCGGGGCGAGCGTCGTGCCTTCGCCTGACACCTCTGTCGTAACGCCCTGCATGATTTTGCTCGCGGCCCGATTGTCGACGAGCACGTTAAACTCGGACTGCCCGAGCATGTCAATGAAGCCCGGGGCGACCACCAGCCTGGCGGCATCAACACGGACGCGCGCTTTCGCGCCGCTCAGATCACCCACTGCCGTGATGCGGTCGCCGGTCACGCCAACGTCGCCGCGAAACCAAGAGGCGCCGGTGCCGTCGACGATCCGACCGCCGGAAATGACCACGTCGAAGCTCGTGTCGTTCTGTGCCTGGCTGCCGATCCAGGGCGGCCCCCCCAGAAAGACCGCTGCAACCAAGGCCAGAATCAGCAGAGGAACCAAAGTGCGCGCTATTGCCATAGCCGGATCGTAGCATGCCGAAGCGCTAACGTCTCGCTCTGGATCGCGGACGTCTTCCTGGAGCGCGGATGTCTTCCTGGAGCGCGGACGTCTTCCTGGAGCGCGGACATCTTGTCCGCACTGGGATCGCGGACGTCCCGTCCGCCCGGCGGGCATCTTGCCCGCCGTTTTAGTCTGTGTCGAGTTCCGGTGCCCGCGCAGCACTTCCAAACTGCCACTCTTCAGCGGAAGCGACCAGCCCCGCCTTTACAGGGTTCTGCCGGATATACTCGACCGTTCGGCAGTAATGCTCTTCGTCGCGAATAAGCCGATCGAAGTAGTCCTCTTGCCAGAAGGTCCCGTGCAGGCCCAGCAGTTTGTTCGCCTCTTTTGCCATGTACGACTTCCAGCTGTGAAGGATCGTCTTAAGCCTCCACTCCCTCAGTGTCTCGAATAGCGTGTGCACGTGGTTCGGCATAACAGACCATTCGTGCAGCTCATAACGCTTCCCGTCAAAGAAAAGGAGCGCATCTTCAACCATCCGTGCGACGCGTTCTTCCTTCAGGTGGCAGGCCCCATATCCTTTGTCCAGCCACGCTTCGCCGGCCTGCATCCTGGCGCGACGGCCGAATCGGCGGCCGATAGCCTCCAGTTCGAGTTCAACCTCGGGCGGAAAAGCATCAATGAGACGAAAGGTGACGGATTGGATTCTTCCCGGCGAGTCGAAGTGAGGCAGGTACCCGCGGTAAGACCATGCACTTGTGTTGTTCATCGGATCGATTTCCTTTCCGAGGCGAAAACGTGCCCCTTATCTCTAACGCTCGGGGAGGGAAAAATACGAAGTTATTGAGCCGAAAATCGTGAAATTATTGTGCAGGCAGGGGACAGAACGCCGGGCAGGATGCCCGGCGCGCGGGCAAGATGCCCGCGATCCCAGTGCGGACGGGACGTCCGCGCTCCAAAAAGACTTCCATGAGAGTTGTCTGGCAGCCGGTTCCCGGTTAGTATTCGCCCATGAAAAAAGCTGGATGCCTTCTGGGTCTGGTGCTTGCCCTGGGCGTCGTCTGGTTGATTTACCGCAGCGCCGTGAATCGCGGCATGGAAGCCCCGCCGGCGCAGCAGATCGACACGGTCGCCATACGAATGGACCTGCTCGGCATAGCGCGAGCCGAACGTATATTCGTTGTCACCAACGGCAAGTACGCAAGCCTCGAAGAGCTGCGCGAAGAGCGGTCTATCTCTTTCGACCCGGACAACCGGTACGGGTACCGTTACGAAGCCGAAATCGACGGCGACCAGCATTTCCGCATCGTCGCTTCACCCGTCGATCCAGCCAGGGCTGCCTGGCCAACCCTTGCAGTAGACGAGACAATGCAGGTGACCCAGGTCCTCGAGGAATAGCGGGCTAGCGCAGCGCAACAGGACCCTCCAGGCCCGCCGGGATCGGCGGAAACCAGTGAGCCCACCGCCTGGCGACCGGGTTGGTCTCTCGAATGGACTTGCAGTAATTCCCCAGCATAGTCGTCACCCGGATCTCCAGCTCGTTCGTCCCGGAGTTCAACGCGTCTCCCACGTCGTAGACATGCCGCCCATACCACCGGACCCCGAGGGGACGGCCGTTGAGAAGCACCTCCGAGATGCCATGCACTTTTCCAAGATCGAGCAGCCTGTTTCCCTGCCCACTTGCTCCGCCGTCGAATTTGGTCCGATAGACGGCTGTCCCGCCAAATGTGCTCAGCTGGGCATCGTCCCGCGCCTTGGACAAGTCCAGTAGGACGTCTATCTTTCGGGTGAAGCTCAAATCGTTCCGGACGTGTTGGAACTCGACGTCCCAGCCCGCAATAGGCCCCTCTGACCCCACGGCGGCCGGGTGCAGCAGGCCGCCTGCAACAGGGCTGCCGGCGAGTGGCGTGTCGCTCCGTCCGGAGGTTGCCTCCATGACGAGCAGCAAAGACTCGGCCGGACCCAAGACCACCGGCAATGCGCCGAGCTTCGCGGCATCGCCAACGACGAACCGTCCGCCGGTCTCCGGGTCCCATTTCCAAGGAACTCGACTCCCCAGGTTGAACCGGGCCTCGACTTCGATTGTCCGGTCGCGGCTGTCGTTCGAAAAAAAGAAGAAGTCCCGATCATCCGTGCGGAAATGAGCCGCAGCGACGTAGATGCTGGGACGCGCGATCTCGAGCCTTCGCGCCAGCTTGACGCGGGTGAGGAGCGAACCCGTCCATTGCAGCAGCCCCTCACGATCGTCGTCCGCCAGCCCGGTCCGAACGAAGTCCTTCTTCCCGACCACCCGGTGGTCCGGGGCGGCAAGCTGAACGACCTTTCCCTTGCCGCTGTCGAGCAGCCTGCGGACCTTGGACTTAATCAGTGCTCCCGTGCTCTCGACGTCTCGTAAGCCCGGTGACCGGCTGGGGACCTTGCCCACGAAAGCGACCTGCCCGCCACTCGCGACGTAACGCTCCAGCGCTTCGACCGCGCTCAGTTCGATCGACTCCACGTCGAGCAGCAGGAGAGCCTGGTAGGATTGTGCTCCGTACTGCAACTGCCCCTTCGTGAACTTTGCCTTCTCGAGAATCCTCTCGCTCACAAAATCTGCCGCGAGTCCGTGCTGCTGCAGGGCTTGGGGCAGATGATACTGGTACCAGGGCAGTGCGACTTCGGGGAAAGGCTGGTACAGGAGACCGTGGCGAGACCACTCGTCGGGGCGCGGGCCGAGCAACGCGATCTCGGCTCGCGTTTCCGCCTGGCTGAAAACAGCGCACAGGCGGGCCGCATAGTCCGAGAAGCGCCGAAAATAGGGCCACCAGGGGTTCTTCTCGTTGAGGTAAGACCCAAAGCGTACCCATCCAGGGAAACCGGCCTCAGGCGGCGAGTAGTTGAACCCGTGAAGTATCGGATGCATGACCCCGGTGAGGAGGCTCTGGTCGTAGCAAACCTTGAAATCCTCGGGCAATTCACGGAAGACGGGCACCGCATTCGTCATGGCTTCGTAGCTGACCCGCCGCTTGCCCGACAGGTGGGCGGCCGAGGAAACGTACCGATTCGCGACAGTCGGGCTCCGCGAGACAAGCGGGTCCTGGGCCCAGAGCCAGCTTTCGCCTTCGGGCAGATCAACCAGCAGGCTTCCTTCCAGTGGATGACTTTCGCGTCCATAAGCCTGTATCCGGCTCAGAACGCCGTTTTCTTTGCACCATGCTGCATAGGTCTGGAGGAAGCGCTCGCCAAAGAGCTCGACCAAGGTCCGATTGAAATCGTAGCGAGCCCGCCGGGCGGTATCGCCCAGGCCGGTCTCAGAGGACGCGTTTGACATGTCGAGGATGAAAGGCAGATACGGCTCGAGCCGATAGCCGCGTCGTCTCTCGAACTCGGACGGCAGGTCCGACGTCCAATTGGCGTGGTCCAGTTCCAGGCTGTCCACGAACATCGCCCGGATGCGATCCCCCAATCTGCCGCCCAGCTCGGGGGAAAGCGTGGACGACATATGTTGCAGGTATTTGCGCACCGCTTTGGCGTTGAAGTGATCGACAACCGGGCCGTCCGCGCCCGGGGCGCCGAGTTTCACGTGGGTAAAACCGGTTTGAAGGACGCCGCAGTAAATGTCGTACTCTCCCGCCGGCACCTCGATTTCGAGCCGGCCGTCTGACTTCACCCGTGGAAGAAGATCTTCGCCCGGCTGGAATTCGGTGGCGTCGGCGCGAAGCAGGCGTGCAAACTGCCACCGCATCGTGCCCTGCACTTCATCCCCTCCACGGCGTCCTTGTGGAACCAGTGCCTTCAGATCGGCTTGGAAAGTCGAAGGGCCAACCACACGCTTCTTGATGAGGCTTACCCTTTGAGTCTGCTCATCTTCAGCAAGGAAGCGTCCACCGAACGGCCACCCGGATCCGACGATGAGATCGGCGATCATTCCTCTGTCGCGTACCCCGTCGGCGGCAATGCGCACCATCCGGTTCCACTCGGGACTCAGCCAGTCGAGCGCTTTAAATCCCGCCAGGCTGTCAGCCGGAACAAACTCCGGCATGCCTATGGTATTGATCTCGACTCCGCCGATGCCCGCTTGCTTCATCACGTCAAGCTCTCGCAATATCTCCTTCTGCGTGACGTAGCTTCCGTTCCACCACCAGCGTGCAAAGGGCCGGGTGTCGGATGGTGGGTTCTTGAACTGTTCGTACAGGTCGGCAGCAACCAATGACGGGAGAAGGAAAAGACAGACAAGAAGAGCAGACAGTTTTCGGGCCATAGGAGCGAAAGACTACCACTGCTCTGCCTGGTTTTCACGCCTCGCGAAAAGCGTTGCGTTGCTTTTTTCGGAGCCGCGCACGAAGCGTTTTTCAGCGGAGTAAGCGGGTTCCGCTTGCCAGGCGGGCGATCTCGCCCGAAAGCAGAACCCGCATATGAACAGCCTCTGGCTGATCGAGGTGAAGTAACTGGTTGGGAATTAAGGACGGAGAATTTCGGGGACACAAAACTTAATTCCTTTGCTTTCGCGGGATAGCGGTAACTGGTTGGGAATTAAGGGACGGAGAATTTCGGGGACACAAAACTTAATTCCTTTGCTTTCGCGGGATAGCGGTAACTGGTTGGGAATTAAGTATTATGTCCCCGAAATTCCTACGGCACTTCCTCCAGTGACACCCAGAGGTCGTCAATGTAGTAGGTTCGGGGTGTTTCCCAGGTACCCCAGACACCGACCACGACATAAAGAAGTCCATCGGGGCCCGATTCCAATTCCTGTTCGTATGCCTTTTCCACCCAGACATACCCGATGTCGTTAGGACCGCCGTGCCCGCTGTTTCCCTGGTAGGGGAGCTCGTCTCGCGTTTTCGGCGGCTGCGCCAAGGCGCCGGCGATGATCCTCCAGACATTGAAATCACCGTATTCGTTCGTGGCAAGCGAGTAGCGGATTCCCACCCGGTATCGGGTGTTCGGCTCAACAGCGAATGCGCGCTGGATCCAGACCTTCCCTGCGTCGGTCAGGTTATCGAGGAATAGCTTGAGCGACTGACCACCGTCTGCCGACCGATCCGAAGACGGTTGGATGGACCACTGGGCAACACTGCCACCATCGTTGACATCAATCGCCAGGGGCTGCCATCCGAGCAGTCCTCCTTCAAAGGAAAACAGCGCGTCCTGTCCGAGTGGCTGGACAGGTATCGCTGATAGCCGGAAGCCGCTCGAGTGCGCCCCGATTCCCGAAAGCAACCGGCTGCTTTGGATCTCCACGCTGCCTTGCAGCGAACTTCCGGCCAGGGCGGGAATTGCCTCATCGACGAAGACGGCTTTTTGCCCATGGCCGTTCACCTCGACGGTGGCCTTCCCGTTGGCCAGCTCACTGCCGTCCGGGCCCCTGGCCGTCAGGTTGACGACCGCGGGATCGTTTCCGACGACGGTGATGGCCATGGCCGTGCGAGTCTGCGTCGTGGGGTCCTGTTCCACCGGCAAAACGGCGCGGTGGAAAGGCCGGGCAGCGGCGAAACCGGCCGGCCCGGTCGCTCCGGAGAAAGCAATGCTCCCGGCGATCGGGCGGTCAGCTCTCGCGCGCGCCGAACCGAGCGTCATCGTCTCCTGGCTCAGGTCGGTCCTGAAAAAGCGGGAACCTCCAGCCGGTAGAGTGAAATCATGCTGGCTGCTGACGGTCCCGCCAATTGAAACCGGCAGGCGATTACCCAGATGATCGAATGTTTCGAGTGTGCCTGAACATGGCTCGGTGAACGACTGGTTGACCAGCATGATGGTGGCGACAACTCCCCCCGAATCAACGAACTGCGGGAAAACCAAACGGACATTGCCTGTTGGAGGCGCCTGGGCGAACACCGATTCCGACGACACAAACAGACCGACCAGCATGAACACGGTTTTGGAAAAATGGGGCATTCAGCGACTCCTGTTTTCGCTTTGACGGGGTTCGAGTCAAATATGATCAGTCTGCACAAAACTCACCCGGAAGGTCCAGTTTCCGAGCATCGAACCACCTCACTCATTGATCCGCCGGATGCAGTCATGCCAGAATGCCGCGATGCTGGGGAGTATTTGTCTGCTGGCCCTTCTTTTGGCCCAGGACTGGGTCTTGGATGGCCAGCTCGCCTCGCGCCTGACCGAGGAGGAACTCGCTCGGGGCAAGGTCCTCTACGGCTCATACTGCGAACGTTGCCATGGCGCCCACGGGGATGACACCAGCTACTCCTATATCACGCCATTGTCCGGACTGACACTGCGCCTGGGAGATGTCCGGATGCGCCAGTTCCGCGGCCCGTCGTTCACTCTCCGCGGACGTTCTTATCCGACGGACGAGGCCCGGGCTCTCATGGGTTACATTCTGACTTTGCCGGGGGAGAAGGGATTTCGCCGCCCGGACGCCGTCGTGTCTCCCTACCTGCTCGGTCACAAGCTCTGGAATCGTAACTATTTGGTCGTTGACGTTCGGACCGACGCCGAATTCAAAAAATCCCACATTCGCGGCTCGGTTAACCTGCCCACGAAGGCACTTGCCGGACTCACCCGCCCGATGGTTTCGAGGGATTGCGCCAACCGGATCCTTATCGTTTACGACGAAGGGACCGGAGTGCGGGCAGCAAAGGCGTGGCGGGCCATTTACCAGTCGGGCCACGCTCGGGTGGCTGTCCTGGACGGCGGATTCGCCCAGTGGGAATCGGAGAACCGCGAAGTATCCACGCAGCCATCCGCCTCAGTGCCCGCAAACTTGCTCGTCGGGTCGCCCGCTTCAGGCGACCCAACAGCGCCTCCCCGCCCCCCTGGCCCGGTGCTTGAACTGCGTTTCGATCCCGCTAAGACGGTCGCAGACAGTGGGTTCTTGCCGGCCTCTCAAATGACCGCTTACTTGGATTCGGTAGGCTTCAAGGGCAAGGGGATCTACCTTGTCAGGGGACGACCGGAAGCGTGCGACCTGCTGGCTTTCCAGCTGCACCTGCTCGGCTTCGCGGTAGACCCGAGGGGCAAGGGCGAGATTATTGTGCGCTGAGGAACGGCGGACTCTGAAAAGCGAATCCCCCAAGTCCCACTTGGAAGTGGGACCTACGCCGGACCTCGGCTGGCGGTTTGGTGCAGGTCCGACTTCAAAGTCGGACTCGGGCGGTTGCCTAAGAGACGCGCCGCAGTCTGCTTACTTCTTCTGCCCCCTCGCCCGCACTTTCGTGAAGAAATCGCGGAATATCGCATCGCGATCAAGGAAGTACACTGCTCGCATCAGGTGCCGCGATTGATCCACGCTGAATGTAAACTGATCCGTCACGATCGGCGTGTGGATCAGGTTCGACGGCAGCCATCGTGGGTTGACGACCCAGGCCACCGCCGTCATGTCCCAGAGGACTTTCGACCACGCGAAATGGTCCTTGTGATACTCCTTAAAAATCTTCAGCAGGTACTCGGCCGTTTCTCCCTGTCCGGAAAGGTAAAGCTCCATTTCCGGAACTGTGGTGGCGAAATGCGTGACCACGGGAGTACAGGGCAACTGAACCACGGGCACGCCGCAGTCAAACAGGAGGCGGGATGATTTGAGGTCCTGCTGGAAATTGAACTCGCGTTGGCTCGGCCAGTTGTGGCCGTTGCCTCCGAGCCAGACAACCACGATGTTGCCCGTGATGGAGGGGTCGATGAGGATGGCGGACGCGACATTCGTGATCGCCCCGACGGCCACCACGTAAAGCGGGTTCTCGGAGCTGTACTTCTTTGCCCGCGCCACGAGATCCAACGCTGCAGGACTGCGGTGCGGCTGCTTCGGATCGCGCAGAAAATCGGGACTTCCTCTATATGCGAAGCCGTCGGGCGTGATGTCCATGGTTTTGAGGATGCGGAGAATCTCCTCGTAGCTCTTTTCCATCCCGTCACCCGGCCCGGTTGACCGATTGTTGTGGAACGGCGCCGCATAGACGGCCTCGACCTTCAGCTCCGGCGACAGGAGGGAGTAGACCAAGGCGAACTGGTCGTCGATTTCGTTAAACGTATCCGTGTCCAGGACCATGCTCGCGGGACGCTTCTCAACCGGTCGAAGCATCCGGATGCGCTGCTCTGGAGTGAGAGACGTGTTCTGAGCGTTCAGCAAGATAGGCGTCATTATGACAATCAGTGCAAGACAGGCAAACGAACGACAATTGATTTGCTTCATCGGCTACTCGCCTCCTTTTTTGGCGAACGGAGGCAATTATAAGTTGTAAGTTGAATTGAAAACCGGCGGATCAGGGCACGACTCTTCGGTTTTTTGTCCGGTCTCCCGGCTCTTCACCTCCGCGGAGCGCCTTAAGCCTGGCCTGCGAGCGACGCCAGTTGCGGATGAACAAGAGCACCAGGACCGCCGCTCCCACAATTCCGATCACGACCTGATTGTCCATTCTCGCCTCCTGCCCCCACCTGGCAAGGGACAAGTGATCCTGTGTCCCCGCGAGCTAACTGCCCTTATCGAGTTTCCTGACGCGGATGTTCCGATACCGGACGAATTGCTTGGTCAGGTCTCCGCCTCCATGGACCTGGAGCGCGATGCCGCCCCGGTCCGGGTGGCGCTTTTCGGTTTCGGTCCATTCCATGATTTTCACGCCGTTGATCCAGGTCTGGATCGTGGGTGGGTTGCCGACGATTCGTGCGCGCAATTCGTTCCACTGCCCGTGACGCCAGAAGTACGGCCAGGCATCCGGCAACACCGGGAACGGGACGGCCGCATCCTTGGTCACCTCGATTTTGGTCACCTCGTCGAGGAAGCTGAAGTTACGGACGCTCGGCTTGCCGCCCAGCCCTTCCCCGTAAACGCCCATGAGGTTTCCCTTGGCGTGGTAGTCGATCATCGCCTGGTACGCCTTGCCGTCCTCGGTGCTCCGGAGGAACAGCCCGCTGTCCGGACCGAAGTCGTTGTTCATTTCGAGCGCGACTTCGAAGTCGCCGAACTGCTCGTCCGTAATAACGATGCCACCGTTGCCAGGAACATCCTGGGTGCCGACAATGGCCCCGTTTTCCAGGGTCCATTTGCCCCCGGATGTATTGTTGCTGGTTTTGCTGTGACCGGTTTTTGCGCTGATGTGCCAGCCCTTCAGACTCTGTCCATCGAAGATTGAAACCATGGCAGAGTCGTCACCGGGATCGGCGGCGCAGGACAGCGCAGCAACGAGGATGGTCACGCCTAGCGACAGCAGAAGCACGAGTCCTTTTCTCATGGCATGAGGATGACGCGGAGACCCGGTGGAGTCAAGGACGGGGCAACGGGACGGCGCCCGTGGCCGAGTGGATGTCGTGCGAAGACGCTCCTTTTTGGAGTGCGGCGGCAGAAGTGGGCAGAAGTGGCAGACGGCCTTCTGGAGCGCGGACATCTTGTCCGCTAACGAGTTTTTACATTCTTCGGCCTGAAAGGCCGAGACATAATAGCCCGGGGCGGAGCGTTTTTTGCGTAGCCCCGGGTCTCAGACGAGTCTAGAGCAGAGCCCTGAAAGGGCGCGCGATGCCTGCACGGAGGAGCGACGGAACCAATGTCACAGTCATTGTCACAACTGTATGTTCATCTGGTTTTCAGTACCAAGGACCGAGTCCCGGTGCTTCACCCCGAGATTTCCGAAAGGCTTCATGACTACCTTGCCGGGATACTTGACGAGATCGACTCGCATTCGTTGAAGATCGGGAGCGCCACTGACCACGTCCATTCATTATTCGCTCTGTCCAAGAATCTTGCTTTGTGCAAAGCGGTCGAGCATGTCAAAACGGGTTCTTCTAGATGGCTGAAGACGCTTGGCCGCCGCTTCCGTGACTTCCACTGGCAAGCCGGTTATGGCGGTTTCTCTGTATCCCAATCTGAAGTGCCCCGGGTAACTGCGTACATCTCCAAGCAGACCGAACACCACCGGAGGAGAACCTTCCAAGACGAATACCGACGATTCCTGCAGAAGTACCAGGTCGCGTGCGATGAACGCTACGTGTGGGATTGAGACCCTTGGAGCGGAGTGCTTTCTCTCCCGCCCTTTCAGGGCTTGAAGCTCGTTGCTGACATAGCCCCGGGGCTACGCAAAAAGCGCTCCGCCCCGGGCTATTATGTCTCGGCCTTTCAGGCCGAAGGCGGTCGCAGCCGGCTGAAAATGTGAAAACTCCAGAGCGCGGACATCTTGTCCGCACTGGGATCGCGGACGGGACGTCCGCGCTCCCGGAGGCTTGCCCCATTGCCCCTTTCTTCCCCTACTCAAGCCATTTGAAGGCGCGTTCGCCAGCCGTGAAGCAGACGGTACCAATGGCGAGTAGCACGGCGCAGGGCAGAAGCATCTCGGTGTACGAAAAGCCGCGCCAAATCGCCCCCTCCATCGCGAGAATGGCCCACTTGACCGGGCTGAAATGGCTGATCGCCTGAAGCCACTTGGGCATGAAGAACAATGGGAGCATGCCACCACCGAGCATCGACATCACCAGGAGTACCGCCCACCCGATCCCGCCCGCGGCCTGCTCGGTTCTTCCAATCACCGAGAGCAACATCATGATCCCGACGAAACAGAGACCGACGGCCACCAGGGCGATTGCGAGCTTGGGCAGAGAATCGGCTCGCACGCCGAAAACGACGCGCCCAAACGCCAGCAACGCGATCGCCAGGGCAATCATCGTGGTGAAGCAGGCAAGAGCTTTCCCCGCCAGAATCTGGCCGCGCCGGATCGGCGCCATGCGCAGCCGGACCAGCGTGCCTCGCGTTCGCTCCGTGACAAGGGAAATGCCAAAAGCAGCGGCGCATCCGAGAATTCCCCACATCACGCCCTGGGGAAATGTCACGTCGTAGGAACGCCGCGGCCCCTCCCACTGCACATGTACATCGGCGTTTTGGATCTTGAGTGGCTGAAAACCGCCGAAACTCTTGTCCCCGGCTTGCGCCTGCGGCGCGCGGGAGAGGACTGCCGATAAGTCCCCGAGGTAGCTCGAAACTTTCTCCCGATCGGAGGGGGCCATGTTCGGGCTCTTCAGCACTTCTTCCCGTGATTGCTCGAGCGATGAGATCGATTTCGAGGGATCGGCAAAAAGGTCTGTCAGCCTTTCGGCCGCGTACTTGACCAGGGTGCCCTCCAGCATCCCCTGCTCCGCCTTTCGCGACGGATCGACGCCGAGTTCGACGGACGGCGGGTTGCCTCCGAAGTTGTTGGCTTCTCCAAAGCCTTTCAGGACGACGATGTAGGCGGTCGCCTCTCCGCGTCGGACCCGGCTGAACGCCTCCGTGCGTGAGGCCGTGCGCGCATCGAGCTCCGGCGCCCCCATCAGGCGCTTGACAAACGTCTGCGAGCCGCTCGTGTTGTCCTCGTCGAGGACGAACACTTTCAGCTTGTTGGCCTGGTGCCCCTCGTTGACGAATAGTGTTCCAAAAAAAATCGCGATGAGCAGCGGGAAGAAGAAGACGAAAAAGAACCCGGCCTTGTCGCGAAACAGCAATTTCAAATCCTTCATGGCCACGGCGAGTATTTCTCTCATGGTGCTAGTCCCTCAATCGCCGGCCGGTCAGCTGGAGAAAGACCGATTCGAGGTCGGGTCCTTCCAGCCGAAAGCTGAGCAGACGCGACTCGGCTTGAAGACGGTTCAACTCCGCCAGGGGATCGTCCGTCGGCACGCGGACCTCGCCCTGCAAGCTTTCGGCCACCAGGACTTTTTGTCCTCCGTGGGTCCGAAGGAGCCCATCGATACTGTCAAGAGCCAGCAGACGTCCGTGATCGATGATCCCGACCCGGTCGCAAAGCCGCTGCGCTTCTTCCATGTAATGGGTCGTGTAGACGACCGTGCGCCCCTGCTCGCGAAGCGCCAGCACTTTGTCGAAGATCGCGTTGCGTGATTGTGGATCGACGCCGACGGTGGGTTCGTCCAGGAGCAGCAATTCCGGATCGTGCACCAGGGCAATGGCAAGATTCAGACGCCTCCTCATCCCGCCCGAGAAGGTGGAGACGCGGTCGGCGCGGCGGTCGTAGAGGTCTACGAAGTCGAGCGTCGATTTCACGCGTTCGCGGAGCCGCGCACCGCGTACGCCCGCTATCTTGCCGAAAAAGGCGAGATTCTCCTCGGCCGTTAGCTCTTCGTACATGGCCAGTACTTGCGGCGCAACCCCGATATAGCGACGGACGTCGGGGTCTGCAGGGGATCCGTGGCCGAGGAGCTCGACACTGCCCTGATCCGCCGCCAGAAGGCCCACGGCGATATTCACTGTCGTCGTTTTCCCCGCCCCGTTTGGCCCGAGAAGTCCAAAAACCTCGCCCCGATTGATTTCGAGCGATAGTCCGTCAACCGCCCGGATATCGCCAAATGACTTGTACAGGTTCGAGATGCGAAGCATGGTCTGAATGATAGTACGAGCAGAGCTGATGTCCAGTTAATTTGTCCAGGCAGGTCCGACTTCCAAGTCGGACACGCTTTTCAGAATCCGCATTGCCCGAGAAGCGGTCTTGCGTCAGAATATCGTGCCTCGTTTTTGACGCCGCACAGGCGGTGCTGATCTTGAAGCCCAGGGGGAGTGAATGTTCCGCAGAATTTCCGTTCTCGTCGTGACGATCATCTGTCTGATGGCCGTTGGCAAACCGGCTGCCCAGACCCAGACAACGCCGGCCGCGTCCGCAGCCTCGAATCCGCATGGCCGGATCTATCCGGCTCGTGTGTACACGACGGTAAAGCTCAAATCGGCGCCTCCTTTGATAGACGGCCGGCTGGACGACGAAGCATGGCGCGAAGGCGAGTGGGCCGGAGACTACAAGCAGCAAATGCCGACCGAGGGAGCCAAGCCTTCTCAGCCGACTGAGATCAAGATCCTCTACGACGAACGGAACATCTACGTCGCGATCCGAGCTTACGACGACCCCAACCTGATCCACCGATACGGCTCCCGCCGGGACAGAGTGGAGGATGCCGGGGATGTTGTCGGAGTCTGTTTCGACAGCTACAACGACAAGCGAACGGGTTTTGAGTTCGACCTGTCGGCGGGCGGCGGGAAGGTCGACCTGGTCCTGACAAACGATGGTTGGGATACGACCTGGGACGCCGTCTGGTACGGAAAAACGGGCATGGAGGAGGATGCATGGACCGCAGAATTCCAGATTCCCCTGAACCAGCTGCGGTACGGTCCGCAAGACGAGCAGGTGTGGGGTTTGCACGCCTGGCGTTGGATTGACCGCAACCAGGAGGAGGATCAGTGGCAGCTGATCCCCAGGCAGAGCACCGGCCGGATGTACAACCTGGGCGAGTTGCACGGCATTCGTGGTCTGAAGCGCTTTCGTCATATCGAGCTGCTTCCACACACGGTCGCAAAACTGACATCCAATCCCGAAGTCGCCGGAGATCCTTACCGTGATGGGATCGACAAGTCCGCTTCGGTCGGTCTGGATGCAAAGGTTGGGCTCACGTCGAACTTCACGCTCGACGCGACGGTCAACCCCGATTTCGGGCAGGTGGAAGCCGACCCGTCGGTCATGAACCTGACTGCCTACGAGACTTTTTACCCGGAGAAACGCCCGTTCTTCCTGGAGGGGAAAACCATCATGCAGTTTGACTTGGGCGGTACGAACGAAGACTCGCCCATGTTGTTTTATTCGCGTCGAATCGGAGGCGCTCCGGCCTACGCACCGACGCTGCAGGACGGGGAATTCATGCAAGCTCCCGAGATGACCACGATCCTCGACGCAATCAAGGTGACTGGCAAGACTGACAATGGGCTCTCCATCGGAATCCTGCAGAGCATGACCTCACGGGAAACGGCCAACGTTTCGTACCTGGGGCAGGAGCGGGAAGAACCCGTCGAGCCGAATACCAACTACTTCCTGTCGCGCGTCCAGAAGGACTGGGACAAGGGAAATACCAGCCTGGGCGGCATGCTCACTTCGACTCACCGCTGGCTGTCCGATCCGAGCCTCGATTTCCTGCCCGGAGATGCGATCACCGGTGGAGTCGACTTCGCACACTATTTCAAGAACCGCACTTATGTCCTGCAGAGCCAGACCGTCTTCAGCCAGGTGACCGGTTCAGAGGAGGCAATCCGCAGGCTTCAAACCAATGCCGTCCACTATTTCCAGAGGTCGGATGCGACGCATCTCGGAGTGGATAACGCCGCGACGGCCCTGGCGGGTCACGGCGGCCGTGTCCGGTTCGGCAGAACCGAAAAGAGCCGATGGCGCTTCTCGGACACGATCCGCTGGAGCTCTCCCGGTCTCGAACTGAACAGCCTCGGGTATCTGCGGCAGGCGGACTCTTTCACCAACCAGGCCTCGTTCGGCTACCACCAATCTGAGCCGCACGGCCTCTTCCGCACGTACGCCGTCGTCCTTAACCGGACGGACGGCTGGGATTTCGGCGGCCTTGCAACCGAGACCATGACGGGAGTCACCGCACAAGGTACTCTGAAGAACAAGTGGTACGCTGGAATTGCGGTGACGAGGGTCGGAAAAGACGTCACGACCAGGCTGCTGCGCGGTGGGCCCGCTCTGGCCCGCGATCGGCTTTGGTGCACGAATCTTTTCGGGTCGACTGATCCCTCGAGACGCGTGGCATTCAACTGGGGAGTGCATAAGCACTTCTACGGCGAGGGGCAGTCGAACCTGACTGAGCTCTACCCGGGAATCGTTTTGCGACTCTCGGAGTCCCTGTCGGTATTGAGCGAGGTCCAGTACTCGAGAAACGTCAACGACATGGAGTACGTCGCGACTCCACAGGCAGACGACGAGCCGCTCTACATCTTGGGCCGCATTCACCAGAAGACGCTGGGGACGACCATCCGGGTAAATTTCACCGTGACCCCGGACCTCTCAATCCAGTATTACGGCAGCCCGTTCCTGTCGACGGGAAATTACACGGATTTCAAGCGCGCCACTACCCCTCTGGCTCATGACTATGCAGGCCGTTTTCGAAACCTGGCCGCCAGTGAAATCCTGTACCGTCCCGAGGTGAACAGCTACGAGGTGAATGAGCCGGGCGGCTCTTACGCATTCGATAGGCCTGACTTCAGCTTTCGAGAGTTTCGATCGAACCTGGTGGTACGCTGGGAACCGAAACCCGGTTCCGCGCTGTATGTGGTATGGTCGCAGGGACGGACGAGTTACGCGAACACGTGGGACGGCTCGCTTGGTCACAACTACAGCGCGCTCTGGGACGCACCTAGCCAAAATGTGCTGCTGGTCAAGCTGAGCTACTGGCTGCCGCGGTGAAGACGGCTGACCGGCTGACC
>CAYQYP010000216.1:0-6617 GCA_964421755.1 uncultured Acidobacteriota bacterium
TCCCTGATGCTCCTGGCTGGCCTCTGGCTTTTCAACGGATGGTTTCAGAGCATGGGATTCCCACCCGGCGCCCGGCTCTTGAGCCACTGGTTCTCACCCTCCGAGCATGGGCGCATGTTCAGCATCTACGGGTGCTCGCACCAGCTCGGAGCCGCTATCGTCCTGATCGCCTCCGGATACATCGTCCAAGTAGACTGGCCGGTGGGTCAGGCCTGGCAGTACGTCTTCCTGCTTCCCGGGATTTTCGCGGTCTTCTTCTCTTTTTTCCTGCTCAACCGCCTCAGGGACATCCCTGAATCGATGGGCCTGCCACCCGTAGAGAAGTATCGCCAGGATGTCATGGAACCGGCGAAGCTGGATGCGATTGAGCAACAGTCGGGAGTGATCGAGACGCTCCGCAGCAATGTCTTGAACAACCGTTACGTCTGGTTCGTCGCTTTTGGCAACTTTTTCCTCTACATAGCCCGCTACGGAGCGCTGACCTGGGCTCCCACCTATATCAACGAAGCCAAACACGTCTCAATCGGGAAGGCGGGACTCATCACCGCCATCTTCGAGGTCATGGGCATTCTCGGAATGTTAAGCGCCGGCTGGATTTCAGACCGAATCTATCGCACCCGCCGCGGTCCTATCATGGCGATCTATATGCTGCTGCTCTCGGGCAGCCTCTACGGGTTCTGGATTGCTCCCCCCGGCCACGCGCTCCTGTACATGATACTGCTCGGCATTTCCGGGTTCTTGGTCTACGGGCCGCTGATGTTGGTCAGCGTCGCGGCGATCAACTTCGCCGGAAAAAAGGCGGCGGCGACGGCGGCCGGATTCACCGGCTTCTGGGGGTACATGGGAGCCACAGCGTCGGGCGTCGGCGTTGGCTGGGCCGCTCAAAACTATGGTTGGCCGTTCGGATTTTCGCTGATCATTGGTTCGGGCGTGCTCAGTGCCGTCTGTTTTGCGCTCACCTGGAACATTCTGCCACGCTTTACGGAAGACAAACGGCGTTAGACGCATCGGACCATGTTCAGGTCGATGCAGACCATACGTCGGTGTTGTTCGCCCGGGTGTCAGTGTCGCCAACCGCCAGCATGGTGTCGCGAACCCGTTCGGTCCGCGCGCCACGACAACCGTCGCCTCGTGCACCACGCGCAGGGCCACTTTCAGATGTTTCGCGGAATCAGCTCTTGAGACACACCCCCAAGTCACGGTGAGGTGCCGACGTTCCAGGCGGTCAATCCTCATTCGACCCCTCTAGGACCTCCCGCGCCTTCTTCACCAGGCGCTTGGCCGCCGGTGACAAACCAGTCGCGTCCTTGGCCGCAATCGCCCTGAGAGAGGCGACTAGGGACGGGTCGTCTCTGAAATGCCGACATGCCCCGACGGCTGCCTCTACTACCCTGATGTCCCCATAGGCTAATCCATCCGTGACCATAAGGCGTATTTTCATCCTCTTCTCCGGATCGACCTGTGGGTCCTTATCAAGGAACTTCGCCAAGGTGCGGAGGTACACGTACTTGTTGGAATAATAGGGACATTTGGGTCGGACCGAGATTATTGCTGCAATCAGGCGGTTTAAGTCGAATCTCAGTATCGTAGAGAAGCCTTGCGACGTGATTTCGTCAGGCCTACCGGTCGTGGCCATTCTCAAAAGGAGTGACCGACGGGGCCCACACTCGGGTCCCCGTAGGGAGGCGGCTCTTCACGCACGCACCAGTATCCGCTCCCCACCTCCTCGCTCCGAATCCTCTTTTTGCGCTTACGGGTTTGCTCCTCGATCTGCAACACATACTCCCGACTACCCACCGCGATGCTCTCCGTCCACCAACTTTCGCGACTCAGCCGTTTCGCCGCGATCGCCCGTTCGATTTCACTCCGGTAGCTGACCAGGAAGTCCTGCGCCAGAGGACCGAGCAACTTCCCCAGAAGGTCGTGGTCGATGATCCGGAACCGTTTCCGGTCGCCCACCAGCTCATGGTAGCCGCACCACTCCCACTGCTCCGGGTGGTTGACGACCCCGCATCGGACCATGTTCAGGTCGATGTAGACCATACAGTCCAAGAGGTGGGACCCTTCCTGAATCATGGTGGAATGGAAACGGTCCTCCCAGAACGCTCCCCGCCGTCTTTTGCGCGCGTTGTAGTACTCGGCGAACTTGCCTTCCAGCGACTGCATCATTTGACTGATCCGCTTTTCGTTCGGGCTGGTGAGGATCTCGTGGGTGTGATTGGAGGTGATGGCGTAGCTCAGCAGGGACACCCCGAAGCGGTCCAGAGCGGCCCCCAGGCGACGTCGGTACTCGGTGCGATCTGCTGCCGCGCCGAGCAGGAACTTTCGATCATGACAACGATGCGTGATGTGGTACAGCCGCCCGGGAAGGATATACCGATTGGACCGAGGCATGGTGTCATCTTAGCGCGGCCACGTCTCGATCGAAACACTAAATAGCCGAAGCGGAATCAGCGAACCGTGTCCGGAATCCGGGCCAAAGGGCCGAAATCGCGAAAATCCGGTCGCAAGGCGTCTCCAAGACCCTCTGATTCGACTTAAGCACTCTCGCTGCAACAATAATCTCGGTCCGACCCAATTGCCCCGACCAGCTTATGCTACGAAAATCAGACATTTATAATACGCCTAGCGCAAGGGGGCCCTAATGTCTTGGGCCGCAATTGCGATTTCATAACCGGGGCCGGTCACGTTAGAGGTTCGTGCCAGGTTGCCGGTGGGGGAATCTCTCCCTATGCTCGTCGCCAGCGCATCGTTTGAAAACGTGGCTACCCTTGTCGGGCCTGCCTTGGCCGCCGGCCCCGTTTTCGCGTATTTTCGTACAATGATGCAAGATCACGCAGTTGACGTCACCTCCCTGCCATTTACCCGTCGGTCGTTTCTCAGAGGCATCTCGATACTTCCCGCTGCTTCACTGGTGAAAGGGGTCAGCGGTGCAGAGCGGACCGCGCAGCGTTCACCGCTTATGGCCTATGTGGGAACCTTCAGTTCTCCGCTGCACGATGTACTTCCAACCCAGGTAGACTTACCGCCGGGAAATGGACGGGGCATTCATCTTTTTCAGGTTAATCGCGCCACGGGAGCGCTAACTCCTGATGGAGCTTTCGAACTAGGAACAAGTCCCAACTGTCTGGCCGTGAATGCCGCCGGAACTCGACTTTACTCAACGAATGAGACCGATCGTGTAGGCGAAAACAATGAAGGCACGGTCAGCGCTTTCGCCATCAACCGGGTGGATGGACAGTTGAAGCTTCTGAACACGGTCCGAGCCGGCGGTGCTGGACCCACCTATGCGAGCATTCATCCATCGGGGAAGTTTCTCCTGGTGGCCAACTACTTCGGAGGCTCTGTCGCCGTTTTTCCCATTCTGCGCGACGGCCGCCTCGCTGAGGCCTCGGACGTCAAAATAGACGAGGGAACAATAGGGCCGCGAAAGGCCCCTCACGCTCCACTGGGAAGCTTCGCCTTCAGCGGGCATGACCGTACCCATGCGCACATGATTGCAGCGGACCCAACGGGACGCTTCGTCTTGCACGTCGATTTGGGTCTGGATCAGATCTTTGTCTGGAGATTCGACCAGGAGCGCGGCGTCTTGATCCCGAACGATCCCCACAGGATTTCACTTCCACCCGGAGATGGACCGCGGCATTTTGATTTTCACCCGAATGGGCGCTGGTTCTACTCGATCCAGGAGGAAGGGTCAACGATCGTCCTGTTTGATTATGATGCAACCAAGGGAAGCCTGTCGCCGCGCCAGACGATATCCACACTGCCGCCCGGATTCGCCGGGAGCAACTTCTGCTCTGAGATCCTGGTTTCCGGGGATGGACGGTTTGTCTATGCGGGGAACCGTGTCCACGACAGCGTCGGCATCTTTTCGGTGGGTTCCAACGGAGAACTGACCTTCGTCGGAGAAGAATGGACTCGCGGCAACTATCCGCGGAGCTTCAACTTCGGTCCCGGCGGTGAGTTCTTCTACATTTGCAACCAGCGTGCCGACAATGTCACGGTCTTCCGGGTGGATCGGAATAGCGGCCGATTGGCGTTCACCGGCCACTATGCGGCGGTCGGAAACCCCTCCGCCATCGTGTTTGTTGATCTTGGGTCGAGTTGAGAGTGGTCCAGGTATGAACGGAACGTTTCTGTTCGGGGGAACTGTAACCGGGGCCGTTCCGTAACGGGGGCCGTGTCTAAGACTTTCAATTTCCAAGCATCTCAAGATTAAAAACTCTAGACACCGCCCCGGTTACGGGCTCTTTGTGGCTCCAACCGATTCGGCCGTCCTCTTGGAAGCGAAAATCGCGAAAGCGTTTAGCTTGCTTTTGGGACAAGACGAGTGCAGCGGTGACGGCCTTTTGGAGCGCGGACGTCTCGTCCGCACTGGGTTCGCGGACGTCCCGTCCGCCGGCCCGGCGCTTGCGCGGCCATCTGTGGCATCCCTCTAATTTGCCCCGCGGGTGGTCGACGTCCGTGCTCCGAGAGGGCGTCGCCCCACGGACTCGGTCTTTTCAGCAAGCTAAACGCTTTCCAAATCGCGGGGCAATTTTGGCTGCAAGGCCCTTTTTTGGGCCTCCAATTTGACTTAACCCTTTTCGTCACACCAATAATTTCGGTCCGACCCAATGCTATCCCGACATTAACATCCTCGATGAGGCAGGCTGTATCCGGAATGCGTTAGCGCACGAGAGTTCATCGGCGATCGAAAGTTTCGAGAAGACCTTCGTCGAAGGGAAAATGCTGCCGCCCAACGAAAGGCGGCCTGCGGGGTATCTTAGAGGGTTTCATGCAGTCGGGCAAACTCGAATCAACCTCGTTTTCAGCCAGTTGGTGCACGCGATCGCCGCTCTTTGCCAATAGTAATGAAGGGTCCCAATCCGTTTTTCTTCAATCCCCATTTCTCCCATTAGAGAACTCAGTCTTCGTTCCTGGCAGGGAAAAACAGAAACCAAATGTCTTGCACGCGGCCCCAGCTACCCCGGGCATGACCGCCTTCAATGTCGGCACGTCCTCAGGTGACCCCACTCGATTCCGACCACTCGATTCCCTAGTCCACACGTGACCGGTCGTAAAACTTCTGACCAAGTGTTTGGGTCAGGTATTCTGCGGCAGCGATGGCAGATGCCTCGGCGATGCAAAGCGCTTGGTCCAAGAAGGGTAGGTCCAGACCCCTAAGGATGTAGCCGTCGTCATTTGCCTCGGCTACTTTCAGCTCGAGAAGAGCCGCGGTCACTTCGGTACCGGTCTCGTACGTTATGACATCCGCCCTGCCACAGACATCGGCTATATTGCCATACTTTGTGCGGTTCGCAGTTGCCAACGCTTTTCGACCTGCGGCTTCAGCAACTCTCGCCGCTTCAGCCAACGCAGAGGCAACCTTTTGCTTGACGGCATCGGAAGCTTTGACACGAGGTATCTTCTTTAGCTGGTGGAATGGCAGCTCATCAAACCGAACCGTCTCTAGGTTCGCGAACTCCCTCAATTCCTCCAAAGAAATCACCCGGGCTCGAGCCGCCAACGCCCGATCAACCGACGAGTCGAACTGGTTGCTACTCCGGTCATGAAGCAGCTTCAATTGACCGAGGATCTGATCAACCTCCTCTCCGGTATTTACAAAAACGACGACTTGGGAAAATGTTTGCTTTTCATGATTAAGCCAGACCGGCAGTCCCGGGACCCACTGGTCCGGTTCGGCGAGCGGCCACCGCCATTCACGTTCGTGGGTCCAGTCTATTGGTCTGCTGCCGGTCAATCGCGTTGCTACGTATCGGTACTGCTCCTCAAGGCCGAGAGCGCAACTCTGGGCCAAACACCGGAATCCCTTGCCGGCGTATGGATCGGCACCGTCAGCTTCCTTGTGCGCGGTGCTTAAGCCATAAATAACCGGACGAGCCCCAGCCGCGAACAGTTCGCTGCGGAGAAGAGCAATACCGTATGTGCTGACAAGTCCATCATTCGACCGAGTTCGAGCGTAGTCGAGGAGGGCATAAAAAGGCATTTCGGTGAAGCAGACGACCGGCCAGGGGCCGTATATGGTTGCTTTCTGATCGCGAAACGACCAACCGGCGCGCAGAAAGCCTTGTCGAACAATGTTCTGCAGCACAGAGATCGCGGGCGCGTCCGGCTCCAACGTTCCGTAATGCTCTTCGTAGCTGTCCCAGTCTGTAAACATCGGTTCGCCGGATTTCTTGAATCCGATCGGGACTGGCATGTAGTCCCGGTCAGGAATATCCCCAACGAAGAATTGAGACGGGTCGTTTTCGGGGTTGCGGTCGTGCACGAAGTGCACGAGCCAGTTGCTCAAATCGGTTCGCGTGGGGGCCTGCATTCCATGGAAATTCGGGGACAGTCTGGACTGCACCCCATCGCTGAGACAAAGAAATTAGGGACAGACTAACGCTCGTAAGTTCGCCACGCAAGGGAGACTCAGCGCAGCCGGACATCTTGTCTTGGAGCGCGGACATCTTGTCCGCACTGGGTTGGCGGACGTCTCGTCCGCTCGGCGGGCATCCTGCCCGCCGTTGCCGTTGTCTTGGCTTTTCGGAACCATCGAACCCCCGGATAACGCCGGGCGGGACGCCCGGCGCGCGGGCAAGATGCCCGCGATCCCAGTGCGGACGGGA
>CAYQYP010000217.1:0-2549 GCA_964421755.1 uncultured Acidobacteriota bacterium
GGAGGCCGCTTGTCCACTTCGTACGCGGTATTGAGCATCAGGTCAATGCCGTTGAAACGGAGCAACACCCAGTCGAAATCATCGGTCTCCCGCGCCGGTGAGTTACCGGCGACCTCAAAGCCCAAAACGTCGCGGTAGAACCGTACCGAGGTGGGCATGTCGAAGACTTGGAGGAGCGGGGCAATTCCTTATTAGCAACGATGCGACAACGACGCGAGAAGGCCGACTCAGCTCGTTTTCTCTCATGCCGCTATAGATGCGCGGGCAAGGGTTGCAGCCTAACGATTTCCGAGACGCGGTCTAAAGAAAGATTGGGCCCTTTTCGGGCAGGATCGCGAAGAACCACCCAGCCGCCTTCGGCAGGCTCCCTGGCAACGTAATGGAGCGCCTCCGGCCAGAATGCGAGCATTTGGTCGATTCGTAGTTCCCGGTTTTTCTGAAGGACGTACTCGCGCGTTTCTGCAATTTTCTTCGTCCGGACGGTCCAACAGTTCTTCGACCGTCACCCGGACCAGATCGTCAACCCGTATGTTGAACTTCTCGTCCTGGATCACTCTTGTCCATCATCTCTTGTGCCGTCATCAACATGAAACGTATGCATAATCCGATGGAAAACAGGTGACAGCACGATTGCCATGGCTGATAGAAAAATGACGCCGCTAAATAGTGCATACCCGGATGCGAACAGCTTCGCCGTGTCTGTAACCATAGGATCCACCGGCCCCATTCCCGTCAAGATCATCGCTGCATTCAACAAGGCATCTAGCCAGGGCAGATCCGCGGTGTAATGGTAACCAAGCACACCGGCGCTGAGAGCGGATAAAACAACGACCGCCGCTATTCCAAAGCTGGCAGCCATGCGCCTAAGAAAGCGGTGTGTTGGAAGAAGTTTCTGATGTTTGTGTTCGAACATAATGTGCGTCCTCTCGCGTAGCGACGCGCAGCCTGCTGCACGCCGGTGTTCACTTGGGAACCTTGGCCTCGACTGGCTTGAAGTCGAACTTGCCTTTGCCCTCCTGGTAGAACACGCAATCACTTTCGGAACGGCATCCGCTCACATGAACCCAGTTGGCGGGCATCCTCACGATCGACCCCGGACCGAAATCCTTAGCCGAAGCAGAATCCGTACCCGTGTACCAAACGCCGCTAATGATCACGTTGGTCAGCTCGCTGCTGTGCCTGTGCAGCGGGTTGTCGGTGCCGGCCGGCACTCGGCGCATCTGCGTATACGCCCCGGTCGTGGGGTCACCCGAGAGTAAGGCGAACTGCATCCCCTTCCTTTCGGGGAGCTCGGTCCATTTCAGGTCCTTGAAGGAAACCATAAGCGGGGACCTCGCGTCGTTGCTCGACGTACGAGCTGCCGACGCTTCCTGGGCGAACAGCGCGGTCGAGAGGTGCACTCCCACCAGCATTACGAGGAGACTATTCATCGCACGACCTCCTTGGAGACCCGAGCGTGCTTTCGCTGTGCGAGGAGCGCCGGCTGAGACTTCAGCGGCCCGCGCGATTCCCGGGTGCGCGGGAACCATTTGTCTAGGCGGGTCTTGTTGACAGTATAGCTCGGCACTCCTCTTGCAGATGCTGATAATGCTCTTGCATCTGGCGCACGTCTTCTTCGCTCAAACCTGATGCTCCGAAAGCCAGGGAATGCGTCCGCGGGCCTCCGTGAAGGCTCGCTCTTGCGAGTCGCAGATGGAGTTGAAACCCAGCGGAATCCAACACTGTTCCTTCTCGGCGTATTTCTCTTCGTCAAACCCAAACGTGCCATCTTCTCGCCTGAAGATCTGAACTCGGCGAAGATTGTCTTGGCTGTAGATTGTCCCGAGTGTTACTCGATGCATCGTTCCTCGCGCCACCCTAACGGCAATGAGTTTCTCCACCTTGTGGCGCCTGCGAGCTGCCTTCGCAGGGTCGCCAGTTCCTCTGCCTCGCCCGCAAGCAACGCCTGCAGGATGGTTGATTCCAACGAGGTACCCTTGACTCTAGGTGCCCCACTGCGTGGAGACGGAGCCTCGCGGCGCCGTCCCCCTCTTAGAACCGTACGACCGGCAAGTTCCCAACGAAGGGCGAGATCGAATGGAGCCGCGCACGACAGCGAGAAAAGCGAGCGAGAGTAAGCGGACCACCTGACTCGCTCCACTGCTTCGTATTTAAATGTAATCGACTTAGCGAATGATTGGTGGTCCGCTTACTCTCGCTCACTGCCGTTCGCTGCGTGCGCGGCTCCATTCGATCTCGCCCTCCGCACGACATCAGCCCATAACAAGTCCGTTAACCGACTTCAATTGCCGTGTTCCCGACACTTGTCAGCATAGGCTTGCCCCGTAGCAAAGCGGTCAAGCACCAAGTGGATCGTACACCAGTAATTGGAGTCGGGTCGTCCAAACGGAGTTCCGGCACGAGCTTGTATATACGGTCTGCTCATTTCCAGGGTCCGGCACGAGGCCGGAGTCGTCGAGCGACAAGGCCCAGTCTAAGTACGGTTGCTTCGGGCGAACGATGACAACAGCTCTGTTCAGCATGTGCTTCCTTAGTCCGACGACACCACT
>CAYQYP010000218.1:0-3486 GCA_964421755.1 uncultured Acidobacteriota bacterium
GGCCGGCGGAGTAGTCGGCGAGGGTGGGTCGATTGGCGGCAATCGTCCACGGAACAATAACTTCACCGTTGATGGAGTCGACAACAACGACCCGAGCGTAACCGGTTCAATGTCGCCGGTCATTCAGGACGCAGTCGAGGAGTTCACCCTGCTGACCAACCAGTTCAGTGCCGAACATGGCCACTCGACCGGAGGGCAGTTCATTACCACGACTCGTTCCGGAACCAACGATGTACATGGCCGAGCCTGGTGGTATGTTCAGAACCGGCACCTCAATTCTCTCGACAACATTACCCGTTCAGTCACGCCGGAAGGGGCCGACAAGCCGAGGTACGACTGGAATCGGCCCGGCGGCCAGCTCGGCGGCCCGCTGATCCGCGACAAGTGGTTTCTATTCGGTTCCTTCGAATATCGAAACCTGACCTTGGCAGGGTCACCGTCCGGGCAGATTACCGTGCCTACGGCAGCAGGCCTGCAGGCGCTTGAAGCTCTTGCCGCAGACCCGGCCAGCGGAGTCAGCCCGGTCAATGTCGGCATTATGAGAGACTTCGTCCCGGCGGCGCCGACCGCTGCATCGGCGGAGTTCCAGACGCACACCGTGCTGAACGAGGCGACCGGGCAGCAGGTGCCGATCGAGGTCGGCCAGTTCGCGGGAAGCGCACCGAACTTCGATCGAAGCCACCTGTTCCTGATCAGCAGCGATTTTCAGACGGAAAACCACCGGATTGCCGGCCGATTCCACTGGAGCCGTAACCGGGCCGTTGGGGCCGGCGAGTTACCCGTCGCCCAGTTCAACAGCAGCGACCTTTTCGACACCAGGCGGATCACGGTCGGTGACGTCTGGACAATCCGACCCACGCTCGTCAACGAGTTTCGTGTAGGTCTGAACCGGGCGCTCTCAGGATTCCTCCTGCCGGAACTTCCTCCTGCGCCGGGTGCGACGGACGTGTACGCCAACTATGACATTGACAACATGAACCTGTTCATGGGTCCGCAGAGCAACTACCCCCAGACAGGGACCGATAACGTCTATCAGGCTACGGATAACATCACCTGGATTCGTGGTTCGCACACCCTGAAGTTCGGCGGCGAATTCCGTGACCTGATTTCCGGGTCCGACTTCCTGCCTCGTGCCCGCGGCGAGTATATCTGGTCGAACCTGGACGCGTTCGCGAGGGACCAGTTCCCGGACACCGTGTCTGCCCGCGGTGTTGGGACGGGTTTCTTTTCCGCCAACCGGGTCGCGTTCTACACGTTCGTGCAGGACAACTGGAAGGTGACGCCCAATCTAACGCTTGAGCTCGGCCTCAGGTACGAATATACCCAGGCGGCCCGGGACAGCAAGTACCAGGACTTGAACGCGATTTCGAACGCCACCGATCTAAAATCGGAGGTCTACAGCCAGGAGACGATTGACGCTTACGGCCTCGATCCCGCCCTTCTCGGGCAGAACGTGTACAGCAGCCTGACCCCGGCTCACCAGCAGGCAATCGACGCTCACGTCGGAAACTCGATAATTTTCGAGAGGACCCGTCCGGACAAGAACAATTGGGCTCCGCGCGTCGGGTTGGCGTGGGACGTTTTTGGCAACGGTCGAACGGCCGTGCGCCTTGGCGCGGGGGTCGCACACGACGTCGTCTATGGCAACCTTCCGCTCCTGCAGTTGCCGCCTCAACTCCAGCTCGAGAACAGGGAAAGCAACGCCTGCCTGTTGAGTCCCTCACCAGCCTGGTGCGCCCTGGCACCGGGTGGTGACCCGCTGGCTGCCGGCGATGCGATCCGGTTTGCAACAACCGGTTTCATCGCGGGCGGCGCTCTGTTTTCCGTCCAGCCAACGGACGCGTTGACCGACAAGGCTGTTGCTCGAGCCGCCGCGGGGTCTTTCGTGCCGTCGAAAGAAATCACGCCCGAGACTTACACGTGGACCACCTCGCTGCAGCAGCAATTGGGTAACGATTACATGGTCGAGCTGCGTTACGTTGGCACCAAGGCGATTCACCTCCCGCTCCAGAATTGGCTCAATGCCGGGGTTCCGAATCCGAACAGTCTTCCCCTGTTCCTGAACGCCTCCGACATTCCGGCAGACATGACGAATGCCCCGACCCTCGCACAGTTTAGCGGGTCTCGCGGGCTCATGCTCGAGCCCTTCGGTTTCGCCGGCGTCCTGACTCAGTTCACTCCCGAGGGCAATTCCTGGTACCACGGTGGATCGGTCCTCCTCGAGCGTCGGATGACGAACAATCTCCAGTTCAACGCGAGCTACACCTGGAGCAAGACGATCGACATCATCGAGAACGACCTGTTCACAAGCTTCGTCAACCCGCGCCGTCCGATGGACATGCTCAACCTCAACGGGTTCAAAGGATTGTCGGGTCTGCACAGGGAGCACAAGTTCGCCCTGAGCTGGGTCTACAGTCTTCCCGCCCTCCGTGACGTGAACCCGTTCATCGGAAAGGTCCTCGGAGGCTGGCAGGTGAACGGTACGTACCTGGCCGAATCCGGTCAGCCGGTGTCGGTCCTTTCCCGACGTGACGTCAATGGCGACTTCGACACCGCCGGTGACGTTGCCTTCGTCAACCCGAACGGACTCGAGGGGACCGGTTCAGACGTGAACTTCCTCTGCCGTGGCGCCGGTGGAGCCACCAGCGTGTTGGGGTCTTGCACAGCGGAATCCGGGTTCCCGGATGCAGTCGGTTATGTGGCGATCGACCCGAACGCACGGTATATCCGTGGCGGGGTTGGGGCGACGCCAGGCCCCGGTCTGGGGTACGGAGGTCGCAACACCGAAATCGGGCCGGGCATCAACAACTGGAACTTCGCGCTTTACAAGGAAGTCCCGTTCTGGGGCGACGAGCGGAAGATTCAGTTCCGGGCCGAGTTCTGGAATGCGTTCAACCACCCCAGCTACTCGTTCGGGAGCGGTTCGGCTCTGAACTTCCAGAGCTTCAACAGCGGGGATAACCCGGCTACCACTCAGACTTCCTTCATCACTCCGGGGACTCCTCAGTTCCTGGATAAGACGCAGCTGAGCGGCGGTTTGGGTCAGGCGCCATTCCAGAGAATCATCCAACTCGGAATGCGGGTGGTTTTCTAAGCCGCGCGCGTCCGCTATTCCTCGGCATTCCCCCGTTCTGCTTCGGCGGGGCGGGGGATGCCGCGCCTTGCCCTCTCGCCATCTGGAAAGGACTTGAAGGACCTCAAGGACAACAACGATGACCAAGGACGAACAGGCCACACCTGAATTTTTCCTTGATCTCTCGTTGTCCTTGGGGTCTTTGAGGTCCTTTCCGTCCCTGCCGTCGTACCCGTTCAGAAACGGATAGACCGGCGAGTTCCCGGCGAGGGCGAGATCGAATGGAGCCGCGCACGAGAGCGAGAGAAGCGAGCGAGAGTAAGCGGACCACCTGACTCGCTCCACTGCTGCGTGTTTAAATCCGGTTTCCAACGCCAAAGGCGTTGCGTAGCAAAGCCCAGGGTTGGCTGCGT
>CAYQYP010000219.1:0-10411 GCA_964421755.1 uncultured Acidobacteriota bacterium
CTCATTCGTGAACGGGCCGTAGACCTCCGCGGTGTCGAAGAAAGTGACGCCGCGGTCGACAGCCGCCCGGATGAGTGCGATGCCCTGCTGCTTGTCTGTCGCCGGCCCATAGCCGAAGCTCAGGCCCATGCAGCCAAGCCCGAGGGCTGAGACTTCCAGATGGCTGTTTCCGAGTCTGCGTTTCTGCATTTCTTTTCTCCTTTTTTGCCCGTCCTATTTCGTTGGAAGGGCAGTTGGTCGCCAGCGCGATCGGACCTGAGTTTAAGGAGGTGGTCCGATGCACAAAGTCTACGACAGAGATAAGAAGATCCGCGTCCAGGCTCGATCGCACGACGCCGTAAAACGAAGCCGCCAGGGCGCCGATCACCGCATACCGAACGCCCATGTCCTCTAGTTGCGCAGCGACCTGAGTGAGGAGAATCGCCGATTGACCGGGTCCGTTGGGCTGCATCTCTACTTCTCGCCTTCTGCGCGGGTCGGCCGGTTAGCTGTGCGCTCGGCTCTGTAAAGATTGCCAGCCAGGTGAAACCGGACGGCGATTTCAGAAAGGCGGGCGGCCGCTTCAAGGCGTTCCTGCGGGGTCATCCGTCGAGAAAGCTCGACCTATTCCTCTTCCCTCTCCCGTTGTCGGCTGGTCCCGCGTTCGGTCATATCGCTAATATGATGAACCGATTGTAACAGCACTCGCAAATCTTGGCGTCGGTGTGACTTCCATTCGTTTTGGTCCGGGGGCTCCTAAGATTATTGCGGGTGTGGTCCCACGCTTCCTGCACCGTCGGCCGCTCGATCACCTTCCGGTCCTGAGCAGTTTGCGAATCCCCTCGCTGTATTGGCGGCCCGTTCTTATCCGTACCCCGCCCTGCAGTTCCAGCTCGAACACGCCGCCCGCGATGGAGTGTACAGCCGCGATACGGGTCACATTGACGATATGGCAACGATGCGCGCGCCGGAACTTGTCCGGGTCGAGCCGGCGTTCCAGACTCGTCAGGTTCTCGCTGAACACGTAGTCATTCGAGCGGCAGTGCAGAAGGCTGTAGTTATTCGCGGATTCGATCCAGTCGACCGACTCGACCGGCACGAAATCGAAACGTTCCCCGTTTCGCACCACCAGCGTCTTTGGCCACTGGCTCTCGCGCGCCTCCATCAGAGATTCCAGTTGGCGGATCAATACCGAAGGCCGTGCCAGACGCTCCCTGGCTCGCTCGATGCTTGCCTGCAGCCTGCTCTCGTCAAACGGCTTCAGGAGATAGTCGACAGCGTTGATCTCGAACGCCTGGATGGCGTACGTGTCATAGGCCGTGACAAAGATCACGGCCGGCATCCTCTCCGGTCCGACTTCTCGAACAACATCAAAACCGGTACCATCGGGCATCTGCACGTCGAGCAGAACGAGGTCGAACTGGTTGGAACGGATGGCGGCGACCGCGTCTGCCACGCACCCGCACTCCCCTGCGACCTCCACCGACTGCACTCCCGATAGGTCGTTCCGGATGCCAACCCGGATGAGTGGCTCGTCGTCAACGATCAGCAGTCGAAGTTTCTTCATCGTCGTAAGCCGCATCCTCCTCGTGCTCTAAGCGGAGCGGGATGACCATCCGGACTTCCGCACCGCCTTCGGGCGGTTTTCGGATGGAGAACGAATGACGGTTCGGATACATCCGCTCGAGGCGTTCACGGGTGGATCGCAGGCCGATACCCGTCTTCATCCCTGCCGGATCCGCGGTCGGCGGGCCGATCCCGTTGTCGGTCACGGTCAGAATGACCGCTTCTCCCTGACTGACGGCTGAAACGGTGATGACGCCCACCTTCTGCGCGCCCTGCAGCCCGTGGACGATCGCGTTCTCAATCAGCGGCTGCAGAAGGAAGCAGGGGACCATCACCCGTTCCGCTTCTCGATCGATTTTGAAGTCAACGCGCAGACGGTCTCCGAACCGCATCTGTTCCAGGGCGACGTAAGCCTTCGTCAGTTCAATCTCCTCTTGAAGCGTGCTTTCGGGCTGGGAATCTCGCCGGAGGACGGCTCGAAGCAGGTCGCCGAGCCGCGTCAACATGCGGCTTGCCGTCTGGGGATCGTGTTTCGTCAAGACGGAGATGTTCTGGAGGCTGTTGAAAAGAAAATGTGGGTTGAGCCGTGCACGCAAGACCTCGAGTTGGGCCTGGTTGAGGCTCGCTTCCAGTCGCGATTTCTCAAGCGCCAGCCGCGCGGTCGTACGCTCTTGCTCGCGCAGCTGGAACAGCGTTCTGATGAAGTATCCCCCCGCCGCGATCGCCCAGAAAATGAACTCCGCGACCGGAACCTCCTTATACCAGGGGATCTCCTGGTGAGGCCTGGACAACTGAACTTGAAACGCGGACATGACGCCGATGAACGATCCCAGCATCAGCGGAGACGCGAGCAGGCAGATCGGTACGCTCCACATCGCCAGCAGGGCCAGGTTTCGCCTCCCGGTTCCCAACGGGAATCTCGCTTCGAGACGGACTACGAGCGGTGTGAGTACGATCCACGGGTAGTACAACGCAACGCCCGCGAGCAACAGGGCAAGATCCCTTATCCCCGGTATCAAGGGCATGTAGAAGTAGTACCGGAGTGAAGTCAGAACACCGATCGCAGTCCACAACAAGAAGATCTTCCCGAGTCCGGGGTAGCGGATCTCGGCGCTCTTCGGGGTCTCGCTCACGGGAGCAGCTGGTTTAGAAGAGGTTTGCAGATCGCTCACAGTGTATTCTCGCCCCTATTCTAGCCTACGCAGCCAGATGCGGCGCCAGCACCTTCAGCTGCGCGATCTTGGCCCCGATGTTGACGGAGTTCCGGCAGGTGGCCTGGCACGAACCGCAGGAACTGCAGGCCTCCAATCCCTCGCCTGTCGCCAAGGATGTGAGCGTACGGCGCGCCAAATCCTGATTGGAGTACTGGACCGAGTACATGTGCGAGCGCATCAGGGTGGGAATATCCACGCCGAGCGGGCAATCCGGGCGGCACTGACCACATTGCTGGCAGAACTGCGCTTGAGCGGAGGAAGTCTTGTCGGCCAGGAACTCCTTCTCGGCGTCGCTGTACTCCAGGTTGAATGCCACGGTCATGTTCTGCTCCAGGTGCTGGTACGTGGTCGCTCCTGGGATGGCCATAGTAATGGACGGGTTGTGCAAGACCCATTTCAGCATTGCGGTCTGGGCATGAGGCGGGAGGTTTTGCGGCACGCTCTGCGGCTGCCTGCGCCCACGGCCACCACCCGCTTGGGTCTTCATCGCCACGATCCCCATGCCGGCCTTGGCGGCTTCGTCGATGGCATCGAGCAGGTCCTTGCTGGAAGCCATGGTGTAGTTGATGGTGACCAGGCCGACGTCGAAGATTCCGAGGCGGACGGCTTCGGGCAAGACCACCGCTCCTCGGTGAGTCGAAACCCCGATAAACCGCGTCTTACCTTCCTTCTTCAGCTCAGCCAAAGCCTGCAGGGGTCCGTCGGCCCGAAGGTCCTCGGCAGAGTCGACCGCGTGATAATACAGAATATCCACGTGATCCATTTGAAGCCGCTTCAGGCTGCCTTCGAAGATCTGCCGGAAGACGTCGTGCGCCTGGGGATCGTGCATCGAGACGCCCTGCCCCCGGAGGAAGATCTTCGTGGCGATGACCACTTTGTCGCGAACGCCCATCTCTCTGATCATGGTGCCGACCATTTCTTCGTTGCGCCCGCCCTGGTAGTACGCAGCCGTGTCGTAGTGGCGCATTCCGAGCTCGTATGCCCGTCGAATCAACCCCGGTACGTCCGCATTCATGACCCCCATGTTCACAATGGGCACCGTAATGCCGGTCTTGCCCAGGATCCGGGTCAAGATCTTTGCCCCTTCCTCGGCTGCGCTCGACTGCCCGAGCAGGGACGGTCCCACTGCGCTCAGCAGGCCCGCCGTGGTCGCCCACTGAATTGGTTTTGCCAGGAACTGTCTGCGGTCGTGCTTGTTACTCATAGCGTCCTCCGATGTGTGCCCTTACAGGCGGTATGAAAAACGTAGTGAAGTCCCTCGCAAGACATCGAGTCCGAGGATGATATCGATATCATCCCGGGGAAGGTCGGCGGCCAGGCAGGATCGGGTGATGATTCGACCCCCAAGCAGAAGGCCATCAATGACTACCCGTTCCACGTCCAGCCGTGAACCGAACGCGGTTGAAGTAACGCCCATCGGGGGGAGATCGCGCAGCCCCGCAGCTATGGCCAGCCTCCGATCCACGAAAGTGGCGGTCGCGCCAGTGTCGATAAGCACGTTGACCGTCCGGGCAAGACCGGGAAGAGACCCCTTCACAACGATGAGGTATCCGTCGACTAGCTTGAACGGGACTTCATCCAAGACGGGCACCTGAACGCTGGCGGCGCAAGGGCGCGAGACAGAGAGCAAAGCCACGACCAGCGCGAGTAGACGACCAAAGATCTTCAGGCCGCCGAGCAACCGGGCACCATTATGAGCGATCATTAAATCCTTTTTCATGCCCGTTTGCGCCTCCCTCCCTTCAGTCCATTCTTTCTGGAGGCTTCCGCCTTTTTGTGGCTGGTCTTGCCTTTGCATCGGCGGCCCATCAGGCGGGCGTATTCTCGGTGGATCCACCTTTCGTTAATCGGGTGTCCGCAGCACGGGCACGGGGCTTCGGGCGGATTCACGTTCCGATTCGTTTCCACGATTGTTTCACTGTCCATATCGTTACTCCTCCAACTGCTTCAGGGGCCCGCATGCGAGGGAAGGGTGCCGGGTCATCATTCGGTTTTCGAGCCGTTTCTACCGAAGCCCTGCTGCCGCGTCCTGGAAGAAGGGCTCGGAGTTGCCGGGTGGGTTCAGCAGGAGCACGACGTAATGTCCGCTCGCCGTCGCGACGAGCGAACCTTCGAAGCTGTTGCTCCCTCGGGCTGACCCGGTTCCGAACTGCGGCGCCGCCTTCCACTCGCCAGTCCGGCGGAAGTGGTCTTCCAGCGCCTTCATCCTCGACCCGGCGTCTGCGGGGTCGGCAGCCACCGAGATCATGAGGATCCGCTCTCCACTCTCCATCCGGTATGTGGCCTGATACGCCGGGCCAAGAAACGGGTGGCCGAGCGGGTCCTTGGGCAGGTACTTTTCCGTTCGCGGGATTCGCTGCGTTTTTGGCAGCTTCGACAGCTGGACAGGGAAACGCGTGTTGTCGCCTATTCTTTTCGAAATGGCAACGCCAAACTCTTGCAGCGCGGCGTTGCCACCTTCTTCGAAAGCGGCCAGTTTGACGTAGTAGCGATCCTGGAAGAAATTGAGCAGGCCCTCGTTGCGGTATCCCTCGGCGCCGAGGCCGACGAAATCGTATTTCGGCGAACGCTCTGCGGCGTACATTCCGAATGCCTTTTCGAGAGAGCCCATGTCGAAGATATCAACGGTGAGATCCACAGGGCCGGCTTTGAAATCCTGATGAAAAAGCGCCTGCACGTCGTAGATCTGGAAAACGTCGGCGGCGCCATCCATGTATTGGTAGAGGGTAGGGGAATCGTAGAAAGCCGGTTGTCCTTCGAGAGTCGCCCGCGCCGGCGGCGGATCGGGAACGAGCCGCGACAGCCGTTCCCGTACTTCAGTTGGAACGTTGGCCGACTGTGACTCCTCACCAAACTGCTCCTGCGTATAGGCGACCTGTAGGCAAGATGCCAGGATCGAGAGAGTTAGTAGGGCTTTAAGCTTCATGTCCGCCCTATACGATCTGGCGTTTGCCGCAGAACGACAATCGATTACTGGCGAAACGGTGAGTCCGGCTGGCGAACGGTGCCGCAGTAATGGTGAACGTTCGACCACCACGAAACCTTATTGGCTCCGTTCTCGTTCTTTTTGCATGCCGACTGCAACCTGATTTCTCCCCCCCTGTCCTAAGGACGCTAACACTCTGGAGAAAGGCATTCCTCTCGCTGAATTCCCGGAGCTCTCCCATCCCTCGGAAGGCTGGCTGACTCGTCAATTCAGCAGTGAAGTCAATCCCCGCTGGCCCTTGGGAGTCGGGACACTGCTGATCTCGACGGGCCTTGGACTGTGCCTTTACGATTAGAGGCTGCACTTCCAATCCTGTAACTCCTGTTAATCCTGTCAAAGGAAAATGGTTATGAAATTCTCCGCTTTATGATCAGGAACCTGTTTCGGAACAAGAGGAGGATGGTGCTGACCCTATCCAGTATCGCTGTCTCCCTGTTCCTCGTCGCTACGCTGCTGACGGTCCTCTCTGCTTTTATGGATCCGCCCGAGACGCCGGACTCGGCCCTCCGGCTGCTGGTCAGGCCGTGTCTCCCTGATGAACGTCTTGCCCGTTTCTCATCGGGGCAAAATCGCCGGTCTGGAAGGAGTTGATGCCGCGGTGGGGGGAGGGCTATTCAGGGCCGAAAATTCCAGCCTGGCCTCCGTGAAATCATCGTCGTCGGCTCGCTGTCCAGGCGCTTCAAGAACCTCGCCTTGGGGGATACGCTCGAGGTCCACGGCGCGAATTGGAAGGTGGTTGGGATCTTCGATTCGAACGGTGACGCCCATGAGTCTGAAGTGTGGACGGGGTACCAGGATGTGGCGGACGTTTGGCAGAGACCGACCTGGTCATCGATCCTGCTACGGGCAGATTCCGCTGACAGCGCCCGAAAAATGGCCGAGCGCATTTCTGAAGACCGCGCCCTGTACAGCATTCAGTGGGTCGTTGGTCATGGCCGCCCTGATGCGCGTCTCGTCGTCGCCTTGAAACAGCAGCGAATGTCGCGCGGCTTCGAAAGGCTACTCGTCTGTCTCCTTTTCCGCTGACGGCCCTTCCCCGAATGGATATTATTGCCAGCGCCGAATTGGTGCGGACTGGAGGAAGAGATGAGCGCTGGACCATCGACGACCGCCAGCTTACGTTGGTCTCGATTCGACTGGGCTGTGCTGGTGATCCCCGCATTGGTCAAAGTGACCCTGCACCTGGCCACACACAGAGGCTTCGGGTTTTTCAGCGACGAGTTTTACTGCATCGCCTGCAGCAACCGGCTTGACTGGGGCTACGTGGATCATCCACCGCTTTCGATTCTGCTGCTGCGGATTGTCCGTTGGTTGCTCGGGGATTCCCTGTTCTCGATCCGGCTGCTGCCCGCACTTGTTGGCGGAGCGGCCGTCCTCCTGACAGGGCTCCTCGCACGGCGGCTGGGAGCTGGAAGATTCGGCCAAATCCTTGCTCAGGTTTGCGTGCTGGTGGCCCCGGTCTATCTCGGAACCTGCCACGTCTTTTCAATGAACCCTTTCGACGTGCTGTTCTGGCTGGCCGCGTTCTACATCGTCGTGATGATACTGGACGACGGAGACCCCGGGCTTTGGATTGCCTTTGGAGTCGTCGCGGGGCTCGGTTTGCAGAACAAGATCAGCGTGCTTTTCCTCGGGTTCGGCCTGGTTGTGGGACTGATCCTCAGCCGCCAGCATCGGCAGCTGCTCAGCGGCTATTTTTGGTTGGGAGGAGCGCTCGCCGGCCTGATCTTTCTGCCCTACGTGCTTTGGCAGATACCGAATGGTTGGCCGACTCTGGAATTCATGGAGAACGCACGGCTTTATAAAATGCTCAAGCTCTCCTTCCCTTCCTATTTGTTCGGGCAGATCCTGCAGATGCATCCTTTCACTTTTCCCGTTTGGGCAGCCGGGGTCTGCCTGCTGATCTTCTCCAAAGGCTATCGAAAGTTCCAGGCGCTCGGCTGGTGCTACCTTGCAGTCCTTGTCCTCTTCGTCATCACGGGGGCCAAAACCTACTATCTCGGTTCCGCGTACACCGTGCTCTTTGTTTTCGGCTCCATCTGGATCGAAAGAACACTCCGAGGAACCGCCGCCCGCGCCGCGCTGATGGCACTGATCGTTATCGGCGGCCTCGTGACTCTCCCGGTCGCGCTACCGGTTCTGCCGGTCGAGGCCCATATCCGCTATTCGGCGGCTCTAGGGCTGAGGCCAAACGCCGGAGGAGAGCGTCATCGGGTCGGGCGGCTCTCCCAATATTTTGCTGCAATGTTCGGGTGGGAGCACCTGGTTGGAGAGATCGCGCGTGTTTATCAGTCGCTGCCCGCCGAAGACCGGGCAAAATGCGGCATTTTTTGCATGGATTACCACCAGGCAGGTGCGATCGATTTCCTGGGGAAGCGGTATGGGCTGCCTGAGGCTTCGTCTGGCCACAACAACTACTGGCTGTGGGGTCCCCGAAGCTCAGGGGAGGTGGCAATCGTCATCAGCCGTGAACCGGGCGACCTTGAGATGGCTTTCGAGGAGGTATCCCGGAAAGGTTTTATCCGAGACGATACCGGGTACGTTCAGCCTTCGGAGAATGACTTGTCGGTGTTTGTTGTCCGCAGACCGAGAAAGCCGATCGGTGTCTTGTGGCGGCAGGCCAAGCACTACGACTAAACTCCGAGAATTCGCGCCAAGAGTCGAATCACTTCCCGAACCTGATCGCTGGTGTTTCCTCCCATTGAACTCTGCGGATCTGGAGAACTGTACCCTTTTCATGCGGGCAAAACCGAGGATTGAAGCCCTGGCACGCCCTGACCAGATCAGTTGTGTTGCGAATTGTGCGGTGTGTAAATAGGATGAAGTTCGGTTCACCCATGAACTCGCTTGTTGTTTACTACTCCAAAACCGGTAACACGAAACGATTGCCGAGGCAATCGCTTGCGAGACATGCGCCGAGGCGTTGCCCCTCCAACGCCGAGAAGCGGGGCAGGAGAACCAAGGCGGAGCGGGAAATAGAAGCCCGGTTTCTATCGACAGCGGTCGAGTCCACCAACCGGGCGGACATTGTCTTCGTCGGCACGCCCACGGAGTTCAGGAGACCGCATCCGACAGTAATGGAGTTCGTTGGGCGGGTAACGACGAACAGGGCCGCGATATTTTGTACTTACTAGGGAATGCTCGGTGCCACCTTGATAGACCTCGAAGCGCGTTTGAGGCAGGTCGGGTCAAGCCGATCGGGACTTTGTGTTTGCGGGTCGGTACCGAACTCACCTGGGAACGCCCAGTCCGCCGAACAGGTATAAGAGCAGCAGGATGAGCAAGACGAGACCGAGGATTCCGATCCCTCCGCCCGAACCCCATCTCCGATACCCGTAATAGCCTCCTCCTCCGCCGAACAAGAGGACCAGGATAATGATCAGAACGATGAGCGACATGGTATTTTCCCTCTAAGTCCAGAGTACAGATAAACATTTAGGAACAACAACCGTAACAGGCGATGACGACAGGAAACAGGACAATTTGGGTCGGACCTGAACCGCCTGCTCGAGAATCTTACTTTTTGGGCGGGCTGATCATGATATGAGCACCGGCCGTTCCCGCGTCCATCAGCCAAGGTTTGCCGGGTGCCGCCGCCGTAGATAGTCCGGTGGATTCAGGGGTCGCAAAGGGCAGATAAATCACCCACCTGAGGTAGGCGTCCTTCACCGTACCGCTGGCTGGGTCAAAGGCGCTGCCTGTCAGGACGTAGAGGAGCCTTGGTTCGCGCGGCATCTTCAGTTTGCCTTGCTCCACCTCTTTCCAGCGGTACTCGTTGCGGGCTCTGCCTTGGATTCCCTGCTGGAGAAGTTCTCGCCCGCGGGCCATAAAGGGCTCGAGGTCCTTGTGGTAGCAAGCCACACTGAACGATTCATCTGCCGGCTGGTCTGCCAGACAGACCAAATCATTTGAGCCCTCGCGCAGCGTGACCAGTTTGCCTCCGGCGTCGTAGCCGAGGACTGCGGCGCCGTCCCGACGTTCTTCAGGTGCGGCTTGGACAGCTGCGGCAATCTGCTCCTTTGCAGGGGGAACACTTACCTGGGAAACGGCGCCTGACAATAACCCAACGAAAACGAAGAGCACGACCGTTGGAGCCATGATTGGGACCTCTTTGAGAATCCGTCACCGGTCATTGTCCACTCGGTGGGCTTTCTTCCGAGAGGGCAGCATCAAGACCTGATTCGTACCCTCATTGTGCTAGGAGCCGCACCAGAATTCAAATTGCCCCACGCTAAACGGGACAGTCTACCGGCTTCACTCGCTTCCCGAGCGTTTCGCCACCATGGTCATTTCAAAGGGTACTTGGCTGCGAAACCGCGCTCGGATCACCACCTGGTAGGAAGCGGGCATCACGCCCGATGGGCCGGCCAGGGAGGAAACCAATTCCCGGGCGTGGGCCTCGTTTGTGAGGAATTCCGACGCGGCCCAGGTCCCTTCGGTAGAGCTGGCGGCAAGAACGATGAGCTGTCGCCCCTGGACAGTCGCGAGCTTCGTGATCAGGGCGTAGTCCTCCACGACAAAGGCTGAGTTTGGGGGGCAGGTGCCGGTGAACGAAAGAGGCTCACGTTTCTGCGGACGGCGGTTGACGATGTGGCTCCCTTCCATGAAGAAGTCCTGTTGGCTGAGAAGGTCACGCAGCTGCAGGTTGTACTTTTCGCAACCGACG
>CAYQYP010000220.1:0-24580 GCA_964421755.1 uncultured Acidobacteriota bacterium
CAATCCACTCGATTGCTTTCTTTTTGAGCAGCCGGTAGTCCTTTCTCGACGTTTCCTTCACCACGCGAAGGTCAATAATTGCCTCATGCCAGGCTTGCCTGAGAATAGCAATGGCGAGGTTCCTCTCTGATCCCGGATCTACTTGGTATAATCGGTCGGCAGTGCGAGACAGGCTCCTCAATTTCATCGGCCTCAGATAATACCATAAAGCGGCCCTCCCCGAGCCCAGAAAATCTTGAATCTAGCGGACTTTCGAGAAGCGGCCTGGTGCGCTTCTGCCCGTTCGCAAGCTCCCGAATCGACATGGAATTTTACATTTTTGGAGCCGGTCGACGGGCCAAACTCCGCCCGCGTCCCGACGTCCGACTTCCGAACTCGGACGGACGGAAGCTGAGATTCAAAATAGGACTTGCGGGTTTGCCTGCAAGACGTTAGTTTCTTCCCCGTCAGCTTAGTCATTTCGTACGAGGAGCGGAACCGTGCAGATCCAGCCTTCTGTCATCTTTACCTTCTGGGACTGGCTTTGGTTGATCCTGTATATCTCGGTCATGATCTTCAGCGGAATCCTCTTCTACCGGCTCGGGAAGCGGTCGGAGTCGGATTTCTTCCTGGCCGGGCGAGGCTTGCCGTGGTGGCTGCCGGCGTCTTCGGTTTACGCGACGCACACGGCGACCGATACGCCGATGTGGATGTCCGGCGTCGTCTACCAGCACGGGTTGGCGGGGATGTGGTACTCCTTTTTTGCAGCCTGGTGCGCGGTCAGCGCCTTCGTCTCCACGCGGATATTCCGGCGCTCGCTGGCATACAGCCAGGCGGAGTGGCAGACGCTCAGGTTCAGCGGGCTGGGCAGCGAGCTGCTGCGCGGATGGATGGCCGGCTGGCAAGTCTTCATGAACATGATGATCCTCGGCTGGGTGGGAATGGCCATGGGAAAGGTTTGCCACTATGCCTTCGGCTGGGACAACTGGGTCGGCCTGGTGCTGTTTTCCTCGATTTGCGCCATTTACGTGCTCGCTGCCGGCTACTGGGGCGTCGTCATCGCCGACTTTCAACAGGGCATCGTCGTATTTCTCGGCATCTTTATCGTCTCGGTGTGGGGAGTCTACGAAGCGGGCGGGCCTGCCGGGATTGTGGGTCGTCTTCAGGAACTCGGCGAGACGTCCAGGCTGAACCCTTTCCACTTCAGTGGCTGGTTCAGCGGGGATTTCCCCGCCGCGTGGTTCATTACCATGCTTTTTATCGCCCTGCTCGGCGGTATTGGCATGGGCACGTCAATCGACTGGTACGTCGAGGCTCAGAGGATTCAGTCCGCGAAGACGGTCAGGGACGCGTCATACAGCATCTGGGGAGGCACCGCCCTGGTGCTCACCCGGAATTCGCTCTGGGCCGCCGCCATCCTCGGCTTCTATGTGCTTTACCCGGACATCCCGGACGTCAAGGACTACGAGCTCGCCTGGTTCCGGATCGGTTTTGAGATGCTGCCTCCCGGAATGGTCGGGTTCTTCTTCGCGGCGATCGTCGCCATCCATCTCTCGACCGTCGCCTCCATCCTCAACCTCGGCGCCCTGTACGCCACACGGGATCTCTATCAGCACTATCTGAACCCGCACGCTTCGGAGCGCCGTCTAGTCTGGGTGGGACGGTTCTCCACGGTGCTTGTGCTGGTGGGTTCGTTCCTTTATGGATCGATGATGGAGAACATCACCCAGTGGTTGATTTTCGCCCTCTGGGTCATGGCGGCCGGCATCTGGCTGCCAAACATCCTCCAAGTCATCTGGTGGCGGTTTAACAGCTGGGGTTATCTTTCGTCGTGGATTGCCAATCTGGGGTTGAGCTGGCTGGTGGTCTGGATCCTGCCCGCCCAGGGGCTTTTGCCGGACCTTCCTGATTACGCGCAGTTCTGGCTGCTCATGGGGCTGGGCATCCTGATCTACGTACCGGTGACGTTCCTGACCAAGCCGGACGACATGGACCACCTGGTTCGATACTACGTTCAGTCCCGACCCTTGGGCTTCTGGGGCCCGGTTCGGAGGGAAGCCGAGCGCCAGGGGCTCATCAAGGCTGTGACCGAGGGTGTGGAAGCCGAGCTCGGTAGATAGGAGCAGATTATGTCCTTCTTCAGAAGACAGTGGACGGCTCACGAGGCGGATGAATGGACCAAGGAGGACTTCTGGGCGTGCGTCTTTTCATCCTTGTCTTACATTCTGATGATGATCGGGCTGGCCCTGCTGTTCCTCCTGCCCGTGTGGGGCCTCATCATTTTCGCGGCCGGGTTGCTGTGCGTCTGGCTGATGTACCGGGCAATCGATCCAAAACTGAAAACCGTGTCAGCTGACTACGAGGTGAAGCAGAAAGCGTACTTGAAGGAACTCGACCGGATCATGAAATGGGAGGACAAGTAGGATGGACCGCAACCTGATGGTCGTGCTCGGAATGGCGCTGGCCTACGTGTTCGGCTTCCTCGGGATGATCTTCGCCTGGACGAGCTACCGTCGGCGCAAGGCCGAGGCGGGAAGGAAACGAGATGAATAACCCTGAAATCGCCCGCGAATTCAGCTACCTCTGGGGCGTTGTCGTCCCCGGGAGCATCGTCATCTTCTCCTTCCTGGTGACGCTCTGGCTCTACAGGAGGTTCGCCAGGGAACACCAGGCCGGCGAGAAGAAGCCCGGACAGGATTGACAGGATTACAGGATTCTTTTCTGCAAGGATCCTGTCAATCCTGTCATCCTGTGATAAATCCTTAAGCGGTTACACGCTGCTTGGCCGGCGTGGCCGTGCGCTCGCATTCGGCAACCGTTTTCACCCCTAGCTTCTGCAGGATCGTCATCAGCGGACACCAGTTCGTGAAGGCCGACTGGAAGAGATTCAAGCCGACAAACGCGGTGAAATAGAACCAGTTGGGGCTCACCCAGACGCCAAGCGCCACACTCAGCAGAACAAAGAACCCTGCAACCAATCGAAGATATCGTTCAACAGTCATAACTTGCTCCTTTCAATTCTCACCAGAGGTCAATGCCCTGCGACGGCCGGCTCGGCCTGGTCAGTACGGGCGACGGTGTTGCCTGTGTCGTGGCGGGATATTCTCCTTTTCCCGAGGTAATAGAGAATCGGAACGGTCATGCGCGAGAGCAGCAGGGACGCCACTTCTCCGGCCATCAGTGAGATAGCGAGACCCTGAAAAATGGGGTCGAAAAGAATCACCGAGGCGCCCACGATGACCGCCATCGCCGTCAGAAGCATCGGACGGAATCGGACTGCGCCTGCATCGACGACCGCCTGCTCGAGCGGCATTCCCTGGGCGAGCCGCAGCTCAATGAAATCGACAAGGATGATCGAATTCCGGACGACGATGCCGGCTCCAGCGATGAAACCGATCATTGAGGTGGCGGTAAAAAAGGCGCCCATCATCCAGTGTCCCGGAAGGATGCCGACCAGGGAGAAGGGAATCGCTGCCATGATGACGAGCGGGATCAGCAGCGACTGGAACCACCCGACGACCAGGATATAAATCAAGACGAGCACAACCGCGAAAGCAATCCCGAGGTCCCTGAACACTTCGTACGTGATGTGCCATTCACCGTCCCACTTCATCGCGATGTTGTCGGTAGAGGATGGCTGGGTCGCCGTGTAGCGCTCGATGCTGTAGCCTTCCGGCAGCTTGAGCTTGTCGATCGCCTCGTTCAACTTGAGAATCGCATAGACCGGGCTTTCCTCGTGTCCTGCCACGTCGGCGGTCACGTAGACGACCGGCATGAGGTTCTTGTGATAGATACTTTTGTCCCCGATGGTTTCCTCGACCCTGACCAGCTCGGACAGGGGCACCAGGTTCCCGGACTGACCGATCACCTTCACCTGGGTCAGTTCATTGACGCCCGACCTCTCGGCGGTGGCCAGGCGAACGAAAATCGGGACGTCCTCTTTCTCGAGCGGCTTGTGAACGAGTCCGGCGGCGGCCCCCTGCAACGCGATGTTCAGCGTGGTCGTCACCTGATCGGCCGACACTCCGTTGAGCGCCGCCTTTTCTTTGTCGATTACCAGCCGATATTTCGTCTGATCGTCCTCGATGTACGAGTCGACATCAACCACGCCTTCGGTCTCGAGCAGGATCTTCTCGATCTGGCGTGCCACCTGGATCTGTCGTTCGTAGTCCGGCCCATATACCTCGGCGACAAGTGTCTGAAGGACGGGAGGACCGGGCGGAACCTCGGCGACCTTGACCCGGGCGCTGTGCCTTTTGGCGATCGCCTGCACGTCCGGGCGGACGCGCTTGGCAATCTCATGGCTCTGGGTCTCGCGCTCTTCCTTTGGCTCGAGGTTGACCTGGATGTCCGCCTGGTTCGGTGCACGGCGCATGAAATAGTGACGCACCAACCCGTTGAAATTATACGGTGACGCGGTTCCGACATACATCTGAAGGTCGGTGACTTCCGGCACCGTCTTCAGGTAACTGGCGATGTCGGATGTAACGGCGGCGGTCTGCTCGAGTGTCGTTCCTTCGGGCATGTCGACGATCACCTGGAACTCGCTCTTGTTGTCGAACGGCAGCATCTTGACCATCACCGCCTTGAACATGAACAGCGACATGGCACCGAGGAGCAGGACCACGACGGCGACCAGAAAGCCATAGCGCCAGCGTGGTATCGTGATCAGCCGCGTCATCACCTGCCGATAAAGCCGCGTGCTGCGGCTTTCCACCTCGTGTCCGCCGTGCGAGTGCTTACCATTCCCGCGCTTGAGAAGACGGAATGAAGCCCAGGGCGTGACCATAAACGCGACAATAAGCGAGAAAACCATGGCGGCCGATGCGCCGACCGGGATAGGACGCATGTAAGGGCCCATCAGACCGCTCACAAAGGCCATCGGCAGGATGGCTGCGATGACGGTGAAGGTGGCAAGGATCGTCGGGTTCCCGACCTCGTCGACGGCCTCGATGGCCACCTCACGGATCGGGCGACCTTTGTTCCCCGGCAGGCGATAATGCCTGACGATATTCTCGACGACCACGATTGCGTCGTCGACCAGGATGCCGATCGAGAAGATCAGCGCGAAAAGCGTGACGCGGTTCAGGGTGTACCCGTAGAAGTAGAAGACCACCAGTGTCAGAGCGAGAGTCACCGGGATGGCGATGCCTACGATCCCCGATTCCCTCAAACCTAGGGTCAACCAAATGAGCAATGCCACCGAGGCAATTGCCAGGAACATGTGGTACAGCAGCTCATTGGACTTCTCGGCAGCCGTTTCCCCGTAGTTTCGTGTGACGGTGACCTTGACGTCGTGCGGAATCAATCTGGACCCCGCCCGGGAAACCTTCTCGATGACCTGCTCGGCGACGACAATCGCGTTGGTCCCTTTACGTTTGGCAACGGAGATCGTGACCGCTGGAAACGGCCCAGGCTGTCCGTTCGCTGATCCGATCGCCTGATGACTGCCGGCCTTATCACTGTTGCCTTCTGCCTCGTGCCCTTCTGCCTCACGTGCAAGGTCGTGGCTGAACGCGCTGGCTGGCCCGCGCGAGAACAGGACGTAGTCGGCCGGTTCCTCAGAGCCGTCGTCAATCTCGGCGACGTCGCGCAAGTAGACAGGTTTGCCCTCGAAGACGCCGATGACCACAGCGCTCACGTCGTCGGCAGATTCGAGAAAGCCGCCGGTGGCGACCAGGAATTCTCGGTTCCCGGAGGAAAACGAGCCGGCCTGCGTCTCGCGATTGGACTGCTGCAGCATGTTCATGACCACGGCCGGCGCAACGTTGAACGCGGCCATGCGCGATTCGTTCAGGGTCACCCGGATCTGGCGCCTCTGACCGCCGATGATCGTGACTTCGGATACATCGGGGACCTGTTTGATCTCGTCGTGGAGCTGGGCAGCGACCCGGCGCAGGTCATAGTGGTCATAACGATCGCTCCAGAGCGTGAGTGCCAGCACGGGGACATCGTCTATCGAACGCGGCTTGATCAAAGGGTTCGAGGCGCCTGGCGGGATCAGATCGAAGTTCGCGTACATCTTCTGGTTGAGACGGACGATTGCGTTCTCCTCGTCCTCCCCGACATAGAATCGAACGATCGCCATAGCGAAGCCGGCGCTTGAGGTGGAGTAGACATACTCGACTCCGGGGACTTCCCAGATGAGTTTCTCCATCGGCTTGGTGACCCGTTCTTCGACCTCCTTGGCCGTTGCGCCGGGCATCTGCACCATCACATCGATCATTGGAACGATGATCTGCGGTTCTTCCTCCCGGGGAAGCATTACAACTGCCCCGATGCCGAGGAGGATCGATGCGCCGATAATCAGGGGTGTCAGCTTCGAATCGATAAAGGCGTTGGCCCATTTTCCGGCCATTCCCAGCGTTTTCATGTTGTTTGGCTCTCTGTTTGTCTGAAAACTGAACCCGCTTACTCCGCAAACAACGCTGCGGGCGCGGCTCGTGTCCCACTTCCAAGTGGGACGTGTCCGACTTGGAAGTCGGACCAACGGAAGGACGTGTCCGACTTGGAAGTCGGACCAACGGAAGACCATGTCCGACTTGGAAGTCGGATCTACGTTAAAGCTCCGTGATCGGCGTTCCGTCCTGGATCTGCGCAAATTTGTCGAGCACGATTTTTTCTCCATTGCTCAGACCGGACAAAACTTCGACGCGATCGACGTACGTCTTCCCGGTTTTGATAAGCCGGAAGCGAGCCTGGCCCTGTGCGTTGACCACGTAAACGCCGGTCAGCTGGCCTTTGCGGACAACGGCCGATTCGGGGACGGAGACCACCTCTTTCGTGCCAGTGGAGAAGACCCCGCGACCGAACATCCCTGAGCGCACTCCCTCCAGCCGCGGCAGCCCGAGCTTGACAACAAACGATCGGCTGCCAGGGTCGGCTGCCGGCACGATCTCGGTGACGGTCGCGGCGATCGGATCCTTACCGAGCGCCTCGATAAAGACCTGGGCGCTGTTACCAATTCTGATTCGGGCCAACTGCGCCTCGTCTACGTTGGCTTCGAGAAGGTAGGATCGGTTGTCCTCCACGGTCAGGATCGGCACGCCGGGAGCGGAGAGGGCGCCCGCCTCAAGGTGCTTGGCCGTCACAATGCCTGCATAAGGCGCCGTCACACGGGAGTAGCCGGCGTAGATCTGAGCAGTCTCGACCTCTGCCTTCGCCTGTTCAATCTTGTTCCCGACCTGCTTCTTGCGCGCCGCGATCGAACGAAGCGTTTCCTCGGCTCGGCGAGCCTCGGCTACGGCGTTTTTGTATTTGAATTCGACTTCCTCGAATTCCTGGGGACTCACTGACTTTCGCTCGAGCAAGGCCTGATAGCGTTTGTAAGTGGACTCCGCGAGAGAGGCGGCCGCCTCGGCGGCGCTTTTGGCCGCTTCCCCTGCGCGGATGGACTGCTCCACTTCCAGCAGCGCATTCTCGGCCTCGGCCAACCCGGCCTTTGCCTTGACGATATTGTTTGCCGCATCGCGGTCGTCAATTTCGACCAGCAGCTGTCCAGCTCTGATGTGATCCCCCTGTTGAGCCCTGATGGACAGCACCTGCCCGACGACCCTGCTGGAGAGCACGCTCGTACTCTTCGCTCGAATGGTCCCAACAGCTTCATAACCGTCCATTACCGGAGTCGGCACGAGGGTCTGGACCCGCGCCGATACGCCGGGTGCGGCGGGACTCCTGGTCGGCTCGCTTCCGCCGCAAGCCGAAAGAGCGAGTAATGCGATTACAACCGGGATGAAGAGTTTTGTCCGATGCATTTCTGTCCCTCTTGGATTTGCCATTTTGGCCGACGGCTCTCTGGCCGCCGAAGGTAGTCAGTCAGTTTACAAATGCCGAAAGATCGCGTAGTTGACCGGTCACGAGCAGCGTCTGGGCGAATCCCAGGTAGTAATCGTAACGGGCCCCGAGGACGTTCATTCTGGCGCGAACCGAGGCTGTTTGCGCGCGCAACACTTCCGTGAGCGTGGTTAACCCGACGCCGTGACGGTCCTTGGCGATCCGGTATGCTTCAGCCGCTTGTTCTACCGCGCCGGAAACCACGTTCAGCCTTTCCTCAGCCGCCTGGTAGTAGTGATACGCCTTGACCACTTCGAGCCTTACCTCGTCACCCTTACGTCTTTTCTGAGCATCGGCGGCCTGCCTGCCGGCGACGGCCTGATCGATCCGGGGTGTTCGCCCGAAATCGAAGATGTTGAAAGTGAGAGAGGCCCCGATCGCGAAGTCTGAGCTGCCTCCGGACAAGTCGCGGGTACTCTGACCGAAATTGGCGAAGAGGTTCAAATCAGGCAGATACTGCCCTTTCGCCGCCCGGATATCCTGCTCCCGAATGCTGGAATCAAGCTCGGCTTCGCGGTAATCGGGTCGTTCCTTGAGTGCCGCCTGGACCAGGTGATCCAGGGAAGGGATCTCGAAACGCCGGTCTTCCAGCTGGCCGGTCGGTTCGCGATCGATGCCACTCGAGTCACCGAGCACCGTGTTCAAAGCAGCCTGCGCGGCCGCCGTGTCGCCCACTGCCTGTATCTGCTGCTGCTTTAGCTCCGCGAGCTGCACTTCCATGGACAGGAGCTCGGAGGCGACCACCGTCCCCTGCTCATGAAAGTCGCGAATCCGTTTGACGTCGGCCTCGGCGCTCGCCACGGCTTCGTCGGCAACCTGCTTGCGTGCCTGCGCAATCAAGACTCCGTAGTACGCCTGAACAACCTGGAAGCGGAGCTGCTGCTCCATCGCCGTGCGCTGAAGGTCCGCCTGCTCGGTGCCCAAATGCGCCTGCCGGATCTTGCTGGCCACCTGGAACCGGTTGAACACAGGCACACGAAGATTCAGGGAGCTTCTGAAATTCGAGATAGAGCCCGGTTGGTTCAAGGCGTCGATCGCGAAATTCTGAGGACCGAAGCGGCCCTGCTCGAGAAGCGATCCGAACACGAAAACCGGGTTGTTGCTGTGGGTGAACGATTCGCTGAACTGGACGGAGGGCAGCCGGGCCGCCCGGGCTTCCGCCAGCCGCGACGCGGCGAGGGACTGGCCGGACTGCGCCGCATCGATGATCGGGTTGTTGGTGAGTGCCATCTGGACCGCCTGTTCGAGGCTCAGCCCTTGCACCGGGAGGCCTGACTGCTGTGCACGGACCAGCAAGGAAAGGGAAGCAACCAATGGAATCATCAGGACCACTCGCAACCAACTCGGCTTCTCAGACGCCATATCCGTTCCTCTTATAAGTGGAAAATTACTGTTGACTACATAACTATATGATCATATACTTGAGTAAGTCAAGAGGATTTTTTAGGTTTTTTGATGGGTTCCGAATCTCACAGTAACATATGATGAATTGCTCAACTAGGATCGATAAGAGAGGGCCGACTTTGTCGCAGGGAAACCGCAAGCAGTTGTCAGAAGAGGCGTTAGCTCTTATTGCTGAACGCTTCAGGGCGCTCGGTGAACCGATGCGCCTGAAGCTGATCATGGCGCTCGAGGGCGGGGAAAAGAACGTGGGTCAACTGGTCGAGGCGCTGGGTACAACGCAGGCGAACATCTCCAGGCATCTCCAGTACCTGACCAGCGCCGGAATCCTGAAGCGGCGCAAGGATGGCCTGCACGTCTTTTATTCGATTGCAGACCCGAACGTGTTCAATCTCTGCCAGGTCGTCTGCGGCAGCCTCGAAAATCACCACAGCGCCCAGGTGGAGGCGTTTCGGCGGCGGGGGTAACCGAATGCGGAATTCGGAATCCGGAATTCGGAACAAAAAACGAAATACTTGTGGGTTCCGGTTTTAATTCCGCATTCCGAATTCAGTTTTCCGGCCCGGTTGGCGGGATTTCCCGGTCAGCTGGTCAGCCGGTCAGCTGGTCAATCCTTGCCTTTGCGCATCGACTCCCGTAGCGCCTTTTCGGCGTCCGGTCCCCAATAGCCGCAATCCAGCAGCAGGAAGACAGACGTGTAGGGAAGCTTCATCTCGGTTTTGAGAATCAGGACGCGAAACAGCTTGGCTGATTCGTCGAGCTTGCCGATGATCTGCTCGTGAGGCAGTCTCGTCGTTTCGGCTCCCTTCAGGATCCCCTCGAGGTCTTTTCGGTAGGCTCCAACACCTGGGGCACCGGTTTCGGGCACGTGAGCCAGCTCGGAGTCCAGGTGAACCACAGCACGGACATGTCCAGCCTTGCGAACTGCTTCCAGGGCTGCAGACACGACCTCGAGTTGCTGAGCCCCGGTAACGACCGTGCGGATGCCGGGATTGCTTTGGGCAGGGTATGCCGAGTCCGCAATCACGATCCAGTTGCGATGTCCGAGAAGTTTTACTTCCTGATCGAGAACCGTGCGCCAGGAGTCATCCGCGAGAAGAGGCATGGTCATAAGGAGTCCCAGAATAAGAAGCACTGACTGCCGTTTGGGCGTACTCATGTCCGCTAGTTTTCCACGGACAATTCGAGGACACAACAAGTTTCGGGGACATAATACTTAATTCCCAAGCCGTCATCGCCGATCTCTCCGCTTGCACAGGAATTAAGTTTTGTGTCCCCGAAACTCCACCGAAACGCCGCCGTGGGACAATTCGGGACACGAAACTTAATTCTCTGCTGCCGGGGAGTTGGGTGCTCACGGAAGGGAATTAAGTATCATGTCCCCGAATTGTACGAAAGAACGACGACGGTGGACGGGAGACGAAAGCGCCGAGCGTGACTTAAGTCAAAGCGGTCTTCCGGACTATTGTCTATCATGGGTAGTCAAGGCTCGGTATCCGAGCTGTGAGCAGTCATATGCAACAGCCGATCAACCTCGAGATTCTACAGGAGATCAGTCCGGCAAAGGGGACAAAGAAAAAACTGAACCGGCGGCTGACTCCCGATTCCTCGCAGCGTTATCGGAGCGCTGTTCAGCTTGCTTTTCTGGCGTTGAACCTCATTATCGGGGTGCAGTTCTTCTTCTTTGTCCGCTACTTCGAGAGTGGCGGCCACGGCTGGAAAGTGAGCCGGCCGCCCGGCGTCGAGGGATGGCTGCCGATTGCCTCCCTGATGCACCTCAAGGCGTTCCTCCTGACCATGGAGTTGCCGAGCATTCACCCGGCGGGCCTGTTCCTTCTGGTCGCTTTCCTCCTCATTTCGCTTCTGCTGCGGAAGGCATTCTGCAGCTGGCTTTGCCCGGTAGGCACTGTGTCGGAAGGCCTATGGATGCTTGGGCGGAGGCTTTGGCGTCGCAATCGCCAGTTGCCGCGCGGGGCCGATATCACGCTCCGGTCGCTCAAATACCTGCTCTTCGGGCTCTTCTGCTATGCGGTTGTCAGCATGCCGGTCCCGGCCATCCGGGCCTTTCTGGGCGGCCCGTACGGCGTCATTGCCGACGTGAAGATGCTGAACTTTTTCAGGTTCATATCGGTGACGGGCGTGGTTGTGATCGGGGTCCTCGTTGTGCTGTCTACGATCGTCCAGAACTTCTGGTGCCGTTACCTGTGTCCTTATGGCGCGATGCTCGGCCTGCTGGCCCGTTTGAGCCCGACAAGGATCGTCCGCACGCCTGAAAACTGCATCGATTGCGGGAAATGCACCAAGGCCTGCCCCTCGTTCTTGAAAGTCGACCAGCTGGTGAACGTCCGCTCGGCCGAGTGCACGGCTTGTTACAGCTGCGTGGCCGTTTGTCCGGCCGACAGGGCGCTGTCAATGGTCGCCGGGCGCGGGCGAGTGCTGACGCCTCGGTTGATGGCTCTCGGCCTGGCCGTCATCTTCCTCGGCTTCGTGGCGGCCGGGATGATCCTCGGCCACTGGCACACCGAGATTCCCGACGAGGTTTACATGGACTTGATTCCCCGAGCCGATCAGTTCGGCCACCCGTGAACGCGTTCGGCGGCTTTCGGGCGTTTGGGGGACATAATACTTAATTCCCAACCCGTCCTTGCCAATCGCCGAGTTAGCACAGGAATTAAGTTTTGTGTCCCCGAAACCCCTGCGAAACCCGGCCATGGCAATTCGGGGACACGAAACTTAATTCTTTGCTGACGGTGAGGTGAGCGGTAACGGCTGGGAATTAAGTATCATGTCCCCGAATTGCCCCGTCACAAGAACTGCGCGCAGACGGAGCTGGCGACGAGCCTCCCACGGCGCGTGAGGCGGACAGTGTCCTCATCGCGCTCAACCAGCCGGTCCTCTTCCAAATCGAGCAGCGTGTGCTCATACAACTGTTCCGCATCGATTCCCCACCGTCGGGACACTCCAGTGATCGAGAACCCCTCGGACAATCGCAGCCGCAACATGATTTCCTCGCCAAGTGCGCGGCGCGGCTCCAGGCGTTCTTCCCCGCATCGCACAACGGATCCTCGGCGATTCTGCTCCAGGTAGTCAGCGCGGCTGGCGGTATTGGTCCATCGTGCGCCATTCAGGTACGAGGCGGCGCTGAGCCCGAATCCGAGGTATGGTTCGTTGCGCCAGTACACGAGGTTGTGGCGTGACTCTCTGCCGGGAAGGGCGTAATTGGAAATCTCGTATTGAGAGTAGCCGGCGTCGGCGGTCATATCCATGGCGAGCTCGAACATCCCGGCGGCGAGGTCCTCGTCGATGTCCGAGAGCCGACCGAGCTCCTTGAGCCGGCCGAACTCGGTTTTGGCCTCGATCGTGAGGCAATAGAGGGAGAGGTGCTCCGGGCGAAGGGCGAGCAGCTCTTCGAGGTCCTCTCTCCAGTCGCCCAAGCTCTGCCCGGGGATGCCGAAAATCAGGTCGGCGGTCAGGTTGTCGAATCCTGCCTCCCTGATCCAATGGAATGCCTGGCGCGCCTCGGCCGCATTGTGGATGCGTCCGAGGAACCAGAGCAGCGGGTCTTTGAATGACTGCACGCCGAGGCTGATCCGGTTGAACCCGACCCCACGCAGACGTCGGAGCTTTGGGAGATCGACCGTGCCCGGATTGCATTCGATCGTGCACTCGGCGCCCGGTTCAATCTCGAAGACGTCGCCAACCGCGCGGAGAACGGATTCGAGCTGCCCGGTGTTGAGCTCCGACGGGGTGCCGCCGCCGAAGTAGACGGTTTTCGCGCCTGCCCCCCGGCTTGGGTTCCCGCGGATCTCCGAAATCAGAGCGGCGATGTAAGCCTCCCGTTCCTGCTCCCCGGCTGGGCCGGTGACGAAGTCGCAGTAAGGGCACTTCCGGACGCAAAAAGGAATGTGGATGTAAATGCCGAGGTCGCCCGTGTCCGCCTTGGAGGTCGGACGTACGGGCAGGTTAGCGCTCGTCATTCGTTCCCGACTCGCAGAACGCTGAGGAAGGCCTCCTGGGGTATCTCGACCCGGCCGACGGATTTCATCCGCTTCTTGCCTTCCTTCTGTTTCTCGAGCAGTTTTCTCTTGCGGGTGATGTCGCCGCCGTAGCATTTGGCGATCACGTTCTTACGCAGGGCGCGGACGCCTTCAGCCGCGATGACCCGGGACCCGATCGCAGCCTGAATGCGAATCTCGAAGAGTTGCCTCGGCAGGACTTCCTTTAACTTGGCCGCCACCGCCTTCCCACGCGTGTAGGCCCTGTCTCGGTGTGTAATGAAGCTCAGGGCATCCACCGGCTCACCGTTGATTCGTATGTCCACCTTGTTCAGATCTCCCGGGCGGTAACCTAGGAAGTCGTAGTCGAAAGAAGCGTAACCGCGTGTCCGGCTTTTTAGGGTATCGAAGAAATCCATGAGAATCTCGGCCAGGGGCAGCTCCCAGATGATGAGGACCCGGTCGGGGCCGGTATGCTCCATGCTTCGGAAGACACCGCGCCGCTCGGTACACAGATCCATGCAGGCGCCGATTGAGCTGGTCGGCGCGAGAATGGTCGAGAGGACGTATGGCTCCTCCACGAGCAAGATCCTGCCGGTTTCCGGCCAACGGGCCGGATTGTCAATCTGCACCACGGTTCCGTCCGTCAGAGTCACCCTGTAAACAACCGATGGAGACGTTGCGACGAGTTCCAGGTTGAACTCGCGCTCAAGGCGTTCCTGGATTATTTCGCTGTGAAGCAGGCCGAGAAAACCGCAGCGAAAGCCGAAGCTCAGTGCCGCTGACGTCTCGGGCTCATAACTGAGTGCGCCATCGTTCAACTGCAGCCGCTCGAGAGCTTCCCGCAACTCGGGAAAATCGTCGCCGTTGACCGGGTATAGGCCGCAGAAGACCATTGGCTTAACCTGTTTGTAACCGGGGAGTGGGCCAGCGGCAGGACGTGCCGCGTCGGTCATGGTATCGCCGACCCGGCAATCCCCGATCTGCTTGATACCAGCGTGCACGAAACCCACCTGTCCCGTTGCCAGGTCATCGGCCGACACCATCTCCGGGCGAAAAACTCCAACGCCGTCCACCTCGGTCTCGAATCCGGATGCCATCATCCGGATTCGCATGCCGGGCCGCAGCGTTCCGTCGACGACCCTAACGTAGGCGATGATTCCCAGATACGGGTCGAAGTGACTGTCGAAGACCATCGCACGCAGCGGTGCTTCCGGGCTGCCCGTCGGCGCAGGAGTGCGGTGAACGATGGCCTCGAGGATAGCTTCGATCCCGATACCCTGTTTTGCGCTGGCCTGCAGGCACTCGGAAGAATCGATGAGCAGCGTTTCTTCGATTTCCTTCTTGACCCGCTCCGGATCGGCGGCCGGCAGATCGATCTTGTTGATCACCGGGATGATGTGGAGCTTGTTGTTCAGAGCCAGGTTTACGTTGGCAAGTGTCTGGGCCTCGACTCCCTGCACCGCGTCGACCACCAGCACGGCGCCCTCGCAGGCAGCGAGGCTGCGCGAAACTTCGTATGTGAAATCAACGTGCCCAGGAGTATCGATCAGGTTGAGTTCGTAATCCTGGCCATCGTCCGCCTGATAGTTCAGCCGCACGGCGGCCATTTTGATGGTGATGCCGCGTTCGCGTTCCAGATCCATCCGGTCCAGCACCTGGTTGCGCATCTGCCGCGCCTCGACGGCGCCGGTGATCTCGATCAGGCGGTCGGCGAGCGTCGACTTTCCGTGATCGATATGCGCAATGATGCAGAAGTTTCGGATATTGGCTTGCGGGCGAGAACTTGGCATTGACCTTGACGGACTCCGGTTGCTTAAAGAATCAAACGGGGAATCGTAACAGAACCGCTATCCGGTGATCAACCAGCGGGGGAATGCGGAATGGGGAATGCGGAATGGGGAATGGGGAATGGGGAATAATGGACGAAGAGTCAACATGGGAATAACACCGCAAGGCGCAATCGAAAGAGCAACAACCTCCGTGTCCACAAATTCACGCCTGGTCCTTTATTCCGCATCCCGCATTCGCCATTCCGCATTCATCGTCTTCCCTTCCAGGCGCGTGATTATGGTCGATGTGACGACGTCGCCGCTCACGTTAAGTACCGTGCGGCTCATGTCCAGGATCCGGTCCACTCCGAGGACCAGTCCGATGCCTTCGGCCGGGACCCCGACAGTCTGCAGTATGAGGACGAGCAGAGGAATGGAACCGCCCGGGACTCCTGCTGTTCCCACGGCGGTCAGGATCGCAAGGACCATGATCAGCGCCTGGTCCAAGAAACCAAGATGCACTCCCCACACCTGAGCAAGGAAGATGACGGTTACCCCTTCAAAGAGCGCGGTACCATTCATGTTCATTGTGGCGCCGAGGGGAAGGACAAAACCCGCAATTTCACGAGGGATGCCCAGCTCTTCCTGGGAGACTCGGATGGTCGTCGGCAGGGTTGCGTTGCTCGAACTCGTCGAAAACGCAGTGATCATGACCGAGCGGATTTTCTTCATGAAGATCCACGGGTTTATGCCTGAAACCACCCGCACGATTATGGAATAGACTCCGAACTGGAACAGGATCATTCCTCCCAGGGCAACAACAACGAAGTACAGGAGCTGTCGAAGTATTCCCCAGCCAAAGCGGCCCGTCACATTGAGGATCAGGGCGAACACACCGTACGGGGCCAGCCGCATGGCGAGGTCGATGATGACTTCCACGACTTTGCCGGCTCCCTCGAGGACAGAAAGCAAAGGACCCGCTTTGTCGGCCGGGATTTTGCTGATGGCGACCCCGCAGATCAGCGAAAAGAAGATGAGTGCGAGCATGTCGCCCTTCGCGGCGGCGTCAAGCGGGTTGCGGGGAACGATCTGCACCAGGTTGTCGATGCCGAACCGAGGACCGGCCTGGATTTGCGCGGATGTGCCATATCGTGCGATCAGGTCGGCTCTTGTCTGGGGCTCGATGAGCAAACCGGGTTTGGCGACATCAACGAGAATCAGGCCCAGGGTGGCTGCCATCGCGGTCAATGCAAGGAAGCAGATGATCGTCCGGACGCCGATTCGCCCGAGCCGGCTGACGTCCCCGAAGCTTGCCACGCCGAGAATCAGGGACGTGAACACGAGCGGGACGACGATCATGAAAAGCATGCGGAGGAACACCTGGCCGACCGGTTCCGCGGCTGTCGCGAGAATTGTCTGGAACTTGCGCGTCAGGTCGGGATACGGCGCGAACAGGATGTTGAGGGTCGTGCCGATAAGGCCACCCGACAGCAATCCAATCAGGATGCGGGTGTGCAGCGGCAGCCTCCTTCTGGCGGGGCCTGCTTCAGAAACAGCCATGGGGCGGGATTATAAACGACGGGATTTCGGGGACATAATACTTAATTCCCAGCCCGTTATTCGGCCCACAAGGTATTGACGGGCTTGTTATGGGCTGATGTCGTGCGGAGGGCGAGATCGAATGGAGCCGCCCACGAAAGCGAACGGCAGTGAGCGAGAGTAACGCGGACCACCAATCATTCGCTAAGTCGAGACATTAAAGCAGCTGCAGAGTTGTGAGAAATGCGGGCTAAATCAAGCGAGATTGCCTCGGAATTTCGGGGACACAATCCTTAATTCTTGCGCTTGCGGGGAAACCGCGGATCCGGGATAGGAATTAAGGTTGTGTCCCCGAAATTGGTGTCTCCCACCGTTTTATGCCGGGCAGGGAGATTCCAAACAAATCCAGCGCACGGCCGACGCTGTGGTTGATCAGCTCGTCGATCGTTTGCGGAGCGTGGTAGAACGACGGTATGGGTGGGGCAACGACGGCTCCCATCTCGACCACTTCCGTCATCCTCCGGAGATGCCCCAGGTGGAGCGGTGATTCCCGCACCAGGAGAACCAGTCGGCGCTTCTCTTTGAGGGTCACGTCGGCTGCCCGCGTCAAGAGGTCCTTGGTCATCGACGCGGCGATGTTGGAAAGCGTGTTGATCGAACAAGGGGCAACCAGCATTCCGATCGTCTGGAAAGAGCCGCTCGAAATTGAAGCGGCCATATCGTCGGGCGGGTACACAACATCCGCAAGTGCGTAAACCTGTTCGAGGGTCTGACCTGTCTCCAGCTGAATCGTTCGGACGGCGGTCGCAGAATGAACGAGGTGAGTTTCGACGTCAGGCACCTGTTTGAGGAGTTGGAGTGCCCGGATTCCGTAGATTGGAGCAGATGCGCCCGAGATCCCGACGATGAGCCGACGAGCCATGACCGAGTTTATCCGCAAGAGTGTGCCGGGTGTCAATGAGGAATGCGGAATGCGGAGTGCGGAATGAGGGATGAGGAGCTATGCTTTGGCGGCGTTTGTGCCCGCCTGCGCGTCGGAGGGGTCCATTTCCGAGTAACGCGAGAGCCTGCCGCGTCCCAGCCTTTTGGACAGGTAGAGGGCCTGGTCGGCGCGTTCAAGCAGCTCAGGGAGCGTGACGGCGTCCTGGGGGAACGCAGCGCATCCGATGCTCAACGAGAAGCCCGTGAACTGCGCCACCCGCATCTTGCGGGCGCCCAGAAGGATCCGTTCTCCGATCGCGCACGCGTCCTCGATGCTTGTTTCCCCGAGGGCCAACGCGAATTCATCGCCGCCCAGGCGGGCGTGAATGTCGCCCCCCCTGCGCGTGTTCTGTTTCAGCAGGGTGGCGACCTGCTGGAGCACCTGGTCACCCACCTTGTGCCCCGCTGTATCGTTAATTCTCTTGAAGAAATCGACGTCGATCATGAGGACTGCAAAGACCCGGTTCTGCCGCTCGTGGCGAGCAAATTCGCCCTCGATTCTCTCGTAGAACGAGCGATGGTTCGCCAGCCCGGTCAGGCCGTCGCTTGTCGCCTGTTTTTGCAGCTCGTTCCGCAGCCGGGCGTTTTGAAGCGCGAGCAGGGATTGATCGACCAGGAACGCGAACTTCTTGGTTTCCTGTTCGGTCCAGGTCGTCTTCTTATCCCTATAGACGGCCATCAGGCCCGCAGGACGTCCTTCATAGAACCACGCACGTGCCATGTAAGAGCGATACGGATAGAGGGCGAAATCTTCCTTTTGTCGGAACCAGGGATCTTCCTGAAGATCCGCAGTCACGCAGTCGTCGCTGCTTGCCAGCGCCCTTTCGTGCACACTCCTGCGGATCTCGATATTGCAGAAGTCACGGCAATGCCGATTGGGCAGAATCCGCCGCACGATCCGCCAGTCCTCGACCTCCGCCATTTCACAGATATCCGCTCGCATGATTTCGGATATAGAACGGGGGATTCTGAGCATGAGATCGGGATCTTCAACCCGGTGCAGCAGTTTGCCGAACTCAAAAAGCTCGGAGGTGAAAGTGGATTCCGCCTCGTTGCGCGCTCGACGCGCCCTTTCCAGGTGGGCGATGAAAGCGAACAGCACCGTGCAGGCTGCGAGTAGCCCGGTTGCCAGCCATCCGGTCAATCCCACGGTATCCCCCCTGAAGAACGTGACCGCCGGAAAAGCCAATACCAGGGGACCGCACAACAGCAGCGTTCGCTCGAAGCCGTCGGCCACGGCGCAGACGATGAGGACAGCGAAAAAGGGAATCGAAAAACTTATGATGTCGATCCCGACGAAGGCTACGACGAGGTTCGGAGCCAGGACGTTAATCAATGCAAAAAGATAGACCCGTCCCGCCGGATCGAGAATCACAGGAGCATAAAGGGTAAGAATCAGCGGCCAGGCGAGGAGGGGAATCAGCAGCAGGAGAGCCCAACTCCAACCGGGCGCTCCCGGTCTGCAACAAAACAAGGCCGCGGCAAGGGCAAAGATCACCCATTCGAACAGGATCAGGTCTCGTTTGTGGTCCAGGAAAGGCGAAGCCATGTGTGGCACTCCTCGAAACAGACCCGATGACACAAGAACCGGACCCGCGCCCTTCATGTCCGACTGGATGTCGGGTCTACTTGCGGGCCATTGCATCTGCAATGTAACCGATGGGGGAACACTTGGCCAGCCTTTTTACAACGGCCCAATTGCCTGCCCAAAGGCCCTTTCCTTCAAGAACTTGCAGCGCATAGGCGGAACAGGAAGGTTGGAAGCGGCACGTCACAACGTGCCGCGTTACCGGAGAACCCACTCGTCTGTAGGCTTTGATCAGCCCAATTTCGGCTCGACAAACAGGACCGTCGAACAAGACGACCAAAAGTAGCAGTACAGCCAGAAAACTCAGTCTTTTGGCGAGCTTAAATCTACCGCCACTTGTCGACATATTCGGTGATGAAGGGAAGCACCAGTCGCTCTCCCTTGACTGCCTTAATCATAGCAATGATGAAGATAGCCATGATCGCCAGAGAGAGAAGGGGATACACCCCGCAACCCAACAAGAGACCAACGACGCCGCCAACAACGGGAAGCTGCGCGATTACGAAGAAAACGATCTGCAGCACGATGAGCAGGACAATAGCGGCGGCGGTCATGATGAGCCCGTGTTTGGCGTGCCACTGCACCTCGCGGTCATCCTTCTCGGCGAGCAGCGGTATGAGGGCCAAAATGCCCAGGTAACTGAGCACGAGCATCAATGTCCGGTTCGAAGATGGTTGTGACGAGGGCAAGGGCGGTGGAAGAGGCTGTGACACATGTCCTCCTTTTGACAGTGAAAGTGAAACACCCCAAAACAAAACGTCTGGCGGCCTTAGTGGTAGCACAGTTGCACGCATAGGCACAAGGGGTTTTGCGCACAACATTCACCTTCGCTGGTCTCACTCTCGCCGGTATGGAGTGGATTGTGAGAACGGCGGTCAAGGACGGGAGATGACAGTCGCTCCGGCTTGGGAAAATGTGACGACCTCTCCTTCTCTGGCTACCGGCAGAGGGCCCTCCGTGAAATCATCCGAGATGTGCACCAGGCGGAGTTTTGCACGAACCGAGTCGGGGAGCGACAACAGCTGTTCTTCGGAGGTGTGAAGCCCGTGTCCTCGTTCTACCTCGTGGTAGATAAGATCCGCCTGCCACAGCCAGTCGCCGGCGAGTTTCTCGTACCCGTCCCGGGAGAGGATCCGGTTTTCGAGAAGTTCAGCAAGCAACGCGGGGTTATAGCAGTTGTCACCGCTGATCGAAATCCTGCCCGGGGACCCGGAGATCCGGAGGCCGAGCGTCGCGGTAGGGTGCCAGTTGTACCTGATTTCCACGTCGAGATCCTCCTCGAGCCGGTTTGGATGATCCGTGGACAATTCGGAAAAATCGACGTATTCCTCGAATTCCGCCTCTCTTATCCGGTGCAAGTCCGGCGTGAAGGTTTGTGAGAAGCCCGGGAAAAACCGCGTCTTCAGCTCGGCGTAAACGGGTGCGGACGTCCAGACGCGCAGCTTGGTTCGCTGCACGTACTTCTTCCAGAGGATCAGCGTTTCCAGTCCGGCGGTGTGGTCTCCGTGGACATGGGTGATGATCGCGTCATTCACTTCGGCAGGGTCGATGCCGCGTTCAGCTAGCAGGCGGAACAGGGCGGGAGGGCAGTCGATCAGATACCGTTTCTTTCCTTCGAGAAGAAAGCTCGTGTTGTAGTGGATCGATGAAAACGCATTGCCGATACCGAGAACTTGGAGTCGCATTATCGTTTTATTCTAGACGCAACAGGGAATAAGACCTATAGGACCTCCGCCGCTGGTCGCTTGACCCTCGGCTTCAGCGGTCATTAAAATGGGCGTTTCGCGAGAAGGAGAATTCGTTATGCGAAAGTTCGGCTTCGGTTTGGCTCTCTCAATGGCGCTTGTCTGCTTCGCCGGCTCCGCGCGCGCGGACGTGAAGATGGAGGAAAAGTCTCAGGTTAAGTTCGCCGGTATGCTGGGAAAAATGATGGGGCTGTTTGGCGGCAAGGCGATGAAGGAAGGAATCGTCAGCAAGATTTCCATCAAAGGCGACCGTCAGATGACGGTCACCGACGAGACGGCTCAGCTCGTCGACCTGAACGAGGAAAAAGTCTATGACCTCGACCTGCGGAAGAAGACCTACAAGGTGACGACGTTTGCCGAGCTCCGACAAAAGATGCAGGAAGCGGCCGAAAAAGCCGAGAAGGAAGCCCAGAAATCTCGGGAAAAAGATAAGAACGCCAAGGAGATGGAGATCGATTTCAAGGCCAGCGAGACTGGTCAGAAAAAGACGATCAACGGTTTCGACTGCCGCGAAGTCCTGATGACGATCACCGTCCACGAAAAAGGCAAAACGCTGGAAGAGGCCGGAGGGCTCGTCCTTAAGTCCAGCAACTGGCTGACCAGCGGCGCCCCGGCGGCGAAAGAGGCCGTGGATTTCAATAAGCGTTACGTCGAGAAGCTGGCGGGCGTCGGCCAGGTGGGCTCCGCCGAAGCGATGGCCCAGGCAATGGCTATGTATCCGGGTTTGAAGGACGCCATGGTCAAGATGGAGGCTGAGAACGTGAACATGGACGGGACCGGGATCCAGACGACCATGACCATGGAAAGCGCGCCGAGCAAGGAAATGGCTCAACAGCAGCAGAAGCGGGAGAAGGAAGAATCGGAATCGTCCGGAGGCGGGCTGCTGGGCGGTTTTGCCAAGAGGCTTGGAAAGAAGAAGAGCGACGACCAGTCGGCAGGCGCTGCCCAGAATCCGAACGTCTTCATGACGATGAACAACGAGGTCCTGAGCGTGTCGACAGGGGTGACACTCGAAGACGTGAGCATCCCGGCCGGGTTCAAACAGAAGAACTAGCCAGTGGTATACTGTCGCGATATGTGTGCCCAGCAGTACAGTTTCAAGCGGGTTCCGCGCGCCAAGTTACCCACGCGTTTCGGGGACTTCGAGATTTACGGGTTTGCCAGCGAACCGGATGGCGAAGAAGCGGTTGCGGTTGTCAAAGGGGTGATTACCGGCCCCTGCATTCCCCTTGTCCGGATTCATTCGCAGTGCCTGACCGGTGATGTATTCCATTCCCTGCGATGCGATTGCGGCGACCAGATCGAGGAAGCACTGTCGCGAATTGAGCTGGCCGGTTGTGGTCTTTTGATCTACCAGATGCAGGAAGGGCGGGGCATCGGATTGATCAACAAGTTGTGCGCATACGAGCTTCAGGACCGGGGTGTGGACACCGTCGAGGCGAATGTCCGCCTCGGTTTTGAGGCTGATCAGCGCTCCTATGAATTCTGCGCCCGAATTCTGAAATATTTCGACATCAGCCAGGTACGGCTGATGTCGAACAACCCCGGAAAGATCAGGGGGCTCGAGGACGAGGGGATCAGGGTCGTCGAGAGAGTCCCGCTGGTTATCCAGCCATCCGAAACCTCAGAGCAGTATCTCAAGACCAAGAAAGAAAAAATGGGGCACCTGCTGTAGGGAGTTGGCGCGCTCAGGGTTATTCCGTTCAAGGGAGTAGCCAACCGGGCCGAAAAGCGGCGGATTCTGAACAGCGAATCCGCCCTACGAATGAGTGCTTCCGCACGTACTCCACGTACTCGTAGAGCGGATGCGTCGCGGCGAGTTTCGGGGACACAAAACTTAATTCCTTTGCTGACGGATTGGCTGTGCTGACGGAATGGGAATTAAGTATTATGTCCCCGAAACTCGCCCTTCGGCTCAGTGGGACTTTGCCAAAGGTGGCGCTGCCGTTGCGGGAGCGTCCGGTTCGGTCTTTTCCCCGGATGTCATGCGGGTGAGCAGGCGACGCGCGACTGGCACCTTGTCGTGATTCGGGTACTTCTGCATGTAGCTCTTGAGAAGCTCTGCGCTTTCGGAGTTCCTTCCCTGGCTCATCAGAAGGTGGGCTTTCAGGATCGTGACGTCGGCCTGAAGCTCGGTGTCCGGCGACTTCACGGTAACCACGTCCAGGTACTTGATCGCCTCGTCGTAGCGCCCCATCGAACCGAACGCGATGGCGAGGCCGTAGTGGGCCCGCAGGGTCTTTTCCTGCTTACTTGCGGGGTCTTGTTTTATCACCGCTTGGAACGCTTGGGAGGCTCCCGCGAAATCGCCGCTTGTCAGAAGTTTTTGTCCGAGGTCGTATTGAACTTCGATAGACTGCGGTTGATTGGCAGCCTTCTTCTTGAGCGACAGGAGAGACCGCGCACCTTCCTGGACCGCGTTGACAGCATTGACGAACTGCTCAGGTGGCAGGAACCCCTCGATCTGGTCGACTCTCGTTCCATCGCCGGTCAGGACCAGTATGGTCGGGAAGCCTTCAACGCGGTATTTCTGTTGCAGGCGGGCGCCATCCTCGTTGCTCTCCGGGTTGAGCTTGATCCAGACGAATCGACTCGCTTCTCGACGGACATTGTCGCTTGGGAACGTTTCCGCTTCGAGCTTCTTGCAGAATTTGCACCAATCCGTGTGAAGGTACGCGAGCACCAGCTTGTCTTCCGCGGAAGCGGTCTTCAACGCAGTTTCGTAGTCGCTCTGCCAGGGGATGTCCCCGGTTGGTCCGGCATACCACCAGGCGTAGACTCCCACGCCGACGGCGATCAGGACGATCAAGGCAATAGTTGCAATCTTCTGTGTTGTCATGGTTGTAATGCTTCCGACTACTTGGGGGCTGCGGAACGCCTGCGGACGATGTCATCCGGCGTCCAGGTTCGGCCGTCCGCCCCGGCGGATCTCAGTTCGAAGTCTTCGGTGTTCAAGGCCCTGTAGGAAAAGGGATTGGACCAGGCGTCCAGCAGGGCCGGATCTGCCAGGTACCGTGGGCTAAGCGTGGCGACCAGCGCCCGGAAATCTGCAGCTGCCGGGACTCGGCCGTTCTCCGCCGCATACTGCTCGATCGCGGCGGCGACCACATCCGCCTGATCTCCCGTCGTCTCGGCCCGCTTCTGGTTGATCACCGCTCGAATATGGTCCGCTTTCTCCCACCGACGATCGCCGATTCGAACTTCATCGACCACCCAGTGGCCCTGTTTTTTGACCAACTTCAACGCCGTCCGGATCTTGACCTCTGCAACGGCGTTGCCGGACATTTCCGTTGTGCTCAGCACTTCGATTTCGCTGTCGGTCAGCTGGAGATTGTCGAAGTTCCGCACGGCATCCTGGACCTGCTTGTTGATGTTCTTGCCACACGACGCCGACAAGAGGAGGAGCAGCAGCGGCAACAGAGCGCAGACTTGTTTCACACTAGGCAATATAGCACGGAGACGGGGAGACACGGAGAGTGGGAGACTAAGGAGACAAGGAGACAAGGAGACGGGGAGACAAGCATGAATCGAACGCCGACAATCTTGGAGCGCGGACGTCCCGTCCGCACTGGGATCGCGGGCATCCTGCCCGGCGTCTGGAGTTTTTACATTTTCCGCCCGGCTTTGGCAGCTTTCGGCTTCAGGCCGAAGAAATGTATAAACAGGCTTTCGGCCTGAAAGGCCGAGACATACTAGCCCAGGGCGGAGCGCTTTTCGCGCAGCCCTGGGTCACCAGAGGAACGAGCC
>CAYQYP010000221.1:0-2311 GCA_964421755.1 uncultured Acidobacteriota bacterium
GAAGAGGCGGTTGACGAAGAGAATGCCGAGGAGATGCTCGAGAAGCTCCGCCGGGATGAGTTCAGCCTGGAGGACTTTCGGGATCAATTGCGTCAGATTCGCCGTCTGGGACCGCTGGAACAGATCCTCGGGATGCTCCCCCAGATCGGGCCGCTGAAAGGTCTCGACAAGCTGAAGGTGGACGAAAAAGAGCTCGGTCATGTCGAGGCAATTATCAATTCGATGACGGCGCGTGAGCGCCGGAACTACAAAATCATCAATGGTTCGAGGCGCAAAAGGATCGCACAGGGGAGCGGACGGCCAGTGTCGGAGGTCAACCGGCTGCTCAAGCAGTACATGCAGGCGCGGAAAATGATGAAGCAGGTAGGGAAGGGGTTCCTAGGCAAAAGGTTGCCGAAATTGAACTTTCCGATTTAAATGGCCTGTGCTAAAGTGGTATTTTTGTTTATAAGGCCACGGAATTCCGTATCCAGAGGAGGAAACTTTGCTTAGGATTCGTTTAACTCGACACGGGGGCAAGAAGGATCCCCATTATCGTGTGGTTGTTTCGGAGCGTACGGGCCCCCGCGATGGGAAGTTCGTCGATATCGTCGGTTACTACAATCCGGCCTTGAAGCCGGTTCGCTTAAACCTGGAACTCGAAAAAATCGATCAGTGGGTGCAGAAAGGCGCGTTACCCTCTGAGACAGTTCGCTCACTAATTAATAAAGTCCGTCAGACCGCTCAGCCGGCATCATCCTAAGGCGGCCGCGCATCGTCTGCCTTCTGTGCGGATGCGCCAGGACGACGCTTTCCGTGATTTCCAGAACGATCCGCCAGGGTCGCGTTTGGAAAGCCGCGGAGCTCCGGGCCGAAACACGCGTTCGATAGCTTGAATGACCAGTGTCACGTTCATTCTCACGGAGGCGATATGAAAGAGCTGATCGAGATGATTGCTAGAGCTTTAGTGGACAATCCCGACGAGGTCAGTGTGACCGAAGTGGAAGGCGAACAGACAACCGTGTTGGAACTGCGGGTGGCACAAACCGATCTGGGTAAGGTCATCGGGAAACAGGGACGCACGGCTCGTGCAATTCGCACCCTGCTTGGCGCATCTGGCATGAAACTGAGGAAGCGCTTCGTCCTGGAGATCCTTGAATAGTTGGATTTTGTAAGCGTAGCCTACATAGCCAAAACGCGCGGCGTTCGGGGGGAGCTCGCCGCCGACCTGCTCACCGATTTTCCAAAGCGTTTCTCGCTGATCGATAGCGTGCGCATCCAAAAGGGCGAGCAGGTTTTCGAGGAGACTCTCGAAAGGCACTGGTTCCTGAACGACAGGGTCATCCTCAAGTTTGAGGGCAGGGACTCGCCGGAGGCCGCCCGCACCCTGGTAGGCGGTTACGTCCAGGTCCCCGAGGACCAGCGGGTTCGCCTGCCCCGAAACACCTACTTTCATTCTGACCTGGTCGACTGCGAGGTCCGGGGGGATGGCGGCGTGGTTGGCGTGGTCACCGGGGTATTCGAAGGCGGCGGCGCGAGCGAAAGCCTTGTCATTCGCACGCCGGACAATCGAGAAGTGATGATCCCGATGGTCCGGGAGTTCGTCACGCGGGTGGATATCAAGCGGAAGCTGATCCGCGTCCGACTGTTGCCCGGCCTCGTGGACTAGGCGCGTCATGCGAGTCGACATCGTCACGATTTTCCCGCAGATGTTCTCCGAGGTCTTTGCCTCGGGAATGCCACGGCAGGCGGTCAATAAAGGGCTCCTCAGCGTGAGCGTTGTCGATCTCCGGGCCTTTGCGGACGACAAGCGGCGGACGATCGACGATCGCCCGTACGGGGGCGGAGACGGGATGGTGCTCAAGCCCGAGCCCCTGTTCCTTGCCGTGGAGCAGTGCATGGACCCCGGTGCGCCCAGACCCCACGTGGTCTTCCTGTCCCCCCAGGGGGCGACTTTGACGCAATCCAAGGCGACTGAGCTGTCGCTGCTTCCGCACCTGGTCTTGATCTGCGGGCGATACGAGGGTGTCGACCAGCGGGTAATAGATCACCTGGTAGATGAGGAGATCTCGATAGGGGACTTCGTTTTGTCAGGTGGCGAAATCGCCGCCATGGTCGTCGTCGACGCCGTTGCGCGGTTGATTCCAGGGGTTGTGGCCAAGGGGAGCTCGGTCTTGGAAGAATCCTTCATGGATGGCCTGCTCGACTATCCGCATTACACGAGGCCTGAGGAGTTTCGCGGCTGGCGAGTCCCCGCGGTACTCACCTCCGGGGACCATTCCGAGATCGAGCGCTGGCGCAGGGAACAGGCGATGAAGCTGACGCGCGAGCG
>CAYQYP010000222.1:0-19763 GCA_964421755.1 uncultured Acidobacteriota bacterium
CATCGCATGAAAGTGACATTCCTCGGCACCGGCACGTCGCGTGGGATTCCGGTCATCGGATGCCGTTGCACGGTCTGCCGGTCCGGAAACCCCCGCAACCAGCGGCTGCGTTCCTCGGTGCTTCTGCAAAGCCAGGCAACGTCGGTGGTTATCGACACATCCGTCGATTTCCGGACTCAGATGCTGCGCCATGACATCCCGAGCATCGATGCCGTCATTTTCACCCACTCGCACGCCGATCACATCCTGGGGTTGGATGACGTGTATCCTTTCAGCGCCCGGTCGGGCAAGCCGATGCCGGTCTACGCGAGTGCTGAAACGCTGGAGCAGATCCGTATCACGTTCCGCTATCTGTTTGCGGAGAATCCCTATCCGGGCATCGCTGAAATCGAGACCAGGGAAATCGACGGCGCCTTCTCGATCGGCGACCTGACCTTCGAACCCATCCGCATCTTCCACGGAAGCCTTCCTATCCTGGGCTTTCGAGTCGGGGACTTCGCTTACGTGACCGACGTCAACCGTATCCCGGACGACTCGCTCGAAAAGCTGGCTGGGCTGGATTGCCTGGTCATCGACGGACTCAGGCACCGGCCTCATCCGGCTCACTATAGCCTGACTGAGGCGACCGCCGTCTCGCGGCAGTTGAAGCCGCGAAGGACCTATCTGATCCACATGAGCCACGACGTCGAGCACCAGGAGGCGAGCCGGTTCCTGCCCGATGGGGTCGCGCTCGCGTACGACGGTTTGGTACTGGAGATTGGGTAATTCAGGCATGCAGATCGTCGGATCATTCGACCAACTCGCGCAGCCGCTCCCCCACCCGGTGCTCACTATTGGTGTCTTCGACGGCGTACACCGGGGACACCAGTGGATCATTCGCAGCACTGTCGAGCGGGCTCGACAAATGCAGGGGACGGCGGTGGTCCTCAGCTTCGACCCGCATCCCCAGAAAGCCATCAGCCCGGACACGGCACCCGCCCTGCTCCAGACGCGGAGGCAGAAGCGGGAAACTTTGGCCGAGATGGGGGTCGATATCTTCATCAATCTCGCATTCACCCGGGAACTCTCACTTCTCGCTCCCGAGCAATTCGTCCGCGACGTACTTTATAATCACGGAGTTCGGGAGATCCTCGTGGGGACGAATTTTCGATTCGGACATCAGCGGGCGGGAGATTTTAAGATGCTCGAAGCCCTATCCACTCCGCTGGGTATCCGCGTGGAGGGTATCGACTCGGTCATGTTTCGGGGAATGCGAATCAGCAGCACGCGGATTCGGAATAGGCTGGCAGAGGGGCGCGTCTCCCTTGCGCGCCGGCTGCTCGGGCGAGCGTACGAGGTTCGCGGGACAGTCATCCGGGGTGCAGGGCGCGGAAGAGAGCTTGGCTTCCCCACGGCGAACCTGAAAGCCGAGAATGAACTGATTCCGGCACCGGGTGTCTACGCAGGGCAGGCGCGTATTGAAGACAAGCGCCACCCTTGTGTGATCAACATCGGTTTTCGGCCCACGCTCTACCGACGACGCACAGCGGTTCCGCTGATCGAGGCCTTTCTCCTCGATTTTTCGGCAGATCTCTACGGAACCGTGATCGGGCTGGAATTCTGCCTGCGGCTGCGCGCAGAGACCAAATTTGACTCAATCGAGCAGCTGAAGAAACAGATTGAAAGGGATGTCAGGATAACGCGACAATACCTCGCTCAAATTGCTTTTTGAAGCCGCGCAGAGCGAGGGTTCAAAAGAGGTCGAAGCATGCTCACGCCGGCTTTTTCAAGAAAGGGGAAACAGGTGGCAGTTACAGTCGAACAGGTGCGCAGGATCGCCCAACTAGCCAAGCTCACGTATACGGCCGAGGAACTCGAGCTTTTTGTGCAACACTTCCAGCAGATCCTCGATCATTTCGAAACGTTGGGGAAGGTCGATACATCGACCGTCGTGCCCACCTATCACGCTCTGGCCGGCCCCACCAGCACACCGATGCGTGACGACCAGGTAAGGCCCTCGCTCCCGGCGGATGCTGCTGCCTCAAACGCGCCCCAGGCCTCCGATCACCAGTTTCGAGTCCCTCGTGTTATCGAGTGACAAGGTTCCAGGGATGCCAGAATGAGTCAAATTCACGAACTGTCTATATTTGATCTGCATGAGGAACTTCGGGCCAAGCGGCTCGGCGCCGAAGAAATTGCCAGGGCATGCCTCGAGCGGATTGAAAAAACGGATCCTACGCTGAGGTGTTTTCTGAATCTGGAGCCTGATCGCCTCCTTGCGCAGGCGGCGGGACTGGACGCGGACTTGGCTGGAGGAGCGACCAAACCCGGGCTCCTGACCGGAATTCCCATCGCGGTGAAGGACAACATGGTCGCGGTCGACAGTCCCACCACCTGTGCTTCGAAGATCCTCGAAAACTACCGGTCCCCTTACGACGCTACGGTGGTCGCGCGGCTGAAAAGCGCTGGGGCCCTCCTGCTCGGCAAGACGAACTGCGACGAGTTTGCGATGGGCTCGAGTACCGAAAACTCGGCCTACTTTCCGACGCGTAACCCCTGGGACACAAATCGAGTCCCAGGCGGATCGAGCGGCGGCTCCGCCGCAGCGGTCGCGGCATACCAGGCGCCTGGCGCACTTGGCAGCGATACCGGAGGCTCCATCCGACAGCCTGCCGCGTTCTGCGGTGTCGTCGGGCTCAAGCCGACCTACGGTCGGGTCTCGCGCTACGGCTTGGTCGCATTTGCCTCATCTCTCGACCAGATCGGGCCCTTGGCTCGCAATACCCGCGACGTCGCGATCCTTCTTGGGGCGATTGCGGGTCACGATCCGGTAGACTCAACTTCAGCCGATGAACCGGTAGGCGATTACCTTTCCGAGCTAGGCAAGGATATCCGAGGGCTGCGGATCGGGGTTCCCAGCGAGTGGTTCGGGGAAGGTCTGGACACGGCGATTGCCGAGGCTATTCGCGGAGTACTCAAGAGGGTAGAACGACTCGGCTGTCGTGTCAGCGAGGTGAGTCTTCCAAACACCCGCTCGGCGATCGGCACTTACTACATCATCGCGCCCGCGGAGGCGAGCGCAAACCTGGCTCGTTACGATGCGGTCAAGTACGGGCACCGGTCCCCACAGCCCGCGGACTTGGACGATATGTATGTCCGTTCTCGGACGGAGGGCTTCGGAGCCGAGGTCAAGCGCCGCATCATGATCGGGACCTACGTTCTCTCGTCCGGCTATTACGACGCCTACTACCTGAAGGCCAGTAAAGTGCGGACTCTGCTTTGTGAAGACTACGCCCGGGCTTTTCAGTCAGTGGACCTGCTGCTCGGGCCTACGACTCCGTCCCTCCCGTTCGCGCTTGGCGAGAAGACCGACGATCCGTTGGCCATGTACCTTTCCGATGTCTATACCGTTACAGCGAACCTGGCCGGGATTCCGGCGATGTCACTCCCATGCGGTTTTGCGAACGGCCTGCCGATCGGCCTGCAGCTGCTGGGTCCGCATTTCAGCGAGGGTATGCTTCTGCGCGCGGCGTCTGCCATCGAACAAGACCTGGATCTGGCCCGGCCGGTACTGGCGGTGGACCGGGCAGTTTCGGGGACATGATACTTAATTCCCAGCCAGTTATTGTGCACGGCCCGCCAGCAAAGGAATTAAGTATCATGTCCCCGAAATTGCCTCAATTAGCCCCGATACTGCCTCCGCGCGGCCACAGATTCGCGTTCAGACTTACGGTATAATCACTGCTTGCACAGACGCCCGTCTGGGGCCGGACAAACCGAATGCAACAACAGGAATTGCGGTTATTCGAGGAGCGGAGAGTCCTCTCGGTCTCGCAGCTTGTCAACGACGTAAAGCGCGATTTGGAGCTTCGGTTCCGCGACCTCTGGGTGAAGGGTGAGATCTCCAATCTGAAGGTCCCCGGCTCGGGACACTTGTACTTCACGCTCAAGGACGGCGAGGCGCAGATCCGCGCAATTTGCTTCCGGATGCAGAACCGCTACCTGAAATTCCAGCCGCAGGACGGCATGGATGTCCTCGCTCGCGGTTCGATCTCGGTTTATCCACCACGTGGGGAATTTCAGCTGGTTGTCGAGCACATGGAACCGGCTGGGATAGGCGCACTTCAGGTCGCCTTCGAACAGCTCAAGGCGCGTCTCCAGGGCCAGGGTTTTTTTGCCCTGGACCGCAAGCGTCCTTTGCCTGCTCTACCCAAAAAGATCGGAGTGGTTACATCGCCTACTGGCGCCGCAATACAAGACATCCTGCGGGTTTTGAAGCGGCGCAACGATAGCGTGGATGTCCTGCTCTTCCCGGTCCGTGTCCAGGGAGCCGGGGCGGCTGAGGATATTGCCCGCGCAATCAACTACATGAACACCCGGCAGGACCTCGATGTTCTCATCGTGGGGCGTGGCGGCGGTTCGCTCGAGGATCTCTGGGCATTCAACGAGGAAGTCGTGGCCCGCGCGGTGTTCAACTCGCGCATTCCGATCATCAGCGCCGTCGGGCATGAAGTGGACTTCACCATTTGCGATTTCGTGGCCGATCTACGGGCTCCGACGCCCTCGGCCGCGGCTGAAATCGTCTCTCGGACGCGCGACGAGCTGTGCGAGAAAGTAACTGCCTTGTCGGGAAGAGCGCTCCAGTCTTTGCGACTGATGCTCCGCGAGAAGCGGTACCGGCTGGAACGGTTGGCAGGAAACCGGGCCTTCGCCGATGCGCAGAGCAGGCTTCGGTTCTATTCGCAGCGACTGGACGAGCTGCATGCGCGCCTGCTCCGGCTTTTTCCAGCCGGGCTGCGTCCGTATGTGACGCAGGTCGCCGAGCTCGAGGCGGCTGTAGAGCGGTCGTTCCACTATTGCCTGCAGATCAAGCGTCAGCGCCTGGAGAAGCGAGCTGCGCAACTGGATGCCTACTCGCCGCTTGCCGTGCTCCAGCGCGGTTATGCAATAGTCACCGATGCGGGCAACGTCGTCGTTCGTGACCCGGAACAGGTCTCGCCGGAAGCCGTCCTGAACATCCGGGTAGCAAAGGGTGATTTCAAAGCCCGGAAGGAGCCCAAGCATGGAATATAAGGATTTTGAGAACGCCCTGGGCAGGCTCGAGACCATCGTTGCCGAGCTGGAACGAGGAGAACTGGCCCTCGAACAGGCCTTACAACTGTTCGAGGAAGGCATTACAATCTCACGTTTCTGCAACGGCAAACTGACCGAAGCCGAACGGAAGGTCGAGATCCTCCTGAAAAACAAGGAGGGCAAACTCGCGGAAGAACCGTTCGAGCTGAAAGGAGAGCAGAAGGAGTGAAGGACGGAACGGGACGGGCCGCCCAAACGCCCAAGCTAGACAAGGTTGACATCGCCGAGTACATGCAGCGGCAAAAAAAGCTGGTGGACAGCTTTCTGGACGATTATCTGCCATCTCCGAAGCTGTATCCGGAGGTCATCCACGAAGCGATGCGCTATAGCGTGTTCGCTGGTGGAAAACGGATTCGGCCGATTCTGGCCCTCGCGACAGGAGAGGCCCTGGGTGGGGATCTCCGGGCGTTGATTGCCTTGGCTGGCGCACTGGAGCTAATCCACACATACTCGCTGATTCACGATGACCTGCCCGCGCTGGACGACGATGACTTGCGCCGCGGGCAACCGACGGCGCATAAGCGTTTTGGCGAGGCTACGGCAATTCTCGCGGGCGATGCTCTTCTGACGCTTGCGTTTCAGCTCCTTGCCGAAATACCCGTTTCCGAAAATCAGCACGAGCTGAAGATCAAGGTGATCCACAAAGTCGCGCGCGCCATCGGGACTTCGTGCGGCATGGTGGGCGGCCAGGTTGTCGATCTGACTACCCAGGGGAAGCCGTTTACGCGCGAGCAGCTGAACTACATTCACTCGTCGAAGACCGGGGCACTGATCCAGGCATCGGTCCAGTCGGCGGCGCTGCTCAGCAACGCAGACCAGGCCGCCCGCAGCGCACTCGCGACCTTTGGCGCCTCGATAGGACTCGCATTCCAGATCGTAGACGATATTCTGGATATCGAGGGAACACCCGAACAGTTGGGCAAGTCCTCGGGCAAGGATCGGGTCGAAAAGAAGGCCACGTACCCCGCAATGTACGGGTTGGAAACCAGTCGCGAAATCGCAAAAAACCTGGTCGAGGACGCCGTGCACGAAGTCGCCTTTCTGGGAGCCAGGGGCGAGGTCCTGAGAGAACTCGCCCGGTTTATTTCAATTCGCAGGTTCTGAAGATCATGCAATATCGCTATTTGGGCGACATCAACAGTCCCGAAGACCTGAAGAAGCTTGACCCACAGGAGCTCGCCCAGGTCGCCGAAGAAGTACGAAGTCATATTATCCAGTGCATCAGCAAGACGGGCGGGCATTTGGGGGCGAGTCTCGGAACCGTCGAGCTGTGCATCGCCCTGCACTATGTCCTGAACACACCGAAAGACAAGATCATCTTCGACGTCGGTCATCAGGCCTACCCCCACAAGATTTTGACCGGTCGACGCGACCGTTTTCACACCATCCGGCAGTACGGCGGGCTGGCTCCGTTCCTGAGGCGGGAGGAAAGTCCCTACGACGTTTTCAATGCCGGGCACGCCTGTACTTCGATATCCGCTGCCCTGGGGATTGCGACGGCTCGCGACCTGGCCCATGAGGACTTCAAGGTCGTCGCTCTGATCGGAGACGCCGGCCTCACGGGTGGAATGGCCCTCGAAGGGCTCAATCTCGCCGGATACGAAAAGCGCGATTTGATCCTCATCCTGAACGATAACGAGATGTCGATTTCTCCCAACGTGGGAGCTCTGGCTGGGTACCTGAAACGAATCGTGACTGCCCAGGTATACCAACGGGTCAAGAAGGACATTGAATCCTTCCTGCACCATATCCCGGCGGTGGGTGATCGTCTTTTCATGCGGACCAAAGAGATCGTGGACGCCATTCGGACTTACGCGATTCCTGGTCTGCTGCTTGAGGAATTGGGCTTCCAGTACCATGGGCCCATCAATGGACACGACATTCCAGCCCTGATCGATCAGCTTCAGCAGATCAAGGAGAAAAAGGGCCCGATTCTTCTACATGTCATGACGACCAAGGGCAAGGGTTACGAGGCGGCCGAAAAAGACCAGGTTAAGTGGCATGGGCCAACCGCCTTCGACGTCAACACCGCGACTTTCGTCAGCCCGTCGTCCACGGTTCCCACGTATACCAAGGTATTCGGGCAGACCCTCGTGCGTATCGGGGAGACAGACGAGAAAGTTGTCGCCATCACCGCGGCAATGGCCTCAGGCACGGGGCTGGACAAATTCGCCACAGCCTTCCCGAAGAGATTCTTCGATGTCGGGATTGCCGAGCAGCACGCGGTTACCTTTGCGGCCGGAATGGCGCTCGAAGGATACAAACCGGTCTGCGCCATCTACTCCACTTTCCTCCAGCGCGCGTACGACCAGGTGGTGCACGATACCTGTCTGATGGACTTGCCCACCACCTTCTGCCTGGATCGAGGGGGGCTTGCAGGGGCCGATGGTCCCACTCATCACGGTCTTCTCGATCTTGCATACCTGCGGTGCGTTCCGAACATGTTCGTCATGTCGCCCAAGGATGAGAACGAACTGCAGCACATGCTCAAAACCGCACTCGATCTTCCGCATCCCGCCGCGATTCGGTATCCGCGCGGCGAGGCCGTGGGTGTGCCCCTGGATCCCGAGTTGAAGGCGCTGCCAATCGGTAAAGGCGAGATCCTCCGTGAAGGACGCGATATTGCGATCATTGCGCTCGGGAGCATGGTGTACCCTTCTCTTCACGCGGCGGAGCTCCTGAGCCGGGACGGGTATGAGGCCCAGGTGATCAATGCCCGCTGGGTCAAGCCACTGGACGAGGAGTTGTTGTGCCAGACTGCCAAGGCTTTCCAGCTTCTGGTCTTCGTCGAAGAGGCCAGCATTCACGGAGGTTTCGCCAGCGCATGCTGGGAGGCCCTGGAACACAACCAGTTATTCGGGAACGCTTTCCTTCGCCTCGGCGTTCCGGACGTCCTCGTCCCGCACGGTTCTCCATCCCTGCTGCTCGCCAAGTATGGGCTGGATACCGATGGCCTGTACAACCGGATCAGGCAGTTCCTGAAGGACAACAGATGGAAAAAACGCGGCTGGACGACCTTCTCGTCGAAAAGGGACTTGCTGCAGATCGTAAGACGGCAGCGGCGCTGATTCTGGCAGGGCGCGTCCTGGTCGATGACCAGAGGATCGACAAGCCGGGGACGTCCGTCGATTCCACCTCCGAAATTCGATTGAAGGACCGCGATCAATATGTTTCGCGGGGCGGACTGAAACTGGAGGGGGCACTGCGCGACTTCGCGATTGACGTCGACAATACCGTCTGCCTCGACCTCGGGGCGTCAACGGGCGGCTTTACCGATTGCCTGCTTCAACACGGCGCCCGTCGCGTCTACGCCCTCGATGTCGGAAAAGGGCAGCTGGACTGGAAACTCCAGAAAGATGCGCGGGTCAAAGTGAAGGACCAGGTCAACGTCCGGAACATCCACCCCTCCTGGATCGGGGAACCGGTTGATCTGATCACGATCGACGTCTCCTTTATTTCGCTGCGACTTGTATTGCCTCCGCTCCGTCAGTTCTCTCCGGTCAGGATCCTTGCTCTCGTCAAGCCGCAATTCGAAGCCGAAAGAGATGAAGTGAGTGCGGGGGGAATCATCGTGTCCGAGGAGCTCCGCCGAACGATCGTCGAGAGAATCAGGCAGCATGCCGTCGATCTTGGACTTGAGGTACTCGGGCAAACGGTGTCGCCGATCGCAGGTCAGAAAGGCAATCAGGAGTACTTCCTCTTGCTGAGTTGTTAGCCGTTATATGTTTCTCAACCGCTACAACAGTTACGGTGAATGGCTGAAGACCCGATTCGGCAACCCGGTCTACAAGGTTTCGGTGGACGGCGGCTTCACCTGTCCCAACCGTGACGGGACAGTGGGGCGGGGCGGCTGCACATACTGCAGCAACGATAGTTTCAGAGCCTTGGGAGTCGGCTCCGGTAAACCTGTCGAACAGCAGATCGACGAGGGGATTCGCTTCCTGTCCGCACGCTTTGGCGCCCGCAGGTTCATCGTTTACTGGCAGCACTACACGAATACGCACGCGCATGTCGAGCAGCTGCGAACTCGATTCCAGGCCTCCCTGACGGCAGACGACCGGATCGTGGGGCTGGCGATAGGGACTAGGGCCGATTGCGTGGAGGATCAAAAGCTCGAAATGCTTCAGGACCTGGCCCGAGAGTGTTTCATCTGCATGGAGTACGGGCTGGAATCCCCACACGACGAGACGCTCGAGCAGATCAACCGCGGGCACAGCTTCAGTTGCTATCAGGACGCCGTCGAGAGAACGCGCTCGCTCGGCCTGCCGGTGTGCGCCCACGTCATACTGGGTTTCCCATGGGAGACTCGTACACAGATGCTCGAAGGCGCGGAGGTTCTCAACCGTCTCGGCGTTGACTTCGTGAAGATCCACCATCTTCACGTTCTCGCTGATACGCCCATGGGTCGAGAGTATCAGCGTCGCCCTTTCAGGACTTTCTCCCTCGATGGATGGGTCACGCTGGTGAGCGATTTCATCGAGCTGCTTGCTCCCGGCATCGCCATCCAGCGGCTGTTTGGCTGGGCGCCCGAAACCGATCTCCTCGCGCCGCGGTGGGGAGTGCATAAGAGCGTGGTGCTTCAGCGAATCAAAGAAGAGCTGGAACGGCGCGACTCGTGGCAGGGCAAGGCACTCGGGGCGTGCAGGGCAGAATAGGCCCGGAGTAGTCACAGCGGAGGCGAGATCGAATGAAGCCGCGCACGACAGCGAGAGAAGCGAGCGAGAGTGAGCGGACCACCTGACTCGCTCGACTGCTTCGTGTGTAAATGTATCGACTTAGCGAATGATTGGTGGTCCGCTTACTCTCGCTCACTGTCGTTCGCTCTCGTGCGCGGCTCCATTCGATCTCGCCCTCCGCACGACATCAGCCCATAACCCAATACCTGTGGGCCGAACGCACTTCTCCGACCTTATGCAACACCCTCGCTGCGTGCGCGGCTCCGAAAAACTAAGTTGCCATCGCTGTGAGAATGCGGGATTCTCCTATTGAAACAAATCCCCCAATGCCGGCCCAAGCTGCGAGAACCGGAACTGAAAGCCAGCCGTGACCAGTCGCCTTGGCACCACTCGCTGGCCGCCCAGAAGCAGCTCTTCAGCCATTTCTCCGAAAACCGCACGCAACGCAAACGCGGGGGCTTTGATCAGAGCAGGCCTGCGCAATGCCTTGCCCAGCTCGCGCGCAAATTCTTCATTGCGTACGGGATTCGGGGCGGTTGAGTTTACAGGGCCGTTAAGTCCTGAAGAATCAATCGCGAATCGGATAACCTGAACCTGGTCGACCAGGTGGATCCAGGACATCCACTGGGTGCCCTCGCCGATTGGCCCGCCGGCGAATGCGCGAAAAGGCTTTGACATCTCGGGGAGCGCGCCGCCCTCCCGAGCCAGCACCACTCCGGTCCGCAAAAGGATCACCCGAATGCCCAGTTTTCCAGCGACTAGCGCTTCCCTCTCCCAGGCGACCGCGACCTCCGGCAGAAACCCTTTGCCCGGCGGGCTGTTCTCGTCCAATTCTTCGTCGCCCCTGACGCCATAGAACCCGACGGCAGAGCCGCTGACGAGAACCGAAGGGTGGGTCGAGCAGCGACCGAGTGCGTCGACCAGCTGCCTCGTACCGACTACCCGGCTGTCCCGGATCTGGTTCTTGCGGGAGGTCGTCCAGCGCTGTCCGGCAATCGGCGCGCCGGTGAGGTTTACAACAGCATCCAAACCCTCCAGGAGCGCTGGGTCGGTGACCGACCGAGGGAGAGGGATAGGCTGATGGGCGTCGGCCTGCAACGATCGGGCCAACGCACTTCCGATCAGCCCGCTCATGCCCGTGATGCCGAACTTCATGTGGTCCACTAGACCACAAAACGGCTCGGGAGATAAACAAGGGGCAGTACTTGACCCGGCGGATCCGAACCGACCACGGTTATAAGCCCTCTCCCGTGCCGGGCACGGGGACAAATTGCAGGGTGTAATTCGTTCCGGGGAGGAGGTTCAGTTCAAACTTGCCGTTGTCGCCTGTCAGGGTCGAGGCGTGAAACGACGTGTTTACCGCCCCGTCCAGACTCTCGCAAACGGCGGTGACAAGGACGTTCTTCAGCACGCTTCCCTGAGCATTCGTCACCGTCCCCGTAACTTGATACGGGTTGGCGGGAGGGTTGAAGGTGAAATCACGCGAGGCAACCTCCGTCGTGAAGCTCTCTGTAGAACTGCCTGGCAGGGGTGTGCTCCAGAATCGCTGCTCCGCCTGGTTTGTGCTCGGAAGGGACACAGTCGCCATCAGATCGTGAGGCTGGTCGCGCTTGACGTAAAGCGTGTACGGTCCCTCACCTGCCGCCGCATAGCTGGTTCCTGCACGAACCGTGGTAAGCGGAATCTTTACAAAAAATAGAGGAGGCGCGTCGGCATCCACGCCCAGCACGTAAGATACCTGCGGGACGGCAGGCATAGCCGGTGTGACAAGTTGCCCGTCAATCCTGGTCAGCAGTGGCACCGACATGTCCGGCACGGAAACCGCATGGCCGTTTACTGTTAGATGTCCGATAGATGCGAGGACGGCAGCATTAGGGACCTGGGTATCGCCGCCGGACAGCAAAACCGTCAGGTCTACTCGGTACTGCCCGTTGGGCAACCGCGCGGAGTACTGCCCGGTCGAGTTCACACTCGCAAGCGCTGCTGCGCCCGTCTCGGTGGAAGTGAAGAGCAGCGCAACCATATGCTCCGATAGCGCCGATGGCGGGAGGCGCGGCAACTCCTTCAAGGTGCCTGTAAGGCTGTAAGTGGTGCTCGCTGTCACCGAAACATCTCGCTCGGTGGGTCCGCTGATTACGATTCCTGACTGGCTGTGCATCTGGAATGACATGGTCGGAAGCCCGGTGCCTGCCTGGTCTCCCTGGGTGCTGGCCAGCAGAAGCTGCAGGGTGTAAGTCCCCTTGGGCAGGTGTGCGGAGTACTCCCAACGCACCCGGCCGATGCCCGGCGCTTGAAGATAACCGGGGAACATCTCCCCGCTGCTGCCGATCAAACGCGCGAGGCTCGGGGTCAATGTCGATCCGATTGGCAAGTTGATCGTGCCCGTCAATTCGTGGCCGGCCTCCAGCCTGACATCGAGCTGTCGCTCTCCGGTGATGTCGATGCCGTTCACGCGCTTCGGGACCGCTTTGGCTCCGACGGGGTTCTGCGAAACTGTCACACCGCGGCTGACCGGCATAGTGGTGAGCGGAGAGCCGCCGGCGCCCTGCCGCAACGTCACAGCCGCCACGGGCAATGTCGAAATAATCGCAAGCTGTCCCTGGACATTCGTGACCCCGGGGAAAATCTGACTGACATACTTGGCTTCCTGGTCCAGAACGACGAACTGCTGCTCAGAAGGCGTGCCGAGCACTGTCCCATTTCGATCGAACAGCTGAAACCGGACCAAGGCGGGCGAAGCGTTTTGGTTGAACAACGCCACACCGGTGTCGAAACCAGAGGTGAGGTCAACCGGCAAGGTCAGGTTGCTATCGACTGGAGAATCGCCTACTCCGGTCTCGGTCACAGTCCGGCCCTGACCGTCCACCAGCCGGAAAACCGCGGATACACCGATCGGGACACTGGACCGCACGCGTGCGGCACCCGTGGTGACCGGTCCGTTGCCCGTGGTCGACAGAAACCTGGTCGCGCGCGCGCCGAGAGAGAGGCTGAATTGGCTTCCGGTCTGGCCGTCGTCGAGTGTCACCGGGAAAACATTTCCGCCCGAATCGGTCAGCTCGAGAGAGACATGTGCCGGTTCGCAGCCGGGGTTGAACATGACGAAGGTTGTCTTCACGCCGATCTTGGAGCCCGTCTGGAAGCCATTGGCGACTTGCGGGAGGTTGAACACTGTCTGGCTCGAGGATTGCGGGATGACCGGCAGAGAGGTCAGCGGCACCCCGCTCACATGCTGCAGCAGCGTCTGCGCAGAGACCTGTGAAGTCGCACTCACCAGCAGCTGACCTCGGATATTCATCGCCGTCGGAAACAGGCCATCTTCGCCGCCGACAAATAGGGCAAGGTGCCCGAATTTCGCGAGCTGCCGCGTCGTGGTACCAATTTTCTTGCCGTCGCCATCGAAGAGTGTGAAAGTGACAGTCGTCTCGGTCGATGCCACAGGGCTCAAGTTCTGGATGGCGAGGCCGGTGTTTCGGTTTTCCTTCGTGTCGACCGCGATGGTAAACCGCGACACTGCTTCTGATCCGCCGATACCGGTTTCGGTAAGGATCGTCTGGCCGCTGTAAAGCGTGAAGATCGCCGATACTCCGATTGGCCCGCTGCTGACAACCCGACCCGACCCGACCACCAGGTTTCCGGAGGCGCTTGACTGGTAGAAGCGAGTCTGGCCGGCTTGGAGAGTCAGAGTATAGACGCCGCTCGATCCGAGGCCGGGCAGACCAATTGCCATTGGGGCCCCCTCATCGTCAAACAGCGACAAGGTCAGTGTCGCGGTGGCGTTCGTGTTGTTGAAGAAGACGAAGGTTGTCCTGATCCCCGATCCGTCGGCCACCTGAGGGAGATTATGGACATACTGGCCGCGCACCAATCCGGTCAGACCCAGGACAAGGGCAAAGCTCAGAAGAATCTTCGATTTCGATTTCATGACTCGGACGCCCTCCGGCTGAAAATAGAGCTCCAACAGTATATTCTTCCAAGCATTCGCCGTCTTTGCTGTGAGAGTTGATACAAAGCGGCGGCTATGTTTGCCGGTCGGTAAAAGCTTGAGCGGCTCAACAGGGCGGGTAGGTTCGTAGTCCCGGCTTCTGATAGAATTCCAAACAATGTCTTTCCTCTTGCCGGCACTAACTCTATGGGAACGGGAGCTGCGTCGGTTCAGGCGGCAACACAGCCGGGTGATCGGCGCTTTCGGCACCCCGATAGTTTTCTGGCTGCTGCTCGGGTCGGGTATCGGGACGTCCTTCCGGTCGTCGGGCACCGGACAGTCAATGAACTATCTTGAATATTTCTACCCGGGGACGATGCTGCTGGTCGTGCTGTTTACCTCGATCTTTTCCACATTCTCGGTGATCGAAGACCGAAAGGAGGGCTTCCTGCAGGCAGTGCTTGTCGCGCCTGTCTCGCGGCTCGCAATCGTTTTCGGCAAGGTGCTTGGAGGCACTACGCTGGCGGTTTTGCAGGGAGTAATCCTCCTGTTCCTCGCGCCCCTGCTCGGGGTCCGCATCAGCTTTTCCAAAGCCTTGGTTGTCGCACTCGGTCTTTTGCTCCTTTCGCTCTGGCTGACGGCGGCCGGCTTTGCCATTGCCTGGAGGATCAGCTCGTCATCCGGATTTCACGGCATCATGAACCTGCTTCTCATGCCGATGTGGATGCTCTCGGGAGCACTTTTTCCGATGGAGGGAGCGGCGGGCTGGCTGCAGTGGGTGATGAGGGCCAATCCGCTCACCTACGCGCTCATACTTCTGCGCGAGCCGCTGTACTGGGGGACTGCCGCGCCGGCCGGTCCGTTTGCGCAGTCATGGGAAGTCTCGCTGATCGTCAACCTGGTCTGCTGCGTGGTTGCCACGGTCGCCGCAGTCCGGGCCATGGAGCCGGTCAGAGGAGTTGCGGCTGCATGAGCTGGCCTGCCTTCAATGCGTTTTTGAACTTCTCCTGCGCGTTTTTGCTGCTGCTCGGGTGGAGAGAGATCAGGGCGGGCCGGAGGGCGCGGCATCGGGCATTTATGATCTCCGCGTTTCTCGTGTCAGTGGGATTCCTGGTATCTTACCTTCTCTACCATTCCTACTCGGGGTCGCGGTCGTTCGGCGGACAGGGCTGGATTCGTCCCCTCTATTTCGCCGTTCTGATTTCCCACTCGTTGCTTGCGGCCGCGGTCGTCCCGCTGGTGGTTGTGACGCTGAGCCGTGGGTTGCGAGGGCACTTCGTCCCCCACCGCAAAGTGGCCCGCTGGACCTTGCCGATCTGGCTTTACGTGTCGGCGACAGGCGTGATTGTTTACCTGATGCTGTATCAGCTGTAGCGACCCCCAAGGACATCAAGGACAACAAGGACAGCAACGACGAAAGGCAGTTTGTCTTCGTCCTTGGTGTCCTTGAGGTCCTTGGGGTCCTTGGGGTTCGTCTAGTGGAAAAAAGCTAAAAGGGGCGGGCTTTTACCCGCCCCGGAGGCAGCTAGGCTACCTCGAAAACGTCTTCGCGAAGCACCGAGTCTTGCTCGAGCTCGCGGGTAGTGAGCTTCACCTGGCGAGAGGTATTCTTGTAGTAATGCGGATGGCGCGCCTTAGTCGCGTTGTACACCTCTTCCCAACAACGCGGGCACTCATCAACGTGAGAAAGGAAATCCAGTTGATCCTCGAGTTCGAGTCGATTCTCCAGATAGCCGCTCAGTAATTCCCTTCTGCAAGATCCTGACATGGTTACACTAATCTCCTAACTAATTACCGCTTTTGCTTCCAACTATAAGACATCGAAGAAGGCCAGAAGTTTCACAAAAGGAGACAACTTCCGAAGGCCTGCGCGGAAAGATGCGGACGATACAGGATTTGATCTCGCGTTGCAAGAGTTTTTTCCTCCTTTTGTCAGAATTTCTTTGCTTCTCGCAAACCGGTGTCAGCCCACGCGTTACAATTGAACTGGCAGATTCCCTTTTGCTATGCTTATGCGCTTATGATGTCTGCAACCCAGATACGAAAAGGGATGATCATTTTGTTCAACGGTCTCCCGCATCGCGTGATGGAATTCCAACACCGTACCCCCGGAAACCTGCGGGCTTTCGTGCAGGTGCGGTTACGCAACCTGAAGACAGGCGGGTCCTTCGAACATCGTTATAGCGCCGGCGATGGCGTAGAGCGAGCCATCCTCGAACAGCATGACATGGAGTTCATGTACAAGGACACGGCGCACTACCACTTCATGAATACTCAGAATTACGAGCAGGTTGCACTCGACGAAGAAACCCTGGGCGATTTCACGGGGTATCTGAAAGAGGGTTCGAAAATCCAGGTCGACTTCTTCGACGGGCAGCCGATCGCCGTGGAAATGCCCTCCATCGTTGAGTTGCGGGTAGTCGATACCGAGCCGGAGCTCAAGGGGGCCACCGCCAGCAATTCGCCGAAACCCGCTACGTTGGAAACCGGGGTCGTCGTTAGTGTTCCTCCTTTCATCCGACCAGGTGACATTATCCGCGTGGATCCCAACGAGGGCCGATACATCGAGCGCGCGAAGTAGTTCCTCCGGAGTCGACCTCCAACCACTTTCCCGAATTGACTCCTCGAACAGCCGACGAGGACTCTGCCTGCAACAGAGGGCTTGCCATGGAGCGTGAACAACTGGAAGTCGATGTCCTGTTCGTAGGCGCCGGTCCGGCCAGCCTCGCAGGAGCGTTGCACCTCTCCCGTCTGCTCCGGGACCACAACCAGGCAGTCGCCTCCGGCGCCAAGGTCGGCAGAATCCTCAAGGATCTGACCATCCTCGTCATAGAAAAGGGCAAGGAAATCGGAGCGCACGCTCTGAGTGGCGCGGTTGTCGATCCCAGGGCGTTTGACGAGCTGCTCGCTGGCTTTCCCGGCCAACAGCCTCCCTACGATGGCCCGGTCGAGGATGATGCGGTCTTCCTCCTCACCTCGGATGACAGCACGCGATTGCCCATCACTCCCCCGCCGCTCGCCAATCACGGCAACTACGTCGCCTCCCTGGGGCGGCTCGTCAAATGGATGGCCGATCTCTGCCAGGCAAACGAGATTCAGGTGTATCCGGAGTTTCCCGCTTCCGAGCTTCTGTTCGACGGTAATCGGGTGATCGGAGCCCGGATCGGTGACAAGGGCCGCGATAAGGAAGGCAAACCAAAAGCGAATTTCGAACCGGGGGTCGACGTCGTTGCCAAGGTCACCGTACTGGGCGAAGGTCCCCGGGGGACTCTGACCCTGCAGGCACAGCGAAGGCTCGATCTGGACCACGGCAGGCATCCACAGATCTACGCGGTCGGCGTCAAGGAATCCTGGCAGACGAACGGCCGGTTCCCTACTGGCACCGTTTTTCACACGCTCGGTCATCCGCTCGGAACGCGCGAATTCGGCGGCGGATTCATCTATGGTTTACGCGATAACGTCGTCCATGCCGGGTTTGTCGTGGGGCTGGATTATCAGGATCCCCGGACCGATCCTCACACCCTGTTCCAGGAATTCAAGCGTCATCCATTTGTCGCCAACATCCTCCACGGGGGAAAGCTTCTGTCGTACGGTGCGAAGGCCATTCCCGAAGGCGGCTACTACTCCATGCCCCGGGCATACGCCGACGGCTTGTTGGTGATCGGAGACTCCGCCGGTTTCCTGAATGCACAGCGCCTCAAAGGGATCCACCTTGGGGTGAAGTCCGGAATGATGGCCGCCGAGACCATTTTCCGTGCGCTCGTTGCGGACAACTACTCAGCCGAAATTCTGCATACCTATTCCCACGACTTCGAGAAAAGCTGGGCGAAAAAAGAACTTTGGAAGGTACGTAACTTCCGGCAGGCGTTCCAAAGAGGATTCTGGTCAGGAATGGCACACGCGGCTGCTCAGTTCGTGACCGGAGGCCGCGGGTTCATCGATCCGATGCCAACCCGGGCGGGCCATCAGTGCATGAAGCGAATCGATCGGTTCCGTGATTTTGAGCACCCGACCTCGATGAAGTACGATGGCGTTTTGACTTTTGACAAACTGACCGACGTTTACCATTCGGGGACAGCACACGAAGAGGATCAGCCCTGTCACCTCAAGGTGCTTGATTTCGATATCTGCCACAACCGCTGCACTTACGAATACGGGAACCCGTGCCAGCATTTTTGCCCCGCCCAGGTGTACGAAATCATCCAGGTCGATGACAAACGACGGCTGCATCTGAACTTCACCAACTGCGTCCACTGCAAGACGTGCGACATCATGGACCCCTACCAGATCATCGTCTGGACGCCGCCCGAGGGCGGCGGCGGCCCGGACTATAGGAACCTGTAAGCACTTGGCGGCCCCTGCCCAAATGGAGCCAACCCGGCCGTAAAGCGGCGGATTCTGAACAGCGAATCCGCCCTGCGACTGATCGCTTTCGCACGCCGGGCGGGTGGCAGGGTGGATTCGCTGTTCAGAATCCGCCGCTTTAGGGCCCGGTTGGCTCCTCCATTAGTCGCATTCCGAATTCCGGCATTCGGCATTCGAAGCGGACTTTTACAAGTTAAGTTGCTGAAAATGCAGGATTTATTCATTTGACAAACCGGCGGTTCATGCCTTACAATAAGGGCGGCAGAATCTCTGGGAGGTTCCAAGTAATGGAGTTTAATGTCGGTGATAAAGTGATTTACCCCAACCAGGGCGTCGGTATCATCAAAGACGTTTGCCAGAGAAGCATCGCCGGTCGTCTCGAGCAGTTCTACCTCTTGAAAATCACATCCAACAACTCGACCGTGATGATACCAGTCGGCAACGTCGATCACGTCGGCCTCCGCAGGCTTTGCAGCAACTCGCAACTGGATTCTCTCTTCAAAATCCTCCAGGACGTTTTCTCCAAACCCAATCCCGATTGGAAGAATCGCTACAAGGATAACCTCGAAAAAATGAGAACAGGCTCAGTCTTCGAGGTTGCTGAAGTTCTCAAGAACCTGTATTTCCTAAGTTTTCAGAAGAGTCTTTCATTCCGCGAGAAGAAGATGTTTGACCGGGCGCGTCAACTGATCATATCCGAAATCGCCACGGTCAAAGGCGAAGCGTTGGAAGATGTCGAGCAGCTTGTCGATATCATTCTCGCCGAGGCGTACAACCGGTCCCAGAGCCAGGCAGTCTAGCGGGCTGGACGGGACATCTTCGCGAAAACGCGTCTGGCGGCTTCTATTGCCTGTTCCACTTCAGGGGCAGTATGAGCCGCCGAGACAAACACCGCCTCAAACTGGGAGGGTGCCAGATAGACTCCCTCTCCCAACATACCCCGGAAGAACTCCGCATACCTTGCAGTGTTGGCTGCTAAGGCCGATGCAAAATCACGTACCGGGGCCTGGCTGAAAAACGGAGTCAGCATAGAACTCAGCTGCTGCACCTGGATGGGGATCCCGGCATCTGCGGCCGCCTGAGTCCAGCCTTTGGCGAGCCTTGCTGCGAAATCGTCGATCCTCGCGTACGGATTTTCCCGCTCGAGTATTTCGAGCGTTTTCAGACCGGCAGCCACGGCCAGCGGATTTCCCGACAGCGTGCCAGCCTGATACACCGGACCTTCAGGGGCGATCAACTTCATGATTTCCTTCCGGCCCCCGTAGGCGCCGATCGGGAGCCCGCCGCCAACGATCTTGCCCAGACATGTCAACGGAGCCTTCAGGGAGAATCGCTCCTGGGCGCCCCCAAGGGCCAATCGGAATCCCGTAATCACTTCGTCGAAAATCACCACCGCACCGTTTTGCCCCCCGATCTCGAGGACTTTCTCCAGGAACCCCGGGTTGGGAGGCACGACCCCCATGTTAGCGGGCACTGGTTCGAGAATCACGGCTGCAATCTGGTTGGGATGCCGGCGAAACACATCCTCCAGGGCGGCCGCATCGTTAAACGGAATGCTGATCGTCAACCGGGTGAACTCTTCGGGTACCCCGGGGCTCCCTGGAATCCCGAGTGTGGCGACTCCTGATCCGGCCTTGACCAGCAGGCTGTCCACGTGCCCGTGGTAGCAGCCGTCAAATTTAACGATC
>CAYQYP010000223.1:0-5185 GCA_964421755.1 uncultured Acidobacteriota bacterium
GAAATCCAAAGGGTGAATTCTCTGATGAATGTGATTCAAATAAGTCCCGTTTTTGGGCCTGCCTCTTTCAGACTCGATCCAAGGCTCTGCTTCGTTCTTATGCCTTTCGCACCCGAGTTGCATGACATTTACTCCGCGATCATAAAGCCATGCGTCGAGTCCCCGGAATTCGGGCTGGTCTGCAAAAGAGCCGACGAGATTCGCTCGAATCAGGTGATCATTCAGGACATCTGGAAATCAATTTGCGAGGCGCGTATCGTTCTTGCCGATATAACCGGCCTAAACCCGAATGTGATGTATGAACTCGGAATGGCCCACACCGTTGGTAAGGAGACTATTCTCATTTATCAGCGTGGCGACAATGTTAAGTTCCCTTTCGACTTGGCGCATATTAGGCGAATAGAGTATGACAACGATGCCATTGGCGGACGAAAGCTGGAGCAGGAGTTGAAGGCGACGCTCTCCAGTGTCTTGGCCCGACGAATCACCGTGTGACCTGCTGCTTAGCACGCATCGGCGGACAAACGCCGCCAACCCGGCGTTGCAGCGGGGCGGCCCCGGCTCTCCTACGGTGGGAAATAGAGTGGTGATAGGGTGGCTGGCGGCACGGGGCGACCGGGTGGCTGGGGCCGCCCTGTGAACTTATTGCCGTTAGGCGGCTCAGGGACGACAGTTGGGGAGATCTATGGGAAAACGGTTTATGATCAAATAGGGGTTGGCATAGGAGCACTGCGCCTGCATTGGCCGAAACCCGTTTAAGGAAGTCGGGAAGTCGACTCCGGTAGCTCCCCAGGCGTTTTTGAAGCTAGAATTTCTCAACCGAACCGCATCCGATGCCGTGGAGGTGGGTATGAGAGGCCTGACCCTGCGACTTGTTCTGCTCTGTCTCACCGTAAGCTGGCTGTCATTTCCCTCACTCGTCGCCCAAAATCCGCGATTGATTGTCGTCAAAACCGACGGCGACGAGCTTCGACGCGAAACCAGGCGTCTTCGCACCTGCCCGGCCACGCTCAAGAACATTCGCGATGCACTTCAGGAAGCAATCGACCTTGCGCCCGAGGTGGCGGTCATAAGGCCGACCGGGCTTGGCAATCACATTGTTCGCTTCGGGCAGGGCGACGCCGAGGAAACTATCGTCGCGCTCGTCAAGCAACTGGAGGCCAAAGCTCGGTGCGCCGCAACCGGGCATGAGTACTCCAGTCTGAGTCACTCGGGCTTAGACTTGATCACTGCACTTGACCGTATCAGCCCCGAGACCGCGGCGGACCTCGAGGATCAGTGGCCATCTAGCCCGTTCGCCGCCCAGCCCTGCTCGAATACGCTCCACCCTTTTGCCACCCGCAAACTGTTCCGGAGCATCGTCAGCGACCCGGGTCAGCTCCTAGCGCAACTGAACACATACGAGAAAGGGTCGCCTGACTACCAGGCGCGCGGTGATCTTCTTTATCACTTAATGGAGCATGGGAAGGAGAATGCAGCCGGTCAATTGGCGCGTGACACTGTTGGCAACCCGGCCGCCTTTAAAGAACCGTTGGCGTTCTCCCAATTTGCTGGTAAAGCGATAACGATCTTTCCGGAGCTGTCGGAGCAGGTGCTTGCGGTCCTCTCTAAATGGTATGGCACTAAGGGTCAGTCGGGCGGCGAAGAACCGGCTGAATTCACCATTCGAACCGGAGAGCGCATGAAGCTGACGATGGCCGACCGGGAATTGCTTCGGGCCCTGCAGCTGACGGGCAGAGGAAACCCGGAAATCGCGCTGAAGATTGCCGACCTTTCTCCTGCCTTGCGGGATCAGATCCGCGCGGCCGGAGGGTTGAACACCTTTGTGAATCCGGACGCCGGCAAACCACTGTTCACTCAGCGAGGCGTCAGGCGGTTCTCCCCGGAACAGCTTCAAGCGAAGGTGAACGAAGCGAAGGACCTTGCGGAAATCGCCCGCCTTGCCGAGAATTTCTGCGATGAGGCGCCTGCAAAGGCCGAGCAGGTGTTCGCCGGCGCCTTGAGGCGGGTGCTTGCCGAAACGGACGGGAAGAAGGCGGCCGGCGATTTCACGATTATCGGGCGACAGTGCTCGAGCTGTCTTGGAGAGCTTCCCGACTCCTGGACGCAGGCCGGACGCGCCCTGCTCGACAAAGCCGAGCAGGCTTGGCGCGAGGTAAGCCAGATGGCCACGTTACGCGGAGGAATGACCCCAAGCGAAGCCGGGATCGGGATCGGAAATCGCTCTTGGCGTGGCGTGGCCTTGGGGTTGAGGCAGTTTCTGATCGGCCAAAAAGCTCGCGGGGATTTCCAGGGGGCAATGGAGGAGGCCAAAGCCGTCGAAGATAAGTCTCTGCGTTTTGACCTTCTCGTCGCAATTGTCACCGGGTTGGGCACTGACTGAAGGCACTCAAGGACGTAAAGCCCGAGGCGAAAAGGGCTGCAATGGTCGAAAAGGAACGGGACGAGTGGCTCGGGTTTAGAATAGGGCTCGCAAACGGAACCGGCCAATGCGAAATGGTCCGGGTGGTGCTTCAGGGGGTGCCTAACTCACGTTGCAGCGGACCCGCCCTCGCGCTTCTTGCATTGTTCGTCTGGTGGTAAGGCCCGGGCCGCCCGCTGAACTTGTTGCCGTTAGGCGGCTCAAGTTTGTCGAACTCGGTGCTAGAATCTACCCGTGCCGGAAATCAGCCGCTTCCTGGGAATCGTCATCGGCATGTTCTACCGGGATCATCAGCCTCCGCATTTTCATGCCAGCTATGGTGACTACGAAATCACCGTCGGGATCGAAGACGGTATCGTGACAGGCAAGTTTCCGCGACGTGCCTTGAGCCATGTTTTAGAATGGTATGAGGCGCACAGGGAGGAGCTTCGTCAGAACTGGGACTTGGCCAAGGCGCGAAAGCCTCTCCGGTCAATCGCGCCGCTGGAGTAGACCATATGATTCGTGTACTGGAGTGTCGCTACGTCACGGGATACACGGTCTGGCTTCGTTTTAACGACGGAGTCGAAGGCGAGTTGAACCTTGAGGGCGAGCTGGAAGGTGAAGTGTTCGACGCCTTGCGTGATTTACAAGTATTCCGCTCAGTCTCCCTCCATCCCGAGCTGCACACCATAGTCTGGCCGAACGGCGCTGACTTTGCCCCTGAATTTCTCCACGATTGCATGCAAGACGCAGCCCAACCCGGCGTTGCAGCGGAGCGGCCCGGGCTCCCCTCCGGTGGGAAATCAAGTGGTAAAAACGCGGCTGGTGGCTCGGTGCAACCGCTCGGTCGGGCCGCCCGCTGAACTCTGTCCCGTTAGGCGGCTCGGCACACGCCGCTTCGCATCTACACCTCGATATATGAGCAACGAAATTCGACTCCGTGACGTCCAGCCGGACGATCTCCCCATCTTCTTCGAGCAACAGCTCGACGTTGATGCGACGCGAATGGCGGGCTTCCCCTCTCGCGAACGAGCCGCCTTCGATGCGCATTGGGCGAACAACATCCTCGGGAACCCGACGGCAGTTGTGCAGACGATCCTCGTCGATGGCAAAGTGGCCGGACACATCGGGAGCTGGCCACAGGATGGCGTCCGCCTCGTCGGCTACTGGATCGGCAAAGAGTACTGGGGCAAGGGTGTCGCGACGGAGGCACTGGCCCGATTTCTCTGTATCGTGACCGCGCGGCCCCTTCACGCTCACGTGGCCAAGCACAACCTCGCTTCGATCCGCGTTCTCGAGAAGTGTGGCTTCAGACTCGAGCCCGAGGAAAAAATGGAGGTTAGCGGCGAGGAGAGCGCCGAGGTCGTGCTGGTCCTGGGCTAGAACCGTGAACCGTGGATCAGATCTGCGCGACGTCCCGCCGCAACCCCGCGTTGCAGCGGAGCGGCCCCGGCTTCCCTCCGGTGGGAAAGAAGTGGTAGAAACGTGGCTGGTGCCCCGGGGCGACTACTCGGCTGGGGCCGCCCGCTGAACTTATTGCCGTTAGGCGGCAGACGGCCGCATGATTGCACACGCAGCGATGAACATGAAACTCATAGTGGCTGCATCGGTAGTGCTTTGGATGACGGTTCCCGTGACGGCTCAGCGGGTTCCATGGAAACCAGTCTCCAGCCTCCTCAAGGAACGAACCGAGGTTAAGCTCGGGGCTCTTCACGTTCGGCTGGTGCAACTGGGGGAGTGGAACTGGGAACTGCGGGTCAGCCAAAACGGTCGGGAAGCTCACAAGGTGGATGGTCTAACGATCCCGGATAGAGCGATTTTCGGCCAGTTCCCCCTGCTGAGCGCTGACCGATCGCAACTGATCATTCACGCCAACACCGGTGGCTCTTCTCCCTACGCGGTCTGCTGGATCTACAGCGCAGACGCCGAGCCAAAACTGATCTACTCCAGCGAACCGTACTGGGGTCGGGGGCCCTGCGGTGATCTGGAGGTCGCGGACCTGGACGGTGACGGAGTGTTCGAGATCCGTCACATTGTGGCCACATTTCGGGGATCTGAAGGCGACTGCAACGCGTGCGCCTGCAGCCCCTGCCCGGAAGTCATCTTCCGATATGATGACCGCCAAAAGAAATATCGGCCGGCCAACTGGGAGTTTCCGGATGTGCTAAACGCCCGTGTTGACGAACACCTCCGCCAGTGGCAAGAAGGGGAACGATGGGAGACCATCAAGGGAAAGTATGACCGCGGGGTTTGGTTAAACGTCGCGTTTGAGTACCTATATGCCGGTCGCCCAGACGAGGCTTGGGTCTTTCTCCAACGAAAGTTCGGTGCAATTCGATACCAGAAGGAGCGAGAGTTGGCCCTTAAGAACCTACAGGGGGAACGGTTCTACAGTGAAGTTCTGAAAGCGCAGGCGACCCACAAGCGGCGCTAACTAGTTGCCGCCTACCCGGCGTTGCAGCGGAGCGGCCCCGGCGTTGCGACTGGCCAACGAAGAGGTAGAACGCGGCCGGTGGCACGGGGCAAAAGAGTGGCTGGGGGCCGCCCGCTGAACTCTGTGCCGTTAGGCGGTTCGGTGGAGTGCTGTAGTAGAATTGGCGAGAGGTCATATCGATGACTAAGCTCGAAAAGGCGTTTGCGGAAGCCTCCAAACTCCCCAAAGAAGAGCAGGAGATGTTCGCCAGCTGGATTCTGGAAGAGATAGCCTCGGAACGACAATGGACCACCCGCTTCGCTGGTTCGCATGATCGCCTTTCGAAACTCGCCGACGAAGCACTGGAA
>CAYQYP010000224.1:0-3799 GCA_964421755.1 uncultured Acidobacteriota bacterium
GGCGAGTAGTCGTAGGGCGGATTCGCGGTTCAGAATCCGCCGCTTTTCGGCCCGGTTGGCAGGTAGCTCCCTCAGGCCTTGGGCACTTTTTTGTGTTACACCAGCCGATTCGCTTCCTCCACGACCAGTTTCAGCAGCCGCGGAACCTGCTTTTGCACGCTATCGCTAAGGTCCAGCCCGAACTCGATCTCGGCCGGCTGCACGCCGAAAATGACCACTTCTCGAGGTGCACAGCCGAGCTGCTTTGCCATCAGGTAAGTCTCCACAAAACCGAACTCGTGCAAGGACCCCATCTGGGACGTCTTTCTGATCAGGTCGTCGATTGTGAACTTGTAGACCGTCCCCGGCTCTCCATCTGCAACGGTCGCATCGATCACGATCAGCTTCTCACGATCGGCGATGTAGTCGACAAGATCCGCTCCCGAGGTGCCTCCATCCAGAACCTCGACGCCATGTGGAAGAGGGACGTGCTTGAGCGCGTTGAGGACGTGCACTCCCACGCCCTCGTCCATCAGAAGCACATTTCCGATCCCGAGAATCAGGGTGTCCATGTCAGACTTGTCCTACGCGGGAATGCCGACAACGTACCGCGCCGCTCGCTCGCCCGGCCTTACCACGTGCACAGCGCACGAGAGGCAGGGGTCGAAAGAGTGGACCACGCGCATCACTTCGATCGGCTGTCCGATGTCCTCGACGACGATCCCGGTAAGCGCCTGTTCAATCGCACCCGCCTGCCCGAAATCGTCCCTCGGGGAAGCGTTCCAGGCAGTCGGGGTGACAATCTGGTAGCGGGAGACTTTTCCGGAGCTCGTCTGCATCCAGTGCCCGAGCGCGCCGCGAGGGGCCTCGGTCAAGCCCACCCCGGTTACGTTCTCCGGCCTGGAGCCGGCTTTCACGGTCGCTCCTCCAATGACGAGTTGATTGAGCCAACCATTCATCGCGTCGGCGACCTTCTTGGTTTCCATCGCCCGGGCGACCAGGCGATCCATGACGGATACGCCTCGGCGGTAATCGCCGTTGATCCACATCCGGGCGAGCGGCCCCACCTCATGAACTTTCCCCTCGTACCGGGGGGCCTTGATCCAGGAGTAGGCACCCGCCTTGGATGCATCCGGTGTGGTCGTACCGCTTAGTGGGGCCAGGTTGCCGCTCGCCGGCGTGTACCAGGAACTTGCCACATACTCCCTGATCTGCGAGTGATCGACCGGTTTGTCCAGGTTATCCGTATAGCGGCCGCGCCTCAGGAGCTTGGAGGAACCTGTTGCATTCAGGTCAAAAACGCCAAACGCGAGCATATTGCCGGGTCCTTTCCCGATTCGGTAGTAACCAGGGAAAAGGCTTGCGAGCGTTTCGACGTCCGGAATATAGACGCTATCGATGAACTGCCTGAGCTCCGCCAGCAGGGCTCGGGAGCCATCGACTTTTTCCCGGCTCACGGTGTCGGTACAGCCGCCGACAGTGAAAGTCGCGGTGGAGGGCATCCGCCCGGCAAACTTCGCGCCCAACTGATGGGCCTTCCTGCGCATTGCAAGAGCCTGGACATAGTGGTTGACGAGTTGAGAAGCCTGCGCGCCGGTAAGCATGTCGGGCGTGACATGGCGCGGCGTCCAGGGCGACATGTCGAGCAAGCCGGCAGTATTGATGTAGTCGGGCAGGGCGAGGTGATAGAAGTGAAGGATGTGCGACTGGAGGTAGTTGGCCCCCAGCACCAGGTTTCTCATCACCCGGCCGTTGTCCGTCGGCTGCACTCTGAAGGCCGATTCCAGGGTCATCGAAGAAGCCATTCCGTGGGAGATCGGACAGACTCCGCAGATCCGCTGGGTGTAATGGATGGCGTCGCGCGGGTCCCGCCCCTTCAGGATCGTCTCAAAGCCGCGAAACATCGTCCCCGCACTCCGGGCATCGACTACTTGGGGAGCGCCGGCTGAAGTGTCGACGCTGACCTCTATCTCCAGGTGGCCCTCTACTCGGGTGAGCGGGCCCAGTTTTACAGTCGTAGGCATAATTTGACTCCTCTCTTTGCCTCAGGCTTTGTTGAACGGCCGCAATTCGCTGAACTTCGGCTCGGTGCAACCATGACAGGGGCCTCGCGAACCAATACACCAGTCCTTACCGTAAGTATTCGCCGCGCCGGTGTTCCAGCGCCTCGTCGGGCAGTCCGCCCGCGTCTCCGGTCCCCGGCACCCGAGTTCCTTCAAGCAGCCCGGTTGGCCAAGCGCTTTCGCAGGCTCAGTTCCCTTCAGTGGGCAGATGTCATGTACCGACCTGTTGAAGAACATGGTCGGCCGACCCTTTGAATCAAGCGTGGGCACGCTGGCGTACTTCAGCATGTGAGCCACAGTTCCGACGATCCAGTCTGGATGGGTCGGGCACCCGGCAATGTTGATTACCTTCTTGGAGGTTCCGAGTAGAGTCTGGACGCTCACCGCCTGGGTCGGATTCGGTGGCGCGGCGTTTACACCGCCAAACGAGGCGCAGGTGCCGACGGCCATGACGTAGGGAGTCTTGGCGGCGAAAGTCTTGATGGCGTTGACCGCTGTCATCCCCGGCCAGAGGTAGCAATACTTGCCGCTGGCCCCGGTGGGAACCGCCCCCTCAACCACGAGGACGAAGTTGCCCTGACTGTAGGCGTTCTGTGCGACCGTCTGTGCGAGACTGCCGGAGGCGGCCATCAGGTTCGGGTGATAGTTCAAATCGAGGGTGTTCAGGAGGAGGTCGTCGATCGTGTTGTAATAAATGCTGTTGAGCAGGGATACCGAGCAGCCGGTGCACGCCTGCGCCTGGAACCAGACGACAGAGAGCCCGCCCTCCCGGGCCAGCGCTTCGGCACCCTGAATGCCGAAGGCCGCGGCAATCGACGCGGAGGCCTTGAGGAAATCACGACGGGTTAAGCTCATCTTCTTCTCCTTTCTGTCAACAGAGGAACTGCGCCGGGAGTGACACAGTTCATCGGCGGGATGCCAACCGAAGCGAACAACGTGGTGCTAAGTAGTTGGTACAAAAGCTATTTGTCGACATCACCAACACAAGTCGCGCCAATCTTACAGGCTGGTTGACAAGCGTGTAAAGCTAAAAGTGCTTCTTTTTTGGCAATTAGGTGAGTTTCTGGACATGGCCGCCCAGGGGCTCGGCTCTGTGTGCGGCGTTTTTCACCAACCGGAGAATTAGTTGGGGGTGGGCTGACTCCTGGAGCGCGGGCATCCTCCTGGAGTGCGGACGGGACGTCCGCGCTCCGGGACGGGACGTCCGCGCTCCAGGACGGGACGTCTTACATGAACCGGTTCGCTTCCTCTAGGACCAGTTTCAGAAGCTCCGGGACCTGCCTCTGAACGGTGTCGCTTAGGTCCAGGCCGAACTCGCTTTCGGCCGGCTGCACGCCGAAAATGACTACTTCCCGCGGAGCGCAGCCAAGCTGCTTGGCCGTCAGGTACGTATCCACGAAGCCGAACTCGTGCAGGGACCCGAGGGAACAGGTCTTCTTGATGAGGTCGTCGATACTGTACTTGTAGACCGTCCCTGGCTCGCCATCCGCGGCAGTCGCGTCGATCACGATCAGCTTTTCCCGACCGGCAATGCAGTCGACCAGTTCAGCGCCCGAGTTGCCTCCGTCCAGAACCTCGACATCGCCTGGAAGAGGCACATCCCTGAGCGCGTTGAGCGCGTGGACTCCCACACCCTCGTCTTTCAGAAGCACGTTTCCGATTCCGAGTATCAGTGTATTCATAGTCAAACCCGCCCTTAAAAATGCTTGCAGCCTGTTGGACCGCTCTCGGCCTTGGATCCATCTGCGCGGCGACCG
>CAYQYP010000225.1:0-4153 GCA_964421755.1 uncultured Acidobacteriota bacterium
GCAAGTTCCGAAAGAATCACGCGGAAGTTCGGATAATGAAACAGAGGGTCGCGATACACCGCCCGTGCCTGGGCGCCCGACGGACGGCGGGCTCCGCGATCGGTAAGCCAATCACCGAAGGCTGCGGGCGCGGTCGCTCGGAGGAGCGGAGCAGCCAGCTGATCGGTGAACCAGCCTGCGAGCTCGGGGGCTTCGGCGATAAGACGTCCCCACCCGCGATGCTCCAGCTCCACTCTGGTTCGGCCATCTACCGGCTCAAACCGCAACTCCACCTGCGTGACCTCTTGGGGTTCCCACTCAGCTTGATGCCACTCGAGCGTGATTGCTTCTCCCGGTTTCCAGGAGACGACGCGTCCGACTTCAATGTCCCGCTCGACAATGCGCCCCTTGGCTCCTCCCTCGAAGCGAATCCCTCTACGCTCGAGAGCAACCGTCAGCTCGTCGACAATGAGGTCGAATAAGGCCGATCGTTCGAGCCCGACATCTATGCTGATCCGGACTGTAGAGTCGGTGTCCGTCAAGTTGGTAATCCTCGGGAGGTTGTTAACCTGACGTTCGCAGATTCTCGCAGCTTTTTCAAGTGGCGCTGACTGGTGAGGTGCGGTCTCTACTTCATTCGAATATGCACGGCACAAAAGTCCTCCAGCCGGCTGAGCCGCAACTCCACAGCTCCATCCGTTGCCTGAAGCCTGCAATCGCCCTGCGCACGCAGAACCCTCGCGTCAGCAAGTTCGCGTTCCTGGAGACGCAGCTTGACCCTGATATCGCTGACGGGCAAGACACGACGGACCGGGCGCATGGGACCGGAAGTCGTGTTGACCAGCGAGAGGATATACTCGGCTGGTTTGCGCGTGGACCGAGTGAGGCCTATGTGGACGGTTTCGGGCGCGTTTGTCTCCACCGGGATCGATGATCCCGCCAGGTGCCTGACGGCTCTGAGCAGCAGTTGCCTCACGTCCGGATGCCCCAGCTCGTAACTGATCTGGTCGGGCTGATTGGCAAAGTAGAGCACCTTGCCGTTCCCATAGCGATTCTCCACAACTGTTGGAAACTCGCGCGACCATTGCTCCGCCCAGGCTTTCTCAGGCGGTTGGTTGTGGACCATCGGTACATAGGTGCAGATCACCTCAGCACCGCTTCGGGGTGTGCACAACAGAGTGTAGGCCGCGTTGATCAGCAGTTCAGTACCGGCGCTTTCCGCCTGAACCAGAGGATGCGCGGGGTTCAGAATGTACTGATAGCCGTCCCTTCTCGTGTTGACTTTCTTGCCTGAGTAATTGCAGCCAAACACCTCAGCCAGGCTGAAATCCTGCAGTTCTTTGCCTGTCACGTCATGCAGGCTGGTTGCATAGGTGGCAATCAGGTGGCCGCCTGCGTGCACGTAGTCCCTGATCAGCTCAACCTCGCGCGCGGACAGACACCGGACATTCGGCAATATCACGAGCCGGTGCTTTTTCAGCCGTTGAGCGTCGAGTTGATCGTCTGCCAGGAAATCGAACGGTATGTGGTTCTCGGTGAGGACGCTTTCGACACCCTTGATGGAGGCGTCAAAACGATCGCCATCTTCGCGTTCTTGCCGGTAGAACAGCCGGGTAGGCCGGGAATAATAGACCGCGACCGTCGCGACGGGTGCCTGATGTGCCAGGACTTCCTCGTGTTCTCTGACGAAAGCGTACGCGTCTTTGTTGTTGAAAGCATTTCGGCGATCGTGGGTGGCATCCGGATGCATCCCGGTGAAATTGCAGTTCCAGAACCGCCCGCCCCCTGAAAGCGCTTCCCAGAGCCAGATCTTCAGATCCTCGGGAGGATCCATAACGTAACGATGGGATGTTCCATTGCCTCCGTAGAGGATGATCGCTTCTTTCTCCGGCGCCATCGATTTGAGGAATCGGACGACGGTGCTGGCATAGCTCAAATCCTCGTAATGGATGATCTCCCGGTTCTCGGTCAGGAAGGTTACAGTGACCAGGAAGTCGAAATGGTCCCGGGCATTGTAGAGATCGATTCCAGAATGGAGGCCCCCGGCTGGGGCTTCGAACATGCTAAACACCTCGGCGCAGTAAACCTTGTCGGCCCCGAAGGACTTCACCGTCTTCTTCATCCGCTCCATATGCCGGTTGGCCGCCTGCGATTTCCACTCCATGTAACGGTCCAGCTCGGCGACGGATGCTTTCTGCGGATGGGGCAGGTTGTTTCCGCTCGCTTCCCGGTAGCTCTCCTGGCAGCGCGGGCAATGACAAATACCGCCGACAGCTATGGCGTTGTGCCAGATCCCGTCGAGCGGGTAAGTGGAGAGCAGGTGGCGGACGAAGGCTTCCGCGTGCTCGTTCCGGTGATAGCCGGTATAGCAGGACGCGTACAGCCGCGGGCGGGTGTAGTCCAACTGGATCGGGCTTCCCGACGGATCCACGCTGAACCAGTCGGTGTGCTGGCGATAGACGTGCTCCTCGACTCCACGGAAATCGACACGCGCGATCACCCTTATCCCGGCCGTTTTACAGGCAGCCGTGATTTCCTTGAGAATGTCGCGGCTGCCCATGAAGCGATTGACATTGGCGGCGGGCAGGGGGTTTTGGAAGAAGTCGACAATGCCGCCGGCATTCACGACGAGTACGTTGCATTCTGCTTCCCGCATGTAGCGGACGACTGAAGCGGCATCATAGTTTTTTGCGTCGATTTCTCGCAGGACGGTCTGCAGGATACGCAGCGGGCGTTGGTACCACGGAGTCGTGTCGTCGCTGGTTCGGATTGCCTGGGCGCTGCTTTTGACGGTCGAACTTAACAGGGCTGTCGTTCCCGCCACTGCCGCAGTGTTTCGAATGAAGCGTCGTCGGTTGATGTTTTCCATAGCTGGATTTTCGGCTTAAGTTCTGTGTCGCAAAACTCGTGGACTTGTGACACCTTCGCAGCTTGCGCGCTCGAAAAGGGCGAAGCCGTCTACTTTCCCCCGCACTTGGCGACTATGAGCGTGATGTCGTCACGTTGCTGGCGCCGGCTTCACGGCATCAGGAGGGCGGCGGCGATGCCTTTACCGGCGATGTCGCCAATGACCACGCCCAGCCGATTGCGCCCGAGGTCAAGGAAATCATAATAGTCGCCTCCGATCTCATGGGCCTGAATGCAGATGCCTGCGTAATCCAGGGTTGCCACTGTCGGTCGGGTTTGTGGAAACAGCCTCGCCTGCACCTGTTTCGCAATTTCGAGTTCCTGCGCAGTGCGACGTTCGGATTCCTGCTTCTCAGCCTGGGCTCGCCGTTGCTCGTCCAGGGCCTGGCTCACCTCATCGAAGCTCACCAGTGAGTAGACGTTCCCGTCGATGTCTTTGAAGCGGGTAAAGACTCCGCCCCACACCGGGCTCCTTTCTCCGAGCAACATGGGAGCGCCGGAGGAACGCTGCTTTTGATCGCCAGGCTGGTACTTGATGCGCCTGAGGCGCGGGAGACAGGTGAACCTGACACCCCGGCTGGACCACTCTCGGAAAGTGGCGAGTACGTCGTCGGTTACAAAAGAAAGCTGGGTGTCCCGGCCGATAAGCCCGTGTTCTTTCGAGCCAGATTTCGCGGCAACGAGCGCAAGGATGGCGTTGCCCTCCGGTGGAGTTACAGCGACCCAGCGCTCCCCGGATTGGAGGCGCGCATCGTACACCAGATTGAATCCCAGCTGATCGAGGTAGAATCGCAGGCTTCGGTCCTGGTCCCGGACGAAGATCTTGATCGCGTGGAACCGCAGATAGGGCTCCGCGTCATCCGCACCCGGAGTGGACGAACTCAGCCCTGGAGACGAATGGGAGGCGCCCATAATGAATCATTATAGACCGCCGAAAGAAAGCACTGACCCCTTTGGCAGTACTGATTCCTTCAGAGCCGCGCACGCAGCGAGGGTGTTGAAAATGTTGCCTTACGTGATATTTCCGTCAAGCGGATTGCCGAAATGACCCCAACGGGGTCACGTAGCAAAGCCCGGGGTTGCCCGCGTTGTGTGCGGGAAACCCTGGGTAGGGGTGTGCGTACGCATCCAACCCTGAAAGGGTTGCGTACCGCACTACGCAACCCTTTCAGGGTTGGATCCTTCCCCGCCGTCAACCCGGGGTTTCCCGCACACAACGCGGGCAACCCCGGGCTTTGCTACGCAACGCCTTCGGCGTTGAAAACTG
>CAYQYP010000226.1:0-2621 GCA_964421755.1 uncultured Acidobacteriota bacterium
CGCGCTGGAAAGCGGTTTGCAAAAACACTTCACTCTCCGGGACCGCGGCGGCCAGGCGGCCCCCGGCGGTCGAACCGAGAGCGCGGCGTTTCTCCCGCAGCAGGGCTTCCTCGTGCTCCGGGTCGGAGACCAGCTGGCCCCGGTCCCAGGAACGGATGTGATCGGCGACCTGGGCCTGGTCCGGGCCCCGGCCTTGAAAGATCCGCACCCGGGTGTCGGAAGCCACCAGGGTCAGGGCGTGACCGACCGCCTGTGGGGGAATGGAGTAGTTGTTGAGATCGAAACGGACGTAAATCGTGCGTCGAGAGGAAACGGTGGTCACGAGATCGGTTTCAAACGGATGTCGGGGCAAGGGGAGCAAACAGGGCCGCTCCTTTTCGAAAACCTCCTGAACGGTGTGCGAGGAATCGCCCGGCCAGGCTCGGCGATGGGCGATCTCATCCCGCCAGCGGGCCGCCTGGCGGTTGAAGTCCTCCAGGGTCGTGAAGGGACGTGCGGCGAAGTACGATTCCCGACGGATCTTCCTGCCGGCTTAGTTAGTTAAAGCCAACATTTTAAATTGCTTAAGGGTTGTCTGTCAAGTATAATGTAGGCATGTAAATAGTTATTTGGTGCTTTACTTATAAGATTGTCATGATTATCATGTCAGCATGTATATAGCGACCGTGCCCAATCGCTCCTCGCCCCCGGCGATTCTCCTGCGCGAAAGCTTTCGAGACGGTCGACGGGTCAAGACCCGCACCCTCGCCAACCTCTCCCACTGGGATCCCGCCCGGATCGAGGCCCTGCGTCGGGCGCTGCGCGGCGACTTCGACCATCTCAGGGAGGGTGACCCGGTCTGCGGGCCGGTCTTCGGCCTACTCTTCGTCCTGAAGCGCGTGGCCGACGAGCTGGGCGTCACCCGCGCTTTGGGTTCGGCCCCGTGGGGGAAGCTGGCACTGTTCCTGGCCCTGGCCCGGGTGGCCGACCAGGGGTCCCGCCTCTCGGCGGTGCGCTGGGCGGTGGATCAGGCGGTTCGGGAAGTGCTGGGGCTGACCGACTTTGACGAGGACGATCTGTACGCGGCGATGGATGAGGTGCAGCGCCGCCACCAACAGATCGAGAAGGCCTTGTACGAATCCTACCTGCGTCGGCGGGGAGAAGGGGCACCCGTGCTGGTGCTCTACGACGTGACCAGCAGTTACCTGGAAGGCACGCAGAACGAACTGGGAGAATTCGGCTACAACCGGGACGGCAAGAAAGGCAAGCTGCAGATCGTGGTGGGCCTGCTCACCGACGAGAAGGGGGAGCCGCTGGCCGTGCGGGTTTTCAAGGGCAACACCGCCGACCCGGACACGGTGGCCGCTCAGATCGAAATCCTCAAGCAGGAGTTCGGGGTCCAGGAGGTGGTCTTCGTGGGGGACCGCGGCATGGTCAAGAGTCGGGGCAAGGAGGCTCTGAAAGGCGCTAACCTGCGCTACATCACCGCTCTGACCGATCCGCAGATCCGCAAACTCCTCAAGACCGGCGTCCTGCAGTTGAACCTGTTCGATGAAAAAGTGTGCGAGGTCCAGGCCGAAAACGTGCGCTTCGTGCTACGAAAGAACCCGGACGAGGAGCGCAAAGAACAGCACCGCGTGGAAGACAAGCTGGCCAAACTGGCCAGTCTGATCGAGACCCGCAACCAGTTCGTTGCCCAGTCGGAGCGCGCCGACCCGGAGAGCGGGCGGCGCAAGCTCCAGAACTGGGTCCAACGCCACAAGCTTCAGGGCTTCGTCCAGCTTCGCCTCCAGGATCGCCTGCTGACCGTTGAGATCGACGAACCAGCCAAAAGCGACGCTCTGCTGCTGGCCGGCTGCTATGTGATCGAAACCGACGTTTCCCCCGCCGCCATGCCCGCCCAAACGGTGCACGACCGATATAAGGACCTGGCTGCGGTGGAACGAGACTTCCGGTCAGTGAAGACCGGTTTCCTGGAAATCCGGCCGGTTTATGTGCGCAAGGCGGACCGTACCCAGACCCATGCGCTGATCTGCATGCTGGCCCTGAAGATCGTGCGGGAGATGGAAAGCCGCCTGGTGGCTCGCTTTGGGACCACCGACACCGACCCGCACGCGGTTACTCTGCCAGACGCCCTGGCCGCCCTGAGCAGGCTTTGCCTTCAGATCTGTCCGCTGGAGAATGGACTGACACTCACCCGCCTCCCCAGGCCCGACGAGCGTCAAAACATCATACTCGAGGCCCTCCACATCACCATGCCACAAAACACGACCAAATCCTCAAAGACGTAGGCAGACACCTCCCGCCTGGCTGCGCTGCATAAGACGTTTAAATTCAAGTGCTTAAATGATAATCCTTTGATCTTGCGCGCAGGAAGATCCGTCCGACCTTATTCAACACCTCGCAGCTGCGTGCGCGGCTCCGAAAAAGCGGACTGCGATCGTCCGCTCCTTTTGAGCGCCCCGTTGTCCCCGCCCGGGAGATTCATAAATCCGTCAACAGGACCGCAAGGACCTCAACGACAAAGGAAAGGCTGTTCGCTTTGTCCTTGGTGTCCTTGAGGTCCTTGAGGTTCCTTGGGGTTCGGCATCCCCAAACTGTCTACTTTCGCCCCAGGAGCCGGACTCTTCCCACGAATGCCC
>CAYQYP010000227.1:0-4728 GCA_964421755.1 uncultured Acidobacteriota bacterium
CCCGTCCAGACGGCCGGATGCTATACTGGCGCTTTCACGAGGCTCAGTCGGTGGTTTCCCAACCTCCCGCCATCTACCGTTTCGGGCTCTTTGAGGTCGATGCCCGTTCCGGAGAGGTACGCAAGAGCGGTGTCAAGGTAAAGCTCCAGGATCAGCCTCTGCAGGTGCTTCTGAAGCTGCTCGAACGGCCGGGGATCATCGTCAGCCGCGACGAGCTGCGAGCAGCCCTGTGGCAGGGTGGCACGTTCGTTGACTTCGACGCGGGGCTCAACACCGCCATCAGGCGCCTGCGCGACGCCCTCGGAGACTCAGCCGATAGCCCCACGCTCATTGAAACGGTCCCCCGTCGCGGGTATCGTTTCGTGGCGCCTGTCGAGACTGTAGCTCTGGCCCCAGCTGATCTTCAGGAGCGCGATGCGACGAGCTCCCCGGGTCCGGAAACGAGCCGTCCTTCCTCCTCGTCCCGCCGCTCGATTTGGCTAGCGCTCGGCGTGGTCGCCGCGCTGGCACTGCTTGTGGCATTCGTGCTTCTGAGTGGTCAGACGTCTCCGGTAGCCAGTAACCCACTTCATTTCAAGCAGATCACGCACGACGGGGTGGCGAAATCCGGCCCGCTGCTGTCCGACGGCTCACGGATCTATTTCTCCGAGCTGACCACGGCTGGGCGAGTCGTTGTCCAGGTTGCCGCGACGGGCGGAGAAGTGGCCTCCGTTCCCACCGTGCTCGACAACCCGCGTCTGTGCAACATCTCTGCCGACGGCAGCGAGCTGCTTGTATTGGCCGGTCAAGGTGAACCACCTCTTCCGTTGTGGGTCTTGCCGGTCACGGGAGGTTCTCCGCGTCGAATCGGCGGCATCCTCGCGGCCGACGCCGCGTGGTGCCCCGACCCCGGGCGCCTCATCTATGCTGCGGGTCACGACATCTTCCTGGTCGGGAAGGACGGAACCGGATCACAGAGGCTGCTGGAGGTCGAAGGATTCCCGACGGGCTTGTCCTGGTCGCCGGATGGGGAGCGACTTCGATTTCATGTGTGGGATCCGGCCCCTGCCTCGCTTGCGCTCTGGGAAGTGGTGGCAGACGGAACGGGCTTGCATCAGGTGCTCCCTGCATCGTCCGGGCTCGCCTCCTCCTCTTCCGGTGTCTGGAGTCCGGCAACCAGGACTTTCTTCTTTCAGGCAGCTACAGATAATCGGACTGACGTATGGGCCATGCCGGCTGGTCGCCGATGGCTGCCCTGGGAGTCTGCCGGGCCGGTGCGTCTGACGTCGGGTCCACTGAGCTTCTCGGCGCCGGCCGTGAATCCTGGCGACCCTCGTGAGTTGTTCGTACTCGGAACGGCGCCCAGAGCGGAGTTGGTGCGCTTCGACTCGTCGACCGGACGTTTTCTTCCGTACCTGGCGGGGATTTCAGCTGAGGGCGTGGATTTTTCGAAGGACGGCCAGTGGATCGCGTTCACCGCCTATCCCGATGGTGCTTTGTGGCGCTCGCGTATCGACGGCACCGAACGCCGGCAGCTCACTTTTTCTCCACTGCGCGCCTTTCTGCCTCGCTGGTCGCCTGACGGCCGTTCCATCGCCTTCGTAGACATTTCCAACGAGCCTTGGACAATACGGGTGATCTCGAGTACAGGCACCGGTTTGACGGAGGTTTCACCCACGGGAGAAGGCGCATCGGACCCGACCTGGTCGCCGGCCGGCGATCGACTCGCCTTTGGCGGGGTGGATCTGACCCACGCCGATGATCCCTCGAAGTTCGTGATCCGGGTACTCGATTTGGAGTCTGGTCGAGTCGTCCGCAGCAACACGCTTCCCGGCTCTAATGGGCTATTCTCGCCACGGTGGTCGCCCGACGGCCGTCATATGACGGCGATCAATGCGGCGTCCGAGTTGGTAGTTCTCGATCTTGCCGGTCAAAACCCGGCATTCACTTTGAGAGGGTTCAGGGCCGGTTTCCCGAGCTGGTCGCGCGGCGGCGATTCGATTTACTTCCAGGACCGGACCAACACGGAGGTCCCGGGGCGGATTCTCCGGCTGCGCCTCGCGAATCGCGCCGTGGAAACCGTCGCGGAGTTGGAACGGATCGGAAGATTGCCGCTCGGGACTTTTGCATCTTGGAGCGGCCTTGCGCCCGACGATGCGCCGCTCCTGTCCCGAGATATCAGCGTGCAGGAGGTTTACTCGGTGCATTGGTGAAAAGGGAAAACGGCGTTCTTGATCTTTTCCCGACGGTCCGGTTCGTCTGCGGTTCTCACGTTTGCGCGGCTCAGTTTCGCTCGCTTTGCTCGCTGCCGTGCGCGGCTTGTCCATCTATATGCAGGATCTTGCCGGCGCCGCTCGGTACGAAGTCTGCCCCGTACTCTTTCTTGAAGATCTCGATCGCTGGTTCTCCCGTGCAGTGACTTGGCGCGATTCGCTCGACGCCGAGAACGCGCAGCTCTTTGGCGACCTTCTCCACTTCGGTAGCCGGAGTCTGAATCAGGTGAAATCCTCCCATGACCAGGAGAATCCTCTCTCCGCTGATTTCTTTGGCCCGCCGGACGATGTTGACAATGCCAGGATGGGCACAGCCTGTCAGGATGATCAGGCCTCGGTCGGTCTTCACGATCAATGCCTGTTCGGTGATCGGCCCCGCGGGCAGTTCGCCCGTGGTAAGGAATTCCCTGTCCGGGAGGATCATCGGATCGCGGACCCCAATCGCCTTGAACTGCTGCTTGAAGTCCGTGGGGAAGGAGTCTGGAACATAGACGGGAGGATTACTGCCAAGCTCGGTTGCCAGTCCGCGGTAGCCTTGGGTATGGTCAGCGTGAATATGAGAGAAGACAATGGCATCCAGACGCGCGATGTCGAGTCTTAGTCCCTTCAGATTCCTGAGGAGGGTTTCGGCGTTTGCGCCCGTATCAAACAGGACGCGGGTTGAGCCCTTCTGGACCAGGCAAGAGAAACCCCAGTGAGTTTCCAGGTTGGTGTCAAAGGGAATGTTGTCGTAGAGAACCGTCAGCGTCAGACGGTCTGAATCGGCCGTCGTCACGCTTCCCGAGAAGTGGCTGAACGGCGCAAAGAGGGCTAACAGGAGCAGCAGGACGACACAATGCCAAGATGAGCGCGTCTTCATGGATCCCTCCACACAGGTCTCGTATGATACCCGAAACACCCGAATCGTGCCGTCGGATGTGTTGTCCTCGTGTAGCGCAGGGCGTCACCGGCGAGATGCGCCTGGTGAGAGAGATTGTCTGCGGTTCAGTGTATAGCTGGGAGAGTAGGTCCGACTTCCAAGTCGGACACTCGGCACGCGATGGCTGATGGTTGCCGTCTGTTTCGAAGAGTCCCACTTGGAAGTGGGACCCACGCTGACCGTTCACGGCACCAGCCAGAAGAACCACGGCAACGACCGTTACAATCGCACCTGTCGGGCTTTTCATGGGTCTATCTCCCTTCTCGTGTTTCGTGGCTGCAATCAGTAAGACGCTCCGAGGACCGAAGCGTTTGAATTCCCGAGTGGGCGAACCAAAACCCGGCCGCGTCCGTATATTCCGGGAGGAACGAATCACGCGGGCAGTTCAAGGGAGTGGATTGATGAAATTGAAACGGTCGTTCTGCCTGGCCTCGGTGGTGCTGCTTACGAGCGTCTTGCCGGAGCTTCATGCGGCAGACAAGAAGAAGCAGGCGGTTGGAATTTTCGAACGGGCGACCGATATCGGCGAGGAGATCCTGCAAGGTTCCTCCAGTTACGACCCGTTGAAGAAGCAGTACACGGTGAAGGGAGGCGGTGCTGACATCTGGGGAAGCGGAGACGATTTTCATTTCCTCTGGCGAAAGGTCTCCGGCAACTGGGTCACTCTTACCTGCACGCTCGATGTCCCTCCCGAAAGAGACGACCCGTACCCCAAGGCGGGCCTCATGTTCAGGACGAGCCTCGAAAGGAACGCCCCTTTCGTTGATGCCATTCTCCACGCAAACGGGCTGATTGCCCTGCAGTTCCGTCGCGAGACCGGAGAGCCGACTGGCCAGATTGTTACCCCGGTCCGGGGAAATCGCCTCATGCTCGAGAGAAAGAATGACTGGTTTGTCATCTGGGTCGGCACTCCGGACGGGGGCTTCACGGAGTGCGGCTCCATGGTGATCGACTTGCCGCAGACTTTCTACGTGGGTCTGGCAGTCTGCGCGCACGATCCGGACAAACTGCTCACAGTGCGTTTCTCGGAAGTGACGCTGGCAACCGACTCCGAGGGCTACCTGGGACCTTGAGTCCGTCCGCGGGACGAGCGGCCGAAACTCAGGCAAGGCCGACGCATTTCTTTGAGGGTACTGGCTTTCATCCAACCGCGAAGTAACCAACTGAACGGCCCGGTCTCCTGCTAATCACAAAACGCTTGGCATAGAACTTCAGCCGGACATAGACTCTCCCCGGAGTTATGGGCCTGGCCCTTTCCGGAGGCGATCTCCGCTTCTTGGGGCTGAGATCCAACGGACCGGCCAGGATGAACCTAGGAGAAGCGCCTCATGCCGAAGCTGTCCAGCTGCCCTCATGTCCAGACACCTCATTGCACTAAACTACCGGATCGACTGTCTCTCAGTCGACGTTCGACTCTCTCCCGCGCGGTGACCTTTGCCTTCGCTTTTCTTCTTTGCATAACCATTGCCGAGGCGCAGTCGGCGACCTCCGATAGGCCGGAGGCAAACAAGGAGGTTTCTGCCCTTTTCGGCGCGGACGGGTCGGAGAACGAAAGCT
>CAYQYP010000228.1:0-7097 GCA_964421755.1 uncultured Acidobacteriota bacterium
GGGGAAAAGCCTTCCGGCACGCTCTTCAGGAACTCGAGCTGGCTCTCGTCGTAGCTCACCCGCGTCGCCCCTCCCGCCACCGGGATCGCCACCACTCCGTCCCGCATGAAGTGGAACTGCGCCCGGCGCTCCGGGTGCACCCGGGCCGCCGCCGGGGCCGTCTCCACTCCGTTCACCCAGCCTTTCGGCACGAGCACTTCCGCGTACTCCCGGCCTTTCAGATTCCGAAACTCCAGGTACCCCAGCACCTGCATCCCCACCTGCGCTCCGTCCTTCTCGGGCCAGAACTGCACCACCGTCCGCCCGTCCTGCTCCACCACACGGGCCGCGACCCCGCTGCGACCCCGGGCGTCGACCAGCGCCAGCTTCTCGGGCGAAAACGTCAGCTGCACCGCCGCCTGGCTGACCGTCGCCTCTTCCGAAGCGACCACCGCCAGGACCACCCGCCCGTCGTTTTCGGTGTATCCGTCCAGAACCCCGATCAGACGCGGCTTCACCTCCGGACGGGCCGCCAGGACCAGCGTCGAGGCGGCGATCATGAGCGTTACTCCAATTGCTTTCTTCATGGTTTTCTCCCTTTACCGGTTGGTCTTCACTTCCATGTCAAGCGTGGTCGTCGCGATCCCCATCCCCGGCAGCGAGCCGAAGAAGCCTGCGTCGCCGAAGCTGAAGATCCCTCCGTCGACTCCCAGCATGTAGTAGCCCTGGTTATTCGGCGTAATCTCCAGATCGACCGCCTGGTTCACCACCCCGAGCGACGGCAGCGAGCCCCAGAAGTTCGCGTTCCCAAACGCAAACACCCCGCCGTCTTCCCCGAGCAGGCAGTAGCCCCGCCCGTCCGGCGTACTCTTGATGCGCTTCAGAGGCGCGACCGGCGCCACGCCGAGCTGCGGCAGCGAGCCGTAGAACTGGGCGTCCCCGAAGGCGAAGATCCCGCCGTCGATTCCCAGGATCCAGTAGCCCTGGCCGCTCGGCGTGATCTCCATGTCCAGCGCCGTGTTCACCACCCCGACCCCGGGGAGCGAGCCGTGGAACTCGGCCGTCCCGAAGGCAAACACACCGCCGTCGGGCCCGAGCAGGTAATAGCCCTGGCCGCCCGGCACCGCCTCGAGGTCAATCGTCTGGTTGCTGATGCCGAGCCCCGGCAGAGACCCGAGGAACTGGGCGTCGCCGAAGCAGAACACGCCTCCGTCCAGGCCCATCATGTAGTAGCCCTGCTCGGAGGTTGTCAGGGTGAGGTTGCTCAGCGGAGCGTTAGGCACCAGCCCGATCGCGGGCAGCGAGCCGTAGAACTCGGAGCCGCCGAAGGCGAACACGCCGCCGTCGGTCCCCAGGATCGTGTACCCGGTCGCCTGCCGTCCGTTGGCCGCAAAATGCAGCGTCAGGTTGTCGAGATCGAACTCCTCACCCCAAAGATTTTGGTAGATCGAGGATTCAGTTCCGGTTCCGATGCCGCGGGTGAGATCCAGGCTGCTGAAATCCGTCTCGCCCGGGTCGGTGAATGGGCCGCCTTGGGTGAAACCGACGAAGATGGCGGGGCCCGTCTGAATCTCCCCATAAATGAAGTCGAACCGGCCGTCCGGGAAAAGCCGCAATCGAACCGTGCTGAGATTCGCCGGAGCGCTCCATTGAGGAACGGCCTCGTAGACGACGTCAAACCAAGAGGGGTACTGCTCAAAACGAATCGAGCCGTCATAAGTGGCATCAAAGTCGGACCAGAGGGGTGCGATCCGCGGCAGGGAGTCGTCAACAAACCCGAAATAGCCCCACGTATCGCTGGGACCACCGAAAGTTACGTCCCCGTTGGCTCCGATCCACACCCGGTCCCACGTTTGACTTGCGAATGGGAAAGTGAAACCGGCACCGAATGGTACCTCGATCGCGTCGGCATCGCCCATGGCAAGATTGGCGTTGGCAACCGCTCCCGGCGCCACCTCCACAAACGCCAATTTGGTCCAAGGCGAAAAATCGGCGGACTCGGCCGGCCGGGTCCGGGCTCTAAACAGATAAAACCCCGGCGGGACATCCGCGGGGGGCGTGAAAAGCCGATAACCGGTGCGGTCTTGATCGAAGAACTGATCTACGACCCAGTCCTCCGCTTCCCCCGAAAACACCGCTTCAACTTCAGCACCGGGAGTGATTCCCTGGAGCTCCAGATATGTCTGTTTGCTTGGCACAAACAGGGAAGGCAGGTAGAGAGTGCCCACCGACGGCAGCTCGGAGATCCACATCGGAACGGAATTGCTCCATCCGGTTTCAACCCCGTTGTAGGTTGCTTTCACGCGAACCGTAGCAGTCCCGGGCTGGAGAGAGGCTGGTATGCCAATCGTTACGGACCTCGACCCGTATCCGATGGGGAGCGTAACAACCTGGGACCCCTGGGTGATCTCGGCAGACATGCCCGACTCGCTTATTCCGCTTGCCCGAATATTAACCGACTGCCCAACTCCTGCCGCGGGCACACCGAAACTCCAGAAGGAAGGAGAGAGAACCGGCGGATCCGGGGAAACGGAGACAGTGAAAGCCCGCGTGGTTACAACCGGCTCAGAACCTCCCAGATCAGTCGTGAGAACAATCGAGGCGGAACCCGCAGGCATCCCTGAGTAAAGACGTGCCCCGATCATTCCCCGGGTCCACCAGTTCCCGCCCCCGATCACGTTGTCTCCCTGCGCTATGTCGATCAATGTTGACGACCGCGCTCCGGACACTCTCACCATGAAATACTCTCCAACACCCAGGCTGGCCGGGCAGGAGAGAACCTGGACAGGGGCTGCGGTGGAACCAATCTCGAGCGTCAACCGAGCGCTTTCCCCGGCACCATTCGCGACAGCCACTTGGTAGCTGCCGGCGTCCAGCCAGGGTGGCACCTCGAAGCTCAGGGCATCCGGTTCATTGACGTAAGTCGACACGCTCTCCCAGTTACCCCCCTGGTAGAAACGGACCTGGTTCGATGTCTTGCTGAAATCGGAGCCGAGAGCCCAGAGATGCTGACCGCCCAGCGCCGTCGAGGAGCTGAGGCTCGTCAGAACGGGTGCGCTCCCGAGAACTTCCACTGGCACCCGGTTGCTCTCTTGAGCGGCCGTCGTGCCGTAAGTGGAGATGACGCTCACCTCGGCGAATCCAGGAGACAAACCGGGCGGCCTCGGGAAGTCCAGCTCGTTGTTCCAGACCCCTGAAGGGGCTACCTCGTAAACTGTGTTCCCCTGGCGCATTCGGATCAGGTTTTTGCCGGCACCGGTCGGAAACGGTACGAACTCCATCGCATAGTAGTAGCCAGCCCACAGATATCCACCGAGGGCATCAATATTGCCCCATCCAGTCACCGTTGGGCGGAGCGGCGAGGTGTTCACCGTAATACTGACGGAGTTCGAGTAGACGACGACCCCGCTTCCGGTGAAGCTGGTCTTAAGGCGTACAGACGCTGCCCCCGGTGACAGGCCTTCCGGCAGACTCGCGAACACGTACGGCCCGGTTGAATTCGCCGTTTTTTCGTAGGAAACGGAGCCCTGCGAGAATTCGAGCATACGACTGCCCGAATCCGGGTCTCCGACCAGCCCGCTCTGGGGGGGACTGTCGGTGAGCAAGAAGACTTGTTGGCCTGGAGCGACCGAGTCGCGAAAGGCTTCGACCAATGTTATTGGCGTCGGCGTCGACGCAACAGTAAACGGTAGAGCTGGCCCCCACAAAATCGGGTCTGATTCAAACTGATATCCGGCTCGAATTGTGGCTGGTCCCGCAACAAGTTCCGGGGGGAGACCGATAACGCCGCCACCCCAAACCGAAGCCGGCGAAATCGTCGAGATCAGTTCGTCGCTTGTCGGCTCCTCTGGTGCAAATTCGTCGTGACGGACCCGCGGCGGCGCGCTCCTCTCCGGTTCAACGGCGGCCCGGGCAGGCTCAGCCTGGGCACAGAAGAGCGCCTCGCCCTGGCGGATCTCGAATATCGTCCCGGAACCACTTCCCGAGCTGTACGACCCATAAGAGAAGCCGTCCACCGCAATATAGGTCCTCTGCCCCGGATAGGGCGTCGCCGGGAAGGAGCTCCGGGCGACCGGCGCCAACCGTGCAGAGCCGACTGTGTAGGTGAACGGCTGGCTGACGTTCGCCAGGTTACTGACCTTGATGCTGACCTCCCCCACCACCAGGCCCGAAGGCAGGGTCACCCAGATCTCGGTGGTTGTCCCCATGGTAGCAGCGGATGCGCTGTATTCGCCCTGGCGGAAGAAAACACGTGTGGACGCAGCATATCCACTCGGAACCGGAAACCCGGTGCCGATGATCCTGATCTGCTGACCACCAACCGCGTTGGCCGGCTGGATATCCGTGATCTGGGGCGACGCCGCCACCAGACACGTCGGTAACAAAAGCAGGAAAAAAGCGAAGACCAACTTCTTCAGTAAACGATCGTTTCTTCGTAACATGTCCCCCCCTTGAAGGCCCGCTCGCGAGCCTCGCGGACCCTCCCCCGGTTTTGTCGAAGATCGGCAGGAGGCTGGCTGCCGATTCGCCGGAGAGCCCTCCACAGCTCGCCGGCCTCATGTGAAACTTCAAGACTTACATGTGATCAACCGCGAGCCTGATCGGCTCGTTCAGACGGCGCGGGTCCATAATCCACGCCGTTGACCCAGCCTTTCGGCATCAGCACCTCCCCGTACTTCGCGGCCCTTCAGATTCCGAGACCCCAGCGTTGCTGACACTGTACCGGCAGTCACGCCGGTCGGGAGTGCATGCTTTCCAAGCCTCGCTGATATCCCTGTAGGGAAAAGGCCGGCGTTGAATATATTTGTGGATCCCGATTGTTGCTGGTGCAACTCGAGAGATCGCGGTAAGAGGCGGATTATGGAAGATGGCGGCAGAATGGGAAAGGAACAAAGCTGTCGAGAGTCATCGCGTTCCCTCGATCGATAGCAGTCCAGTTCCAATCAGCATGTCCTCAACACGGGCGCAATTCTAGCACTCAGGAAAACATAAGCAAGCTTCTGCTCTACAAATCAAAGCGAAACGAAGCGCAAAATAGCGAAATCCTAGATGTCGCTCCAACCTCAGCCGGTTTTTTGTGTGGACATCGCCGCCGGATGTGCGCTAAAAGACCCAGCCTTGGAGGGGGACGTGAAATTTCGACAGGTCTGGAAGGTGCTCTTCTGCCTGGGGACGGGAGTCGTTACCGCTTACGCTGCGCCGACAGAGCGGCTCCAGCTTTTCGTCGATAGGCCGGTGCTCTCGGCCCCAGACAAGCCTCGCCAACCCCGCCTGGTAGCAACCGTCTCATCGATCGATCCTCAATCTCTTGGTCGCCTGTCCGAATTGCCGAGCCGCTTGTACCTTAATACGTCCGCTGGCATATTCACGGTCGAGAGGACGAGGACGGAAGTGCGGGGGAAGGATAGCTTCCTATGGGTCGGACACACCAGGGAAGACGACCTGGATACCGTCGTTTTTACGATGGCTGAGGGGACTCTGTATGGATACTTAGCTCTAGCCGGGGAAGTCTGGTCAGTCGAGCCGTCCGAAGCGGGGTCAGTGCTGGTGAGAAAGGCAGACCTGTTCGCCGGAGCTTTCAATCTGGATCAATTGTCGGCTCCTCCCCTGGCTCCGGCTCTTGAAGCCGATGCGGCCCAAGACAACGGCAGTCAGATAGATGTGCTCATCCTGTACACCTCTAATCTGTACGCGAGGCACACGACTCAAACTGCGGCAATGATCCAGCATTTGGTCGACGTGGCGAACACCAGTTACTCCAACAGTGGAATACAGACCCGACTCCGGGCTGTCGCTACGATCCAATACACGGGAACGAGTGCAGTTGAAGGTGTCGATGCGTGCAGCGCGCTCCAAGGCATAACCACAGATTCAGTTATCGCCAACCTGCGAAATCAGTATAAGGCCGACGTCGTTTGCTTGCTTCGGTTGTTTACGAGTGGTAGTTGTGGCTGCGGGTGGGTCATGCAAACGGTTTCGAATTCCTTCGCACCTTACAGTTACTCGGTCGTCGAGGTTCGCCCGGCTTCTGACGCCAACCCCTATTATTGTCCGGAAATCTCATTAGCTCACGAGATAGGTCACAACATGGGCTGCGCTCATGACCGGGATCATGCGAGCATTGATGGAGCCTATTCGTACTCTTACGGCTACGACTTGTCCGGCGTCTTCGCAACAGTGATGAGTTACGACAGCCCACGAATTCTATTCTTTTCCACTCCTTTTAAGACATACCAGGGGTACCCGATCGGCGTGGATGCCGCTTTCCCGGACTCAGCCGACAATGTGCGGACGATTAACAATACCAGAGGAGTCGTTGCGAATTTCCGCCTGGGGCCGGCGGTCGACCTAGGAATAAGCAAGACGGTCTCTGGGAATCTCCTTGTAGGCGATTCAGCCGAATACACGATTATCGTCAGCAATGTATCCCAAGTGGCCACAAGCGGGACAATTACGGTTACGGATCTGTTACCGGAAGGCCTCTCTTTTGTTTCTTCTTCGGGGTCGGGATGGAACTGCACGGCCAGCAGCGGGACGGTCAGTTGCTCAAGAAACGCGTCGATGTCCCCCGGGGAACAATCATCCTTCATGATTCGAATGATGGTTTCTGCCCCCGCGGTTCCGGCGGTGACGAATACCGTCTACGTTTCCGTGGCTGATGACAGTAATCCGGACAACAATGAGGCTTCAATCACGAACCCGGTTTTTACGGGAACTACCGGGTACACGATGCTGGGAGCCGACGGAGGGGTCTTCAGTTTCGGCAGCTCGAACTTTTATGGGTCGCTGCCCTTGCTTGGTGTTGTGCCGAACTCGCCCGTGCCCGTGATCAAGCACACGGCGGACGAGGCTGGTTACTTTCTGATGGGCACCGATGGGGGGATGTTTGCCTTCGGAACCGCCCTGTATCTCGGTTCGCTGCCGGCGATCGGTATCACCAACTCAACGGTTGACATGGAAATATCACCTACTGGCTTCGGGTATCAGCTGTTGGGCATCGATGGCGGGATCTTCGCATTTGGGGACAGCCCTTATTATGGTTCTTTACCTGCCTTGGGCATGTCCAACCAGGGGATCGACATGGAACGAACGCCGTCGGGCCGGGGCTACTGGATCCT
>CAYQYP010000229.1:0-13516 GCA_964421755.1 uncultured Acidobacteriota bacterium
TTGGTGGAGCTGAGGAGATTCGAACTCCCGACCCCCTGAATGCCATTCAGGTACTCTTCCAACTGAGCTACAGCCCCACCCTGAGGTTCGGCCGCCGCGTCGTGTTCGAGGCGACCGAACTCCTATTCTAACCTTAGCTGAACCGCTGGTCCAGTAGTGATTGGTTGATGATGATCTCGTTGTTCTTCTCCATCTCCTTGATCAGGTTCTGTACGTAGGAGTTGAAGAAACGGCCGCGCTTCTGCTGGGTCAGCTCCTGCTCGATCTGCGGCTTCTCGGCCTCGAACTTGGCCATATCGACGTCCGTGCGGTCGACCAGCTGGAAGATGACGTACTTGCCGGCGATCTCGATCGGAGCGCTCACCTGGCCCTCTGTCATCGTGAACGCCTGATCATGCAGTTGGGGGGAGAATCGAAGAGTGTCGTCGACGTTTGTCCCCTTCTTGAAGTACGCGGTTGTCGTCACCGGCAGGCCCGCTTTCTTGGCGGCTGCTTCGAAATCGCCGGTCTTCACTGCCGCCTGGACCGTAAAAGCCTTCTGCCTGGCTGATTCCTCTGCCCGGCTGGCCTTCATTTCATTGACGATCCGCTCGCGCACTTCTTCGAACGGCTGGATGGTCGGGGGCGTGATTTCCGTGAGCTGGGCGACGAAGAAGCCTCCGGGCCCCTGCGATGGCTGCGTCACTTCGCCCTTTTTCATTGCGAAGATTCGTCGGTTGAAGTCATTCCGGACCATCATTCCCGGAATCGAGTCGCCGACGGCGAAAGGTCGAGACGTCCGAACCTGAAGTTTGAATTCGGCGGCGGCCTGCTGTAAGTCTTTGCTTTTGGCAGCGTTGGTCACCTTAAAAGCGAGATCCCGCGCTTGGCGTTCGGCTTCCTTCTGCCTCAGCTCGAACTCGATCAGGGGGCGCTGGCTGTCGGGGTTGGTGCTGGTTTTCTCGAGGACGTTGATCAGGTGGATCCCGAAGGGGGTTTTCACCAGTCCGCTGACCTGGCCTGGAGGAAGAGAGAATGCAACTTGCTCAAACTCGGGCATCATCCGGCCGCGGCCGAAGAAACCGAGCTCTCCGCCCTGGGCCTTGGTGCCGGCATCTTCTGAGACCTCCTGGGCCACCTTTGCGAAGTCTTCCCCGGCTCGGACACGGGCCAATGCGGCCTCGGCTTTCTTACGCGCCTCGGTGTCGTCCGTGCCTTCGGTTGCGTTGAACAACATGTGTCGCGCGTGGACCTGCTCCTCCGGCGCGATGGAGTTCAGCCTGGCCTGGACGTCCTCGGGGCTCACTTTTACCTGGGTCGGGTCAGCCTGGACAAAAACATAACCGACCTGGCGTTGTTCGCCGGCCCGGAAGTTTTCCTTGTTCTTGTCGTAATAGGCGCGCAATTCCGTCTCAGGCAGTTCGACCGTCTCGGCCGCCGACTTGTCGATCGCGACGTATCGGACTTTCGCTTCCTGGTTACGGCTGGCGTACTCCTGCCTGACTTCTTCCGCAGAGGCGAAGACGCCGTCGGTCAAGACCTGCATGACTTTCTGACGGAGCAGGTCACGACGAACGCCGCCCTCGAACTCGGCGACCGTCATTTCGTTCGCCTGTAACAGCTCCTGGTAGCGCTCGAAACCGATGAACTTTCCGTTTTGCTGAAAAACCGGGAGGGTCGTGATCTGCTGCCGCACTTCTTCCGGTGTGACGCCTATCCCCATCTTGGCGGCCTGGCTCTCCACGGCGTACTCACTGATCAATTGGTTGAGAGCCTGCTGTTTTAGTCCGAGTTGTTTGACAATCTCGGGATCCTGTCGGTCCAGCTTGTAGATCTGGCGGTACATCTCGTACAGCCGCTGGTACTGCTTGTTGTATTCCTGGATACTGATCGGCTTGCCATTCACCTGGGCCACTTCCTGACCTGACAATCCGGACGCAACATCCCCCGGAGTGTCAACGAACAGGAGAACCATACCGGCGGCAAGCGCCAGAATGACAATCCACAGGACCCATTTCAGTCCCTTCTGTTTCTTTCTGAACAAGGCTAGCATCTAAAGTCTCCTCCAGCCGCAAACTTGAAAGAAACGAATTATAGCACGACAATCCTTCCGGCTCTTTCCACCGATTTTTGCGTTTTTTGAAATGGAGATCACTAAACTTGATTCTGAAAAGACTATAATAGCGCGGCTTAGGCCGGGAGAGGGGCTTGGCGGGGCGAAGTGCCTGGGAACAATTCGTCACAAAATCTGCAGGTTAGCAGAGTAATGAGGTCTGAACCGACGCGCGCTCTTCTGGATGCGATCATCCGGCAAGACAAGCTCAAGCTATCGGAAATTCACGAGGGGCTGTGCAGGCATCCTGACATCGAGGCATGGGCCTTACATCGCTGGGATAAACTGACACAGCAGTTTAAGCTGGTTTATCCGAGACTTACGACCATCAACCCGTTTCCTTCCGACCTCCACGCCGTGCTTGAAAACAAGAAGTCCTTTGTAGATAATAACCTCTCTCGTTCGTACGGCGAGTGGGCGGAGACCAGGCAGTACCCCGTTACTCTAATTCTCCCGTTATTTTACAACTCCGAACTAATGGGGCTCATGCAGGGCTTTTCATCGCAGAGCCTGGATACCTGCAAGAAAGCGATCAAGCTGCTCAATCCGAAGCTCCGGGTGGTGGCCCAGAGCTGGCACTTGATTAGTCTTCTGGAAGAAAAAGAGCGGATTGCTTTTACCGACAGTTTGACGGGACTCTTCAACAGCAAGTTCCTATTGCACTTCCTGAAGGCCGAGTTGGCCCGGTGCGCACGCTACATGAAGTCGGTGGCGGTGGTTTTTATCGACATTGACTTCTTCAAGCGGGTGAACGACGTGTATGGCCACCTGGTCGGGAGCTCCGTACTGAACGAGCTGGGGAAACTGATCCATTCGCACGTGCGGGAGGCCGATACGGTCGCCCGTTACGGAGGAGACGAGTACGTCGTGGTTTTGACGGAAATTGCCCCTGACGAGGCTTTCGGGATTGCCGAGCGGTTACGCAAGACAGTCGGCGCCTTCCGTTTCTGCCAGCGCAACGGTCTCTCGGTTCAACTGACAATAAGCGCCGGTGTCGCCGCGTTCCCGGAACACGGGAGAACGGCCGACGAACTTATACATCGGGCGGATACCGCCATGTATGAGGCCAAACGAAGTAACAGAAACTGCGTTAAAGTCGCGGTCTAGGCAACCTATGAAGCTGCGTTCCATATTCGGATTCTTCTCGAACGATTTGGCCATTGATCTGGGAACCGCCAATACCCTGGTTTACGCTCGCAACCGTGGCATTGTCGTCAACGAGCCCTCGATCGTCGCCATCAACAAGGTAACCAACAAAGTGGAAGCCGTCGGTCATGAGGCTAAGGAGATGCTCGGCCGGACTCCGGCCAACATCGTAGCCATCAAGCCCATGAAGGATGGCGTGATTGCGGACTTCGACGTCACCGAGGAAATGCTCAAGTACTTCATCCGCAAGGCCCACAACCGAAACCACCTCCTGAGCCCCCGAATCGTGATCAGCATCCCCTCGGAAGTGACCCAGGTTGAGAAGAGGGCCGTCCGGGAATCGGCCCTTCGCGCCCGCGCCAGCGAGGTGTTTCTGGTCGAGCAGGCCATGGTGGCGGCGATCGGCGCCGGGCTGCCGATCACGGAGCCGAGCGGAAATATGATCGTCGACATCGGTGGCGGGACAACCGACATCGCTGTCATCAGCTTGTCCGGAATCGTCTACAGCCGCTCTGTGCGAGTTGCCGGGAACGAGATGGATGAAGCCATCATCCAGTACATTAAGCGTAAACATAACCTTCTGATCGGGGAACGAACCGCCGAACAGATCAAGATCAAAGTGGGCTCGGCCGCTCCTCTGGATGACCGGCTTCTGATGGAAGTCAAGGGACGTAACCTCATCGAGGGCATACCGAAGACGGTGACGATCACCGACGAAGAGGTCAGGGAGGCACTCGCCGATTCGATCTCGACGATCGTCAACGCGGTCCGCGTTGCGCTCGAACGCACCCCGCCCGAGTTATCCGCCGACATCGCCGAAAAAGGAATCGTGCTGACGGGTGGAGGCGCCCTGCTGAAGAACCTCGATATCCGCATCAAGGAGGAAACCGGTTTGCCGGTTTTCCTTGCTCAGGATCCGCTCACCTCGGTTGTCTTGGGAACCGGGAAGATGCTGGCTGACATGGGTCTGCTCGAACGAGTCTGTCTGCAATGACGACCGAGATGGTTCGAAGACCGGTGGTGCCGCTGGTGCTGCTGGTCTTCTTCAATCTGGTTCTCCTCTCGCTCCAAGTCAGAGACGAACAGGGACAAACGCGGCTCATGGGGTGGCTGTTGTGGCTGCGTGCGCCGGTCTCCCTGGCGCTCCAATCGACCACCGGTTTTATCCAGTCAGCCGGCCGGCGCTATGTGCTGCTGTACGGTGCTGCCGAGGAGAATCGTGAGCTGAGGGCCGAGACCCAGCGCCTGCGGGTGGAAGTGGCCAGGTTGCGAGGGCTCGAGTCACTCTTTGCCCGAATGCCCGACTACGACTCCATGCGGGCGCACTACGATTTTGAGACGCGGCTTGCCGCCGTGATCTGGAAAAGCCCTCCTTTCCAATCCCATCATATCGTCATCAGTGCCGGCTCACGCCACGGGGTCCACCCGGACTGCGCCGTCATCTCCTCGAGGGGTGTGGTTGGACGGGTGTTGACGGGGAATGCGATCAGTTCCGACGTGGAGTTGCTGACCAACCCCGGTGCGGCAGCCGGCGGGATGTTGGCCGATTCCCGGCTTCAGGGCGTGCTCCAGGGAGACGGGTCTCGAATACTCCGCTGGAGGTACATTCCGAGTTACGAGGAGGTCGAGGTCGGAGACGTTGTTTACACGTCTGGTTCCGACAGGATCTATCCGAAGGGAATACCGATCGGCCGTGTCGTGGTTTCGCAACGAGGCAGGAAAGTGTACCGCGACATAGAAGTGGAGCCGTTTGTAGACCATTTGCGTCTGGAGGAGGTCTTGGTCGTTACCAAGAAGTAATCGTCAATCGAGGCAAACAGACAATTGCGACGAGCCGGAGGCAGCGGGCAGCGAATCGCCTGGGTTAATCGCGATAACCGCCCGGCGTGCTTGAGCTCGGGCACGAGACATCATGGACCGTAGCCCGGCGAAATTGGGTGGCCTGAACGCGGTGATCCGCCGCTGGGAATTCTTCGCCCTGGTGGTCGGATGCTTTGTCATCCAGCTGCTGTTTGCTTCCTATTTCCCCCTGGCCCAGTTCCTGGACCTGTCGCTGATTCTCGCCCTGTACCTCGGTTGGTATTCCACGCCGACGAAAGGAATGATGGCGGGCCTGGTCTTCGGGCTCGCCCAGGATCTCGCCTACGGACAACTCCTCGGGTTGAATGGGCTGAGCAAGACTCTGATTGGGTATACCGGGTCGTTAGTCAGTAAACAATTCAGGCTCGACCTCCTGCCTGGCCGCTTCGCGGTGATCGCCGCTTGTTGTCTGTTGGACGGAGCGGTTCAGTACCTCACGCTGCTTATCCTCGAGCAGCCGATCAGCTCGAGGTTTTGGAGCGGCGTCTTGATCGAGGCGGGGGTTACGTCGGTGGTCGGTTCCCTCGGATCTCGTCTCTACGATCGCTACAAGTTCCCGCGCAAAGATTTTCGTAAAGTAAGTGTGGCGTAAGTCACAACCCGGTGGCACAATTGGCGTACTCTAGACGACGGCTGACGGCAGAATGCCCATTTTTCAGGATAACCGACAACTTCTCTCGCGACTGAAGGTCATAAAGGCACTGTTTGTCGTGGCCTTTCTCGTCCTCTTTGTCAAGGTCTGGTACCTGTCCGTCCTGAAAGCCGATTACTATCGGGAGCTGGCCAATCAGAATCACGTCCGAGTTGTTCCGCTCGTGGCACCTCGCGGTTTGATTCTCGACGCACAGGGACGGGTTCTGGTCGATAACATTCAGAGCTCGAACCTGATCCTGTTCCTGGATAAGACCGAGCACCTGCAGGCGACTTTCGAATTCCTGAAGGGGCTGAACCTGACGGCCGAAGAGCTGGAAGCGCGGCTGCTGACCGCTCGGAACTACTCCAAGTTCCAGTCCCTCGTGATTAAGGAGAACCTCTCAATCGAAGAGGTGAGCTACATCCTCTCGCACCAGGCGGAGCACCCGGAGCTTACCATCATAGAAGAACCGCGCCGTCTCTATCGGTATGGCGCGCTCGCCGCGCACGCGATCGGATACGTCGGGGAAATATCGGACCGGCAACTGAAACAATCCGAGTTCGTCGGCCATAAACCTGGTGATATCGTGGGCAAGTACGGGGTCGAGCGGACCTACAACCCAATTCTGACGGGGATCGACGGTCAACAGCGTCACCTGGTCAACAGCGTCGGTAAAGTCATCCAGGAGCTCAGCTCCATCGAACCGAAAGCCGGAAACCCCCTGACCACCACAATCGACCTCGACCTGCAGCAGGTCGCGGAGACCGAGCTAGGTGACCGTCCGGGTGCCGTCGTCGCCTTTGACCCGAATGACGGCAGGATCCTTGTCATGGCCAGCCGGCCGGCCTTTGATCCCAATACGTTTGCCCGCAGAATCAGCAGGCAGGAATGGGGCAATCTGGTCGAGAACCCCGATAATCCGCTTCAGAACCGGACCATCCAAAGCCAGTTCTCGCCGGGCTCGACCTTCAAAGTCGTCATGGCACTTGCTGGTCTGGAACGCGGGGTCATCGACGAAACGACGAGTGTGCACTGCACCGGCGGAGTCACTCTGTACGGTCACTACTTCCATTGCCATAAGGTGGGCGGGCACGGAACCGTCACGCTTAGTGACGCCATCCGTCAATCCTGCAACGTTTACTTCTTCTTGCTCGGGCAGAAACTGGGGATCAACGAGATCGAAACCTTCAGCAAGTTGGTTGGGCTCGGCCAGCTGAGTGGAATAGACCTGAGCGGCGAGGCGCTGGGCCTGGTCCCGTCCGAGGAATGGAAGAGGCGAATGACCGGTGAAAAATGGTATGCGGGTGAAACGATTTCAGTCGCGATCGGGCAGGGGCCGATGAACGTAACCCCGGTCCAGCTTGCTCGAGCGATCGGGATCATCGCAACCGGCCGGGTGCCGACGCTGCATCTTTCGGCAGTTGACAAGGAGCCGGCCCTTCACCAGCCACAGGTGGCGGCCCCGACGTTTAAAGTCGAAAACCTCCGGGCTGTGCGCCAGGGCATGTGGCGAGTCGTGAATGAATGGGGCACCGGACGTGCGGCACAGGTTCACGGCTTCGAGGTCTGTGGAAAGACAGGAACCGCGCAGACGATAGGCAGTGCCACCCGCTCAAAGCTTTCCAAGGATCAGGCTGCGAAATTTGCTCCGAACGCATGGTTCGTTGGCTTCGCGCCACGCGACAATCCTGAAATCGTCATCGCCGTCATCGTTCAGGGAGGTGAGTCGGGGGGTGGGGTAGTCGCCGCCCCGATCGCAGGGAAAGTATTTCAGACCTACTTTGCCAAAACCCACAAAGTCCCGCCCCAGCAGAACATTCAACTCGCATCGAATTTCCCGCGCATTATCAAGCCAAACGGGCAGGGAGCCGCACTGTCTCAATAGTATTGCGCGAATCAAGACCTACGGAAACACCGGGACAATGGAGACAAGCGAGCGTTTGTGAGCAAGGCTTTTTCCCGCTTCGACCTTTATCTTTTCGGCGCTGCCATGCTCCTGGCCTTGTTCGGAGTTCTGGGCGTCTACAGCGCAAGTCTGCACAGCCCGGTTTCGAGCGCCTTCAGTCGACAGCTCGTTTGGACTGCGATGGGCTTGGTCATATGTTTTGTTGTGTTGTCGATTGACTACCATTACCTGACCGACCACGCGTTCACCCTGTATGCCGTGTCGATTGCCGTCCTGATCGGGATTCTTCTTGTCGGTAAGGAAATCAACGGCAGCAAGAGCTGGTTGAGCATAGGAGGGTTCGGGTTTCAGCCGTCCGAGCTGGTCAAAGTCGTTGTCATTCTGACCATCACCAGGTACCTGGCTGATTTGAACGAGAACTACCTGCGCAGCCAGCATTTCATTCGCCTTGCCGGTATTGTGATGGTTCCGGTGCTCCTTGTCATCATGCAGGGCGACCTCGGCACCGCGCTCATGTACTTCCCGATCCTCGCCGGCATGATGCTCGTGGCAGGGCTAAAACCCCGCTTCATCGTCGGTGTCCTGGTGCTGGTGGTGCTCGTTGCCCCGATCGGCTGGTTCTCGCTCAAGGGTTACCAGAAGCAGAGGATCATGGTGACGTTTAATCCTGAGCTTGACCCGAAAGGGATCGGTTACCAGACGCGTCAGTCGCAGATCGCGATTGGTTCGGGGGGCCTTTTCGGCACCGGGATCGGCAACGGGCTGCAAAGCCAGCTCGGTTTCGTACCCGAGGTTCACACCGATTTCATTTTTTCGCTGCTGGCCGAAGAGACCGGGCTCGTGGGCGCATTTATTGTTTTGATGTTGTATCTGTTTGTGTTGTTACGGCTGCTCGTGATCGCCGAGAAAGCCAGGGACCGGGCAGGGATACTCATCATGACCGGTATCGCCAGCCTGATGTTCTTCCATGTGGCCGTCAACGTGGGCATGACCCTTGGCATGGTGCCGGCCATCGGGATTCCGCTGCCGTTGCTGAGCTACGGCGGGTCCTCGGCGGTGAGCACGTACGTGGCGCTCGGGCTGGCGCTGAACGTGCACTTCCGGCGTTTTGTGTATTGAAGCGGTGACAGATTGCCGGACCCCAAGGACCGCAACGACCGCAAGGGCTAGAACGGAGAGCTTTTCCGGGTTCAGGTCGTTGCTGTCCTTGAGGTCCTTGGGGTCCTTGGAGTCCGGCGAGATCTCGGCACTACGCCGCTGCTTGCCACCTGTAGATCGCCATCGTTATAATGTCCCTTGATTTGATTCGCACTTATCTAATCCGCATTTTTACCGGTTTACTTGGATTACCTGGAGAAGCTGCAAAATTCGCAGATCAAGCGGGGAAACCATCTGGGAGAAAGAAGAAAACCAGCGGTCCCGGGGAGAGATTTTTGTCTTTTAGCAAATTTTCAAGAATTACTCCTTTGAACTCGCCCTTTTCGTCCGCCGTTTGCGGATGAAGCGGGAGTCTGACGAAATCGCCTTCTGCCGCAAATTTGCGGCCAGCCGATCTTTGCACCAGCTTCTCCTTTAAACGGGCGGCAAGGGCCCGTCCGGGACAGTGTCTCGGTTCGGCTCCCCTTGTCTCGTCACCGTCCGAAGGGAGAAACAATGTCGAAGGAACTTATCGTCAATGCGACGAGCCTGGAAAGCCGTCTCGCGATCCTCGAAGAGGATCTGATCACCGAAATCTTCATCGAGCGACAAAAAAACAAAGGCATACTCGGAAACATCTACAAAGGAAAAGTCACGAAAGTGCTGCCGGGCATGCAGGCGGCCTTTGTTGACATCGGTCTGGAACGCCACGCCTTCCTCTACGTCACCGACTTTCTCGAGGATTACGAAGAATACGAAGAGTTGTTTGGCGCCGGTGAATCAATCGAAATCGAAGCGGGCCGAATTCAGGCCAAAGCGGAAGCACAGCAGCAGAAAGCCGAAGCGATTGTTGCTCCTGTCGAGCGACTCGAACCCCGGGTCGAGCGGGTCGAACCTCGGGTCGAGCGGGTCGAGAAGGAAGAGATAAAGCGACCGGTTCGGGAAAGAGAACGCCCCGCCGAACGCCCGGAAAGGACTGACCGGCCGACCGAACGCGCAGACCGGCCGACCGAACGGGCCGATCGTCAGGAGCGAGGCGAGCGGCCAGACCGGGGCGACCGTGGGGAGCGAGGCGAGCGGGCAGACCGGGGCGACCGCAAGAAGCCCCGGCGCGACCAGATGAGAGAATCGCGCGATCAGGGTCGCTTTGGCCGCAGGGAGGACCGCCCGGAACCGCGTTCCGCTCCGTTCGAACCGACTGACTTGGGTCCCAAGGAGCGGACCATCGAGCCGCTCCCGGGCGAGTCATTCGCCCACCTGTCCGAGCAACGACAGATTCCCTCGGCGGTCGAAAGCGAGCGTGCTCAACCCGAGACGCTGGCCGTCTGGAATCCGCTGTTCCAGGAACTGGCCGGACCGCCGGAGATCGAGACTGCGCACCTGGAAGCGGTCGCCGAGTCAGGCAGCCCCGTCGAAGCGCCGCCTTCGATTAGCGAAGAGACGGCAAAGGAGGCTCCTCCTGCCGAGGCTTTTGAAGCTGAGCGCTCGCGGGCCGAATCGGGCCTTTGGGCAGACCTTCCTGAAGCACGGGTAGAGGAACCGCCCTCCGAAGAGAAGCCGGTCCGCGAAAGGTCCAAGCGGGAGCAAGCCAGGGCGGAAGAGCCGGTTGCTCAGGAAGCGAGTCCAAGCGGCGAAGCCGAGACTGCGAATGGCAAGGCGGAAGCTCCGCCCGAACCCTCGCGCAGGGAATTGGCCCGCAGAGCCCGCGAGGAACGACGACAGGAACGCGCTCGGGAAAAGCAGGCCGAAGCCGAGGCGGCCGCCCGGGCCCAGGCCGACGCGCTGGATGAAGCAGCCAAGACAATCGTCGACTACCAGCCGGACGCCCCCAAGTCGGATCAGCCGGCCGAAGGAGAAGCGCGAGTGGAGGAGAAGCCGGACGTCCAGGAACTGGTCGCCCGCTCCGGCGAGGCAAACCGCAAGCGACGCCCCTCGGGCGGATCCAGGGGAAGGCCGCAGATCGGGGACCTGCTTCGTGAGGGTCAGGAGATACTCGTACAGATTGCCAAGGAGCCAATCGGGAAGAAGGGAGCGAGGATCACCTCGCATGTCGCCCTGCCGGGCCGGTATCTGGTTTACATGCCGACAGTCGATCACGTTGGCGTTTCCAGAAAGATTTCGACCGATGCCGAACGGCAACGACTCAAGGAAATCATCACGCGGTTGCGTGGCGATTTCGGTAAGGGCTTCATCGTCCGGACCGCGGGCGAGGGCCATTCTGAGCAGGACTTCCGCTCCGACATGACCTATCTGACACGGCTTTGGGAAGACGTTCGCGCCAAGGCTGAACGAGGCTCTGCTCCGGCTTTGGTTCATTCCGAACCGAGCCTTGTGCAGCGTGTCGTCCGCGACTACTTCAACGACGATTTCCGGGCCATCCGGGTGGACGACGAGCAGGAGTACGAGCGTATCGTCGACTTTGTGAGCAAGTTCAATCCCGAGCTGGTCAGCCGCGTGCGGCTTTACAACAAGACGACGCCAATCTTCGATCACTATGGGGTGTCGGCCGAGCTCGAGAAGGCACTTCGTCAGAAGGTGTGGCTGAAAAACGGCGGCTACATCGTGCTCAACCAGACCGAGGCGCTGGTCGCGATCGACGTAAACACGGGGAAATTCGTGGGAAGCACGAATTCGCTCGAGGACACCATCACCAGGACGAACCTCGACGCAGTCAAGGAAGTCGTACGACAGATTCGCCTGCGCGATCTCGGTGGCATCATCGTCATCGATTTCATCGACATGGATGAGCGACGCAACCGCCAGAAGGTTATGGAAGCGCTCCAGGCTGAGCTCTCGAAGGACAAGAGCCCCTCGAAGATTCTCCAGTTCAACGAGTTTGGATTGGTAGCCATTACGCGCAAGAGAGTCAAGCAATCGCTCGAACGGACGCTTTGCCAGCCGTGCCTTTTCTGCAGCGGGACTGGTCTCACCAAGTCGGTGAGGACCGTTTCCTACCTGATCCACCAGGAAGTACGCAAGATGATCCCTCACCTCCAGGAGGGGGATGAGTTGATCATCCGCTGCCATCCGGACGTGAGCAAGGCGCTCAAGAACGGGGAAAGGGAAGTCCTCGCTGAAATCGAGGAGATGACCGGCAAGATCGTCACCGTGAAACCGGACCCGTTGATGCATATCGAACAGTTCGACGTGGTTGAAGGGTGACCCGTGCCTGACGATCACGACCGCACCCACGATTTTGACAAGCTGGTTGAGTTAATGGATACCCTGCGCGGCCCCGGAGGGTGTCCCTGGGATCGAGACCAGAACCGCGAAACCCTCAAGCCCATGCTCATCGAAGAGAGCTATGAGGTGCTCGAGGCTCTGGACAAGGCGGATCCTCGGGAGCTGTGCGAAGAGCTGGGTGACCTCCTGTTTCAAATCATCTTCCACAGCCGAATCGCCAAGGAAAAGGGGGAGTTTGACGCCTATGAGGTATGCCGACGCGTCTACGAAAAAATGGTGCGCAGGCACCCCCACATTTTCGGCACGGCGACCTACCGGGACGCCAGGGAGCTGCTGAAACACTGGGAAGACATCAAGGCGGCGGAAAAAGAAGCAGCAGGCAAGGTAAACGACCGTGAGTCAATGCTCGACGGGATCCCCGCCAACCTGCCGGCTTTGTACACGACTTACCAGGTTTCGGCCAAAGCGTCTCGCGTCGGTTTCGACTGGCCGGATATCCGCCGCATCCGCGACAAGTTCCTCGAGGAGTTCTCCGAGCTCGAATCGGCAGTCGAGCAGGGGAGCGAGGCAAAGATCAGGGAAGAAGTCGGAGACATGCTCTTCGCGGCCGTCAATATTGCCCGTTTCCTGGAAATCGATCCGGAAACGGCCCTCCGCAAGGCGAATTCCAAATTCGAGAAACGCTTTCGGCGTCTCGAGGCGCACTTCGCCGCCCAGGGAAAGGCGCTGAAGAACCTGAGCCTGGACGAGATGGAAAGTTCATGGCAGGAGCTGAAGAAAACTGAAGATTCCGACCAGGGAGTCGGTTGAGGAAGAACCCCATGGCAAAAGAAAACGATCAACCAGATACTTCCGGATTCAAGGTGACTGACCGCCGACTCTTCGACGAACAGGGCGAATTGCGACCTGAGGCAGTAACGCAACAGGAAACGCCCGCCCCACCCAAACCGGCCCCCTCCCAACCCCGGGAAGAAAAGAAGCGAACACCGGAGCCTCCCAAGGACAAGGACCCGAAAGACGCCCGGCGGACTGCCGAAAGTTTTCGGACCTTGATCGGCATGCTTTATCAGCAGGCCCAGATCGCGCTCGGAGACATCCCCGTGCAGGGTCGCTCCATGCAGGATCTGGAGTTTGCGAAGCAGGTGATCGAAATGCTCACCGCTCTTCAGGAGAAAACCAAAGGAAACCTGAACCACGAAGAAGCCCAGACGCTTCAGAGCGTGCTGTACGAGCTGCGCATGGTGTTTTTGAGCAAGTCGAAAACGATAAAGCTGTAAGAGAAAGGGAAGACCGGACTGACACGGACCCGCACGGACGAGGACGGACCGACACGGACGATCCAAAGCAGAGAAACGTCGATTGTCCTTGTCAGTCCGTAATCGTCCGTGCGGGTCCGTGTCAGTCCTCCCGTTACCAGCATCGCATGAAAGTGACATTCCTCGGCACCGGCACGTCGCGTGGGATTCCGGTCATCGGATGCCGTTGCACGGTCTGCCGGTCCGGAAACCCCCGCAACCAGCGGCTGCGTTCCTCGGTGCTTCTGCAAAGCCAGGCAACG
>CAYQYP010000230.1:0-3467 GCA_964421755.1 uncultured Acidobacteriota bacterium
CCCTCTGTCGGGAGTGCGTCCACGCGCTTGGCCAGCATCGGCAGGATAGACGGGTTAACGGGAAGATGCATACGTCCATGTTATACCGCGACGAATATTCGGACCGCAGGGCCCCGGAGCTCGACGCTCCTTTTTGGAGCATGCCAAAGGGCCGAAATCGCGAAAATCCGGTCGCAAGCCGTCTCCAGAACCCCCTGATTCGACTTAAGCACCGTCGCTGCAACAATAATCTCGGTCCGACCCAAATGGTCCCAGGTCGATGGACGATCCAAGGGACAAAGGGGGCAAGGAGTGACTTGTTTTCCCCTTGACCCCTTCGACAGAAGAATCTGGATGTCTGTCTATTGCGGAAGCGCCTGCGGCTCGCCGTAGATGAAGTCATCCATCACGACGATGTCTTGTTGTGCATCGTCGTTTGGGCCTGGGGCCGCGTAACCGCTCGTGATGCGGACACGCGTAATGAGCGGGTCGGCAAACACGACCCCGAAGAAGGAAAGGCTTGCGTCGCTGGGCGAGGCGGGGACGAAGCTGCTGAAAAGCAGTTGATCGTCGGCGCCGTAGTACTGTATGAGCGTCTGGGCGGCAGGATCCGTCCCATCCGGCTTGTCCACGTCGGAGAAGACAACTCCGAACCCGGTTGTCGCCGCCGCTACGTCGCCGGCACCGGGCACGAAGAAGTCGACATCCGTAATGTTGCTCCCCATGGGTGTGAAGAGCCGAAGGGGGCTGAAAGGTTGAAAGATTGTCGCGTAAGTCGGGTTGGCGAACGTTTCAGCCAAACCGGAAAGGGGAGCCTGCGCAAACCCAGTCCCCGGAGTGGTGAAGAGAGCGCCACGCCCCTGCAGGAAACCCGTGAAGGGCGTGGCGGCTACCGCGGTTTCTGTAGAGCCGCCGCCGTCCCAGTTGATCTCACGGCGACCGCTCGCGAGGGGGCCGGGTGTGTTGGCGTTGTTCGGCTGCCCCAACGCGGCACGGAAATGATCGACTGCGCAAAGGATCGAACTGACTGTGGTTCCCGCCGCCTGGAAGACCGTAGGGCGAGCGGCGTCCGGCGTACCTTGTGCATCGGCCTTGTGAACTGGCAACGACATCAAAATCGACAGCAATCCTAAAGCCCCGAGCGCTGGCAAAACATGGTGTTTCTTCATGGTCATGCTCCTTTCCTCAACTCCCTGAACCGGGAGAAACAGAGCCACCCCGCCCCCCCTTAGTCTGAGCTACAGAAGGAGATCGGTCGCATGCAGGTCGGGATCGTGAAGTTTGGTTGTGGCGGGTGGTATCCGAGGACTATAGCACGGCAGAATTCACTGGACCATAGAGCCGGCGGGCAGCAGGCACAAACGGCCCCGGAGCTCGACGCTCCTTTTTGGAGTGTCCACACTCCCCACCGTGTCTGCCCGCCACCCGCCGCGCTCTTCCCCCTACTCCGACCGAAGCGCGACCGCGGGTGAGATACGAGTCGCGCGAAGCGCGGGAAGGAACGTGGCCAGTAGAACGACAAGAAGCATCCCCAACGGCGCTGCCGCAAACGTGAGGCCGTCCGTGACAGCGATGTCGAATAGCATCGTCTTAAGCAGACGCGTGAGGGCGAACGCACCGCCGAGACCGAGCAGAATCCCGATAGCCGCCAGCGACACGCCCTGCTGAACCACCATTCGGACCACATCCCCCCGCGCGGCCCCCAACGCCATTCGTACGCCGATCTCATGACTGCGTTGGGCCACCGAGTAGGCGATCAGACCGTAGATTCCCACGGCGGCCAGCAGCAGCGCGATTCCCGCGAACAAGGCCAGCAACATGGTATTAAACCGCGGCTGCGAGACCGAGGCGGCCAATGCCTCCTCCATAGTGTCGATTTGCGCCAAGGTGACACTCCGGTCAATGGACTGAATTTCCTGGCGAAGCGTCGCCGCCAGCGTCGCGGCGGCACCCGAGGAGCGCACTGCCAGAAAGGCCCGCGGATAAAAATTCTGGGCGAACGGCAAGTAGTAGGCCGGGCCCGTGTCGGTTGTCAGCCCCAGATATTTCACGTTGCCGACCACACCCACGACCTCCATCCACCTGTCGCCGTAACCGACGCGTTTGCCGAGCGCTTCCTGGTTTGCAAAGAAGCGGCGCACGAACTCCTGGCTCACGATCGTGACCGGCGCCGAATCCTCTTTGTCGTGGTCGGTGAAGTACCGCCCCCTGATCAGCGGGATGCCGAGTGCCTGGAAATAGTCCGGACCGACGCTCGCCAACGTCACCACCGGGTTCATCTCTCCAGCCGCCAGAGTCTGCCCTTCGATTCGGAAGGAGTCGGCGTCCCCCTGCCGATCAGGCGGCAGCGTGTCGGTGACCGCGGCAGTTTCGACTCCAGGTACCCTGCGGGCGCGGCCGAGCACCTCGTCGTAGAAGGCGAGCCCGGTGCGCGCCTCGTTGTACTTCCGGTCGCTGGGAGAGATCCGGATCGTCAGGATCTGCTCTGGAGGCGTGGAGAATCCACCAGTCACACGCTGCAGATTGGCGAAGGAGCGCAGCAGCAGCCCCGCGCCGACCAGGAGCGTCAGCGAAATCGCGATTTCGGTGACCACCAGGGCGTTCCGGGCATGCGCGCGGCCCTGGCTTCCACCGCCAGTGCGGCCTCCCTCCTTGATCGTCGAGCTGAGATCTGCGCGGGCGCTTTCGAGCGCCGGCGCGAGCCCGAACAGAACCCCTGCGACCATCGAGACGAAAACCATGAAGGCAAGCGCGCTCCAGTCCAGGCGGACTGAGTCGATGAGCGGAAGGTCGCCTGGATTCCACACTCGGATCAGTTTGATGGCCCCCCAGGCCAGGCCGAGCCCTGCGGTGCCGCCGATGACGGCCAGGAGGACGCTCTCGGTGAGCAGTTGGCGCACTACGCGGCCGCGGCCTGCGCCGAGACTGAGCCGCAGCGCCACTTCGCGTTCGCGGACGGTGGCACGCGCGAGCAGGAGGTTGGCCACGTTGACCACCGCGATCAACAGCACCAATCCAACCGCGCCCGTCATCACCAGGATCGCAGGTTTCACGGTGGTTCCCAGGAGCGCGTCGCGCAGGCTGACTACCGGTAACGTCACGTGCTTGTAATACGGGTTTTGTTGGGCCATCCGCAGCCCGATGTGGTTGATCTCGCTCTGCGCCTGGGCGAGCGTCACACCAGGCTTCAAACGCGCGACGCCGCGATAGAACCACGGGCCGTAACGCGTCGGAGGAATCAGTGGCAGGTTGGTCCAGATTTCCGTCTCCCGACGCGGAAACCGGATCGCGGCGGGCATCACGCCGACCACGGTGGCGGGAGCGCCGTTCACCATGATCGTGCGGCCGAGAACGGCGGGACTTCCCCCAAAGCGTCTCCGCCAGAGTGATTCGCCGAGCACGGCCAGCGAGGCTGTGTTCGGCTGGTCCTCCCCAGCGGTGAAACTCCGGCCGAGGAGCGGACTCACCCCGATAGTGGAGAAGAAACC
>CAYQYP010000231.1:0-5093 GCA_964421755.1 uncultured Acidobacteriota bacterium
AAAAGAGACCGACGAGCGCCAGAGGGTGGCGAACCGGGAAATCCGGCGTCAGATGAACTCGCTGGACCTTCTGCTGGGCCGAACGCTCATCTTGGAAGCGCAAAAGACTGGTGAGGCGAGGATCGAGATGGTGGCTGCGTCTGAGGTCTGATCGCCTGTCAGAGCTAGCCCGGATTTCACGGATCACAGGATTCGACTGTGAAATCCGTGTAGTCCGTGGCCTACCCCAGGTCCGGAATGTCCACCCAGCAGTGTTTTTGACAGGATTCAAGGGCCTTTTCGGCCAGTTGGACCCCTTTGGCACCTTCGCGAAGATCCCATCGGAACGGTTCGTTCGTGACGATGTGGCGCAGGAACAACTCCCACTGGATCTTGAACGCGTTGTCGTATGTCTGGTAATCGGGGACGGGTGTCCAGGCGGTCTGAAAGTTGATGGGATTGTCGACATCCGGGTTCCAGACGGGCCGAGGCGTGGCGCTGTAGGGCTGAACCCAGCACTGGCGGAGCCCGCAGACAGCGGATCCTTTGGTCCCGTCCACTTGAATCGTCAGCAGGTCGTCACGGCGAACCCGGACCGCCCATGACGAGTTAAAGTGTGCGACGACGCCGCCCTCGAGCTGGAATGTGGCGTAAGCCGAGTCGTCGGCGTCGCTGGCGTAAGGCTTCCCCTTTTCGTCCCAGCGCTCCGGGATATGAGTGGCGCCCAGGCAGGAGACCGATTTGACCGGGCCGAAGAGGTTGTCGAGGACGTATCGCCAGTGTGCGAACATGTCCAGGATGATTCCTCCCCCCTCTCCCTTGCGGTAGTTCCAAGACGGACGCTGAGGATTGACCGTGTCCCCCTCGAAAACCCAGTAGCCGAACTCACCGCGAACCGACAGAATCCTGCCGAAGAAGCCGCTGTTCATCACCGTCTTCAGTTTCACCAGTCCGGGCAGCCAGAGTTTGTCCTGCACAACGCCGTTCTTGACGCCGGCGCGCTTGGCTTGAACGTAGAGTCCGTAAGCCTCGTCTGTGGAACCGGCTGTCGGCTTCTCGCAGTAGACATGCTTGCCGGCGGAGATGGCCTTTGTGACGGATGATACCCTCAAACTGGTTGTCTGGGCATCAAAGTAGACGGTGTTGGACGGGTCCGAGAGCACTGCGTCCAGGTCGGTGCTCCACTTGGAAAGACCTGTGGACTCGGCCAGCTTCTGTAGCTTGGTGGCGTTGCGTCCCACCAGCACCGGATCGGGCACGATCGCCTCGTCATCGTTCAGCCGCACTCCGCCTGATTTGATGATGGCGAGGATCGAACGGATGAGATGCTGGTTGGTTCCCATCCGGCCGGTTACCCCATTCATGATGATGCCGACGCGGTGCGTTTTGGTACTGTGCATTTTGGTCAGTTGTCTCCTTGCGGCGGTTTGGCTGTGCATTGCGGCCAAGCCCCCGGTGGCAGCGGGGGAGCTTGCTCCCCGGCCCGGGGAAGAGTTCCTTCCAGTTCTTGTTTCCAATGCGCGACATCCCCAGCCGGTCCATAACAGTAGATCATTTTCAGCGGAGTGTCACCCACGTTGGTCATCTGGTGAAAGACTCGCGGCGGAATAAACACCGCCTGGCCGGTTTGCACGATGCGGCGTTCTTCTCCAAGACACATCTCGCCGGTGCCGTCGACGACAAAATAGACTTCTTCCTGGTCCTGGTTGTGCCAGGGAACTTGCCCGCCGCGGGGCTCCAGGGTGACAAACCCGATCGAGAAATTAGTGGCTTGAATCGGCGAGGCTCCGCCCACGAGGTTCTGAGTGCGACGGCGGGCGGGATAGACCCGCCCGGCAATTTCATTTAAGTCCGCTACGATCATGGTCATGCTCCAAACTCGAATTGGAGCATTTTAGACCATAGACGAGGACAGGTCATCCACGAAGAACACGAAGGGCACGAACAAAGGCAGTCATTTGTACGGCTTGCCTTGTATCGTCAAACGTGCTGATCGCCTGGGCCCGCGCGCTTCGCTTGCGGTTCTGATGTCTTTCAGCTCATGAGCCCGCCGACTCCACTAGGGTGTCGCCCTCTTTTCGCAGTCCGCTAACGTGTGGTTGGGACTACGCCACCCGGGGTCTCCCTGGTTCGGCCCCCCTGGAAGACATCAGAACCGCAAGCGAAGCGCGCGGGCCTGAGACTCTTGCCGACCGTCAGGGCTCGTGTTCTTCGTGGATGACCTGTTTTCGCCTACTCGTATCGCAGGCTCTCAATCGGGTCCAGGCGGGACGCCTTGACGGCAGGCCAGACACCGAAAACCATACCGATGGCGACCGAAACCGCGAATCCCGTGATGACCGCCCACATGGGGATCTCCGCCGGCAGGGCCGGAACGAAGAAGATGACGATATAACTTACGAGCACTGCAAAGATGATGCCCAGAATGCCTCCGACGGTCGTCAGGGTCATCGCCTCGAACAGGAACTGAAACGTAATGTCCTGGCGCTTGGCTCCGACGGCCTTGCGGACGCCGATTTCACGGGTCCTTTCCGTCACGGACACCAGCATGATGTTCATGACGCCGATTCCGCCGACCAGCAGGCCCACGCCCGAGATTGCTATCGCGATCAGTCCGACAGACGCTGTTATCTGGTCGAACTGAGAGATCAGTTTATCCGGCGTTGTCAGATCGAAATCGTTCTCCTGGTTGAAGCGGACCCCCCGCTGCCGGCGCAGAATCGCGGTGGTGTCATCCATGGCTTTAGGCAGCATCCCTGTGCGGGCCTTGATCGTGACCCAGAGCCAGTCGGAACGGGGCGAAAGTTTCAGAAGCGTTCGGTAGGGAATCAGAACGAGGTTGTCCTCGTCGCTCTCGCCGAGGAAGCCGCCCTTCCTCTTATCCAGCAACCCGATGACACTGAAGCGTTGCCCACCCAACTGGACGAATCGGCCGACAACTGTCTCCTGATGGGGGAAGAGTGCTTCCACCACGCTGACGCCGAGGACGCAGACCTGTGCCCTGCGCATGTCGTCAGACTCGGATATGAAGCGGCCTTCGCTCATCAGCGCGTTTGTGACTGCGGCGTGGTTCGGCGATACACCGGTGATCCGGGCCCGCTGATAGGTCTCCTTGCCATACTTCAACGTCTGGTCCATGTTGAAGCCCCAGCCCTGCCAGCTGACGTCGGCAACGGCCGAGCTGTCGCTCTTGATCGCGAGCGCATCCTCGACCCGCAGTGGTTTCCGCGTCCATTCGCTCCTTGGACGGGGCCCGAAGCGCGGCCCCGTGGTGAGGTGAAAGGCAAAAATATTGTCGGTGCCGAACTCCTCTACCAAGGTGACGATGTTGTTGCGCATCCCGGTGAGGATCGATGAGATGACGATGACAGTCATGACGCCGATGATGACTCCGAGAACAGTCAAAAAGCTGCGCATTTTATGGCTGCGCAGGGTGTGGAGTCCCATCGCGATGTTTTCCAGGTACTGTGTTTTGTTCATCTTTCAGCCGTAAGAGCAACAATCGGGTCCAACCGCGATGCCTTGAACGCCGGGTAAATCCCGAAAATTATGCCGATTCCACCTGAGAAGCCGACCGCCATCACCATGTAGGCCATGGTAATGGTCATCGGGAAGGATACCGATTTCTCTATGATCGTGGCAATGAGGGAGGCGAATCCCAAGCCGATCGCGCCTCCGGTTGCGGCGAGCACGAACGCCTCAATCAGGAACTGGTAGACGATATCGCGCCGCCGGGCGCCGAGAGCCTTCCGGATGCCTATTTCAAACGTTCTCTCGGTCACAGAGACGAGCATGATGTTCATGACGACGATGCCGCCTACGAGAAGGGAAATCAGCGTGATCGGTACCACGACCATGGCAATCGCCCCCGTGAACTGATCGACCATATTGTTGATTTCATCGGCCGAGACCAAGCCGAAATCGTCATCTTCGCTGGGTCGCAGATTGTGGCGGGCTCGCATGGCGACACGGACTTCGTCGACCGCGCGTTCGAAATTGGCGCGGGATTCCGTGCGTCCACGAATGCCAATCGAGCGGCGTATTCCGAAAATCTTCTGATACGTTTTGATTGGCATGTAGACGACGTTGTCCAGGCTCTGCCCGAAGGTGGAGCCCATCGGCTCAAGTACGCCAATGACCCGGAGTGGCTGCCCGCCGACCTTGATTTCGCGGCCCATGGGGTCAAGGTGCTGAAAGAATTTCTGCCTCAAATCATCACCAATCACGCAGACATAGCGGGCGTGGTCGGCTTCGGGATCCGAGTAGAATCGACCCTCGATCACATTCAGGTTGGCGAGGTACATCATGCTCGCGCTCGTCCCTCGGACCCCGGTATCGAGCATTTCCTCACGTCCGAAGTAGGCATTGTGCGTTCCTCCGGTTTCTGCGGCGAGGACATCGACCGTCTTGCATCGCTGCCTCAGGTAATCGAGGTCTTCCAGCGTGATGTTCTTGTTGCGCCGCAACATCCTGCGCCATTCTTCGTCGCTCATATCGCCGACGTGCGCAATTCGTGCAACGACGAAGGAGTTGCTGCCGAGGGTCTTGGATACCGATTCCATGACGTAGGTCTGAAGCCCCTCGATCGAGGCCCCCACGACGACTACCGACGCAACGCCGATGATTATCCCGAGTAAGGTGAGGAAGGCGCGGAGTTTGTGGGTCCAGATCGATTGGAGGGCAATTCTGGTCGCTTCCCAGAATAGACCGATTCTCAGTTTCATCCCTCTATCATACGATTCGAGCTGGATTTTGGTTCACGGGAAAATGGGACAGGGGAAAGGGGGTGGCCCACTTCGAAGTGCGAGTTCCCGGCGGAGGGCGAGATCGAATGGAGCCGCGCACGACAGCGAGAGAAGCGAGCGAGTAAGCGGACCACCTGACTCGCTCCACTGCTTCGTGTTTAAATGTCTCGACTTAGCGAATGATTGGTGGTCCGCTTACTCTCGCTCACGGCCGTTCGCTTTCGTGCGCGGCTCCATTCGATCTCGCCCTCCGCACGACATCAGCCCATAACAAGTCGGTCAATACCTGTGGGCCGAACGCACTTCTTCGACCCTATTTTTAACACCCTCGCTACGCGGCTCTGACGGCGGTTGCCCGAGCACGGCGTG
>CAYQYP010000232.1:0-46588 GCA_964421755.1 uncultured Acidobacteriota bacterium
CGTGTAGACGATCGCGTAGCCGATCATCACCACGTTAGGCGCCGAAGGGGCGGCGAACGGGGAAAAACCCAACGCCTGGACCAACGGCGACTGCATCTCGAAAGCCGCCCTTCGCCAGAGCGCCTCGCTGGGGAAAAGGAGGCTGCAGACCACTCCGACGTTTACGGCCGCCTGCCGCTGCAGGAAAGACCCGACGTGCTCGATCCACCCGCCGACGAACGCGATGCCGAAAAGACCGAAAACCAGAACGCCGTTCGCCAGAGTCGAGAATACTGCCCCCCCCAAAAGGGACACACTCAGCATCAGCATCCCGTTCAGCCAGATCAGCACAACGGCGCGGGCAGGATTCGGCGGGCTATAGCCCGAAATCAGATAAACCGATAAAAGGACCCCTCCCGCCATCAACAGGAGGTACATGCTCAACATTCCGACGAAGCCCAGCCACTTCCCCGCCAGGATCTCCCAGCGCCGGATGGGCTTGGAAGCGATGGCGTGTATGGTTCCCGATGCGATCTCGCCCGCGAGCGTGTCCACCGAGACGAGCACCGTCATCATGACGGTCAGGAAGTTGACCACGTAGAGCCCCGCCATGACCATGAAGCTTCGCATCTCGCGGAGCGCGATTGGCGGGATGTGCTCCCGAGTGGCTTCCCGGTTGAAGTACAGATACCCGCTTGCGTAGATCGCGAGGAACAAGAGGCCCATCAAGAAGGCACATAGCAATATTTTCCGCCGGGCGGCCTCATTAAACGTGAGCCGTGCCATCACGAACGTCGTTCTCATAGACCTCCGTCGGTCCCTATGATCTTTACAAACAGGTCTTCGAGCGACAAACGTTGCGGGGTAACCGAGAAAACCTCAGCTCCACCCTCGACCAGCGCCCGTGTGATCATCGGCAGGTGGTCCTCGCCGCTCAAACCGAGCAGCACATGTTCTCCGTCCAGCCGGACGTTTGAAGCTAAACAGGACAAACGTCCGAGCAGCTCTGAAGTCACACCCCTGGCCCTCACGTCGACGGTGAATTCGGATTCCATCAGACTGGACATCGTGGCCGTCTGGACCACGCGGCCCTTTTTGACGAATGAAACCCGGTCGCAGGTAATTTCCACTTCGCTCAACAGGTGGGAGTTCAAGAAAACCGTTGTACCCCGGGCACGCAAATCCCGGATGATGTCCCGTACGAGACGGCGGCCAAGCGGATCCAGTCCCGACGTCGGCTCGTCCAGGAAGACCAGGTCGGGCTGATTGAGCAGGGACTGGGCCAATCCAATCCGCTGGAGCATACCCTTGGAGAACTGTCCGAGTTTCTTGGAGGCGTGCTGGGTCAACCCGATCAGTTCCAAGAGCTCTTCGATGCGGGCCTGAAGCACCCGGTCGGGCATCTTGTAGAGTCTCCCGTGCAGGGTCAGGAACTCCCGTGCCGACACCCAGTCATGAAAACGAAAATGTTCAGGGAGGAAACCGATCCGCTGCCTGATTCGCCAGTCATTCAACGGGGAACCGAGCAACCGGGCCGATCCCTCGGTCGGATGCACAAGACCGAGCAGCATTTTTACCGAGGTCGTTTTTCCGGCTCCGTTCGGACCCAGGAATCCGAACACCTCACCTCGGAAGACCTCGAGCGAAAGGTCTTCGACGGCAACCTTGTCATCGAAGACCTTTTTGAGTCCCTGGCTGGAAATCGCTACCGCTTCCGTTGGCACCATTGGTCAGCTCAGGGAAGCAGCCAGTTTTAAGGCCGTTTCACGATCGCCCGGACCGCTCAACGTGTAAACGATCTCGCCTTTGATCCATATGAGCATGTACCTGTTCAGACCGCGGAACTGGCTGGTTACGAGGGTCCCGTTAACCCCGTCCACTTGGACCGCTTCGGCCGAGTTCAGATTTCTCGGGATCGGCACCACGAGGGTCGTCGCCCAATCCACCGTCTCGCTGAAGGTCCGGGCCTCCTCCGCGCTCATACCGAGCAGCTGCAGCATCGACTCGGCGACCTGATCGATGTCGATTCCCTGTGGCGCGGCCACCGTCGGCGAGAGCATCTGCATCAGAACAGTGCACGGTCGCTGGAGAAAAGCGCTTCGATCATAGTCTTCAGGACGCCGGGACTCGGACATTGAACCGCACTCGCCGAACATGCCCACCACCGCGGGAGGAATACTGACCGACACCTGGGCTCCATCCAGCTCGGGGGGCAGGACGAGGTCCTCTTTGCCGATTTCCGACAGCATGCCTTGGATCTTCGCCAGATCGACGTCCATTGTCACCTGCGCAGCCGGTTGCACAACCCATTTGACGGGCCCCTGCGCAGCCCGGGGTATCCTCACCGTGATCCCTGCCTTGCGCGAGGCTTCCAACGGATCAGTGACCTCCTCGCGAACCCCCTGGTGGTTCACCTGGACGTTATCGGACAGCAGCTTTTCCAGTTGGCTCGATGAACGCAGTCGGCCAAGCTGCTGCTCCACAGCCTTGGGATCGACCGAGACGGTCTGAACCTTCTGGACACGGAAGAGGCTCAGAAACCGGCCGGCCAGCGCCCGCCCGGAAGGAAAAGATACCAGGAGCGCGATCATCAGCACCGCACTCGCACCAACCCAAGCCATGCGATATTTTCTGGCAAATATCTGTCGCCACATTGATTTGTTCTCCTTGTGCGCCTGTATGCGGACACCGAGCCGAAGGCGAGCCGCCTCGATCAAAAGCGGACTCTTCACGGAGTCGGCCATGAGACCGTTGATCTCGCTCTCAACGAGGTTTGCACGCTCTCGAATAATGGCATGGCGTTCCGAGCACCCTGTGCACTTCTCCAGATGCCCCAAGACCGATTCCCGACTTCCGGAATCCAGTTCACCATCCATCAAGGCCCGCAACTCGCCGTCGCTGATGTGCATGGTCGTGTCTCGCTGTAATTGTTTCATTTGCTCTTTACTGCCCGGTAATGCTTTTCGAACTCTGTCTCTGCGCGCGCCAGGAGGGTACCGACCGAAACCGGTCGAAGATCGAGAGCCGAGGCAATTTCGGCGTAAGAGAGTCCTTCGCTCCTGAGCATGAGCATCTGCGCCGAGCGCTCACTGAGCCGGGCTAGAACCGCGCGCACCAGCTCACGCTCCTCCAGCCGCTCCATTGCGGCCGGGACGCTTTCCGCACTCGCCAGACCAAGCAGGTGTCTGGATGCCGCCTGTTCGTGAAGCGATCGCCGCTTCTTTGCCCGCAAAGCGTTCAGGCCGAGGTTTGTTCCAACGCGGTAAAGCCATCCGGCCAGGTTGGACGCCCGCAGGACCTGATCCCTTTTCTGGTACAGCCGCCAGAACGTCTCGAGCGCCAGGTCCTCGGCCTCGGCTCGACTACCCGTCAGTCGGGTGAGCAGCGAACAAAGCCGGGACCACTGAGCCCGGAATACCTCCTCGAACTGAGCGTCGGGGTCAATCCACTCCCTCAATTCAGTTTGGCTCTGCACCAGATACCTCGCACAACTTGCCTCAAGCAATCGTTTCGTTCCTCCGCAATTATAAACACCGGCAGGAGAGGAACTGTGACAAGAATCTGTTTGGGGTCGCCTGGAGCGAAGGGGTTCAAGCACACAAAAAGGCGGGATCAGAAATCGCCCCAACCTGCAGGAGCGGCGAAATCCGACTTAGCAAAAACAGTCATGAGTGGTCAGAGCTGTCCGGCTCTTCCGGGCTACCGGGCGCCTACCGCGAACCTGCGACGCGGAGCGTTCTGGGCGTAATGCCACTCGACTTCCCGATGACCGCACTCGTCACAAGTCGACACCATTTCGATGTAGTAGCGACCGACGGGCGCTGCCTTGAAGTAGTCCGGCCCCAGCCGAAACACCTCACTGGGTCTGATGTATGACTTCTGGGACATCAGACCGTTGCACTTCGGGCATCCCATGTGCCACCTCCAGGTCTTTGAAGACTGCTAGACCTCACCGACTTGTCGTGGAATGCCACAATCCTACTACAACGTTGAAGCGTGCACAATCGCCAATATGCGAAAAATCGAGCATTTCACAAAAGAGGGCCCGAAAAATGCTAATCGGCTATTCGACCGGCTGGGCACTATTGTGGATGAGGTGGAGGTTGCGGACGTAGACCACGCAATTGAAAAGGTATCCGGCTATGTAGACAGGCTGTTTGACGTAGAACCCGTATGCGAGGAGCAACAGGCTTCCGACAATACTCAAATACCAGAACGAAACCGGGATAACGCTCTTTTTCTGCTTCTCTGACTGAATCCATTGAACGATGAATCGGCAGCTGAAGACCAACTGTCCCAGCCAGCCGATGATCGCCCACGGATCTCGCATTTGAACGTACAGATCATAGAAATACTGGCTGAGAGCTTCCATTCAGTCCTCGCTTTGAAGCCGGGCATTATTTCATAAACGGGCCGGCGGTCTGAAGGCCGAACTCGCCCCGGACGACAGGCCGTTGCCAGTCCAGAGGCTACTCTGGAATATAATAGAGGGCACGATTCGGTTCGGTTGTCCAGGCAGGCGCGCTCGAGAGGCCCTATATCGTTGGCAGAAGCAGGATCTCCGGTTCGATCAGGCAATGAGCAGCTGCGCATCATCGGGTTCGCGGCCCTGCTGCTCTTCACAATCATCGCGGCCTTCATCGTGCTCAAAACCGTGCGCGACGCACTGGTCCTCGTGCACTACTCGCCAGAAGAACTTCCCTATTTCATGGTAGCCACTACCCTGGCCGTCGGCTTGGTGGTATGGCTGCAGCTTCGCGCTCAGAAGAGATTATCACTGTGCCGAACGGTGGCGGCAACCCAGGTGATCTTCGCAGCCGGCACCATGGTCTTCCGGTATGCGGTTCTGAGGGAATGGTCTTTCGCCCTGCCCCTCTTCTACGTTTGGGTCGGCGTGTACGGCACCCTGGCTCCGGTACTTGCCTGGTCGATCATCGGCACTCGCCTGTTGACCCGCGAAGCCAAACGTGCGATCGGCGTAATCGGCGGGGGTGCGGTAGCGGGCTCGATCTTGGGGGGTGTGGCTTCGGAACGCGTGGCACACTTGGGGAACGTGCATGATCTGATTTCGGTTGCGGCCGTTCTGATGCTGTTCTCGGTTGTCTCGATAAGCGGCCTGGGGCTGTGTCCGCGCGTCATGCCTCGCGAATCGGACACTGAGGATCCTGATCCTCCCCCGATCCAAAGACGGTTTGTCGTCATCCTCTTGCTCATCGTTTCAGCCGGCAGCATGGTCTCGACATTCGCTGAATTCCAGTTCAAGATCACCGCACAGAGAGACTTGAATGATCTGAGGAGCCTGGCCGAATTTTTTGGATGGTTCCACGCCTATCTCGGCGTCGGGACTCTGCTCTTCCAACTTATAGCGACTCCATTGCTCTTGCGCTGGGGGGGATTGGCCTTAGCATTCGCCGTCATGCCGGTAGCGCTTCTGGTCGGAAACGGACTGATTCTCGCTTACGGAACGCTCTGGGCGGCTGTGGTCATGCGTGGAGGCGAACAGGTTTTCAAGCACTCCATCGATCGATCGGCATTCGAAGTTCTCTTCACGGCAATCCCGGCGAAGGGGCGTATGCGACTGAAGTCCCTGGTGGACGCAATCGGTGTTAGAGCCGCTGAGAGCCTTGCCGGCATCGCGCTGATCATCATTTTCTCGATCGCTCACCTGTCGATTCGATCGATATCCTCCATGAGCCTTCTGCTCGTGGTTTGCTGGCTGACCGCGGCAGTCCTTTTGTCCAAGGAGTACAAGAGCGTCCTGGTCGACTCGGTGCAAAGGGGGCGGATCGATCTGGAATATGTGCGATCCCGCTTGTTTGGGCACGAGTTCAAGGCGCTGTTTCCCCGGATGCTCAAGACGATGTCGGCAAAAACCTGGCTCTCCCTGCTGGACCTGATGGAAACAGGTCAAACGATGGGGCTGGGAAACGAGCTAAGCCTGCTGCTTCGTCACGACGACGCCCGAGTCCGTCGAAAGGCGCTCCACCTTTTGTTTTCGGACAAGCAAGACTTCTCGAACCAAGTGGAACCACTCATCAACGACGCTGACCGGGTCGTTCGCATGGAAGCGGTGCGCTACCTCTGCTCGCACTCTGCTCAGCCCCTTGAGAGGCTCATGTCATTCATGCAGGACGAGGACTCGACCGTCCAGGTCGCAGCCTGCTCGTGCACCCTGTTGCATGAGGAAGAGGCATCGCGCGGTATCGCCGGACAGAGACTGCTCGACCTCCTGCAAAAATCCTACGACCCCGACCGACCGGAGACCCGACTGGAGATGGCCTACGTCCTCGAGCACTTCACGGACCAACGAGCGACTCTCCAAGTCGCCGAGAAACTGTTGTCCGATCCTTCTCTGGAAGTGCGTAAAGCAACTGTCCGGAGCACGGCGCGGACCCGGCATCCGGAAGTACTTCCGCTCTTGCTCAAGTCTTGGACGGACAGGGCTCTTTGGGCAGACCTCCGAGGCGCGCTGTCCGGCTTCGACAGTTCTTTGCTCCCGGCGGTAACTCCCATACTGGACGACCCGCAATCAGCGATTGAACTCAAAAGGCTGGTATTGCAGGCACTCTCCGACATCGGGGGCAACGACGCCGTAAGGTGTCTGCTCCAGCAGGCGGCAGCCGACGACCCCGGTCTTCGCTACACCGCGATCAAGGGACTCAATCACCTGCAGTTGCGAGAACCGCTCACGGCTTACCGGACTGATATCGAGCGGCTGCTGACAGCCGAAATCGACGCACTCGCAGTCGAGAACCAGCGGATTCACTCCTTCGGGCCACAGCCGTCGGCCCTCCTGGAGAAAGTGTTCCTGCACGAACGGCGCTGGTTCGAGAACCGAATCTTCCGGCTTCTTGGACTGCTCTATAACCCCGAAAGCATCTACAACGCCTACCTCGCCTTCTCCGGCGAAGACCCGCGGCTTGCCGACCAGGCAGTCGAACTGCTCGACAGCGTGCTCGAGCTCGACCATCGTCGGCGGATTATCAGGCTTCTGGAGCCTGAGCCGGCAGCGTCCGATAGACTGTTCGGAACCGAGGAGCGCAAGACCGCCCTATTCGAATTTCTCCGGGGGCGCGATCCGCTGTTGGCATCAGCCGCGCTTGTCGATCTGACGACACTAGAGCTGAACCTGTGGCGCAAAGAACTGTACGAGGCGCTTGCGTTGTTCGATTCTGGTTCGATCGCTCACGAGACGGCCGACTGGAGATACGCACAAATGGATAACAGCACGAATAAACAGGACGGCTCTCTGACGACTATCGAGAAGCTGGAAAGCCTTTCCCGGGTGGATATCTTTTCCCGACTTGGACCACCGGAACTGCTGGTCCTGGCTTCTCGCAGTATCGTCGAGGAATACCCGGTCGGCCACCTGATCTACAGCGCGGGCGAAACCGCGCACCATATCTACAACCTCATCAGCGGCCGGGTGGAGCTCAGGCGCGAATCTGGACAAGCGGAGGAAGTCGGGCCGGGTGGCAGCTTCGGAGCCCTTGCAGTCCTAGGCAGGCAGCCGCGCTTCTTCAGCGTGGTCGTGCTCGAGAAGTGCCGGTGCATCAAAGTCGACCGCGACGCGTTCTGGGAGATGGTGGAAGACTACCCGAACGCCTCTCGGGGCATCTTCGAAGTGCTCGCAAAACAAATTTTGCGCTTGATGAACCGCATCTCCGGGTAATTGCGGGGCTCTCGAGCCCGATCGACCGCGCCGGACCCCAAGGCCCCCAAGGACCCCAGGGACCCCAGGGATCTCAAGGACCTCAAGGACAAAGACCAGACAGCTTGGGGCCAGGCTATTGTCCTTGCTGTCCTTGGGGGTCGGCGTGATCAGCCCGCCTCAGGCCGCAGGGCGAACCGTCTCAAGTTCCGCCGATTTTTCACGGAACCGGCGACCCGCGTAGATGCCCGCTGCAATCATTCCGACCGCAACAACAATGGTCGCCAGGCTCAGCCAGCGAGGAGCGATTCCAGCAGCGGCGAGACCCAATGCCCCAACAATGCTGATCCCCTTGGCCACCCGCTGTACGAACATATTCGTGAACGCTCGCGCCTTGTACTTTTCGTCCCGGCTGGTGACGACGTAGAGAGATTCGCGCGCCGTCTGCTGAATCGAGTAGTTGAACCCGTTGTCGGAAATGACCAGGAAACTGGATACCAGCAGCGTCGGAACCAACAAAAAAGCCGTCGAACTGGCAATGGCGGCGACCGGCAGGACCAGCAGCGCCACCGTAAGTCCGGCCTTCCTCATAATGAGGCTGACCAGGAAAAACTGGACGAAAACGGACAGCATGTTCGCGTAGAAGTAGACATCGATCATGGATGCCTGGGTCGCCTCAACGCCCGCCAAACCCTCCGTCTGCTTCTTGAACTGGTAGTCCATCAACTGAGATGCGATCTCGTAGAACAGCATGATCAAGGCAATCGCGAGGAGATAGCGCGATACCATGACTAACCGGGCACCGTCCAAGGCGGAGGTCCAACTCGACTTCTTCCGCTCCTCCGGTTTGACCGGCCGCTTATCCTGGTCCGGCAATCGGAATGCCCTGGTCTTTACAGTCCAGTACTCGATTACGGCCGTTGCGATGGCTACCAGCGCTATCATGACCGCTGACCAGAACAGGAGTCCGGCCATCCCGATGCGGCTGAGCAGGACCTTAGCGAGACTAATTCCAACCCAGCCACCCACGACTCCGCCGCCCCCAACAACACCGAACAGGCGCTTCGCCTGGTCGCTGTCCGTCAGGTCCGTCGCGTAGGCCCAGAAAGCCGCGACCATGAGTGTCGTCTCCAGATCGCCGAGGAAATAGAACGCCCAGATCGGCAGCGCACTTGGACTTCTGAGCGCCCAGATCAGGACAAGGAAACCGACGACGAAGAAGCCGCAAAGTACGTAGATAAGCCAGTTGCGCCGCAATTTGCTGTACAAAAGGCTGTAGGCGGCCACAGCCACGGCCGCGACTATGATGTTGGCCAGCTTCGCGTACAGTTCGATATCCGCTCCGTAGTGTTCCACGAACAACCCGTTCTTGAGCGGCTTGAGGATTTGAAAAACTGCAATGATCAGGAAGTAGAACAGAAACAAAAGGAGCGCGACCGGCAGCTCCCGTCGGTCGAAATCGAAGATCGCTCGAAGCGGATTTTTCATCTGCTCCCCCTTGTGCTGTTGGAACTGAGGACTTCTCCAATACTTCCTCAAGTACCCCACAAGGGTCAAGCGGGCAGCGGGTCAGCGGGCAGCAGGCAGCGGGCAGCGGGCAGCCGCTCAGTTTGCGCCGATTTTACACTCGGGCCTGAAGCGTTCTCATTCTCCCAAACGTATTAATAGAGCGACAACACAAAACGGTGAATATGAATTCTGCGATGCACAGGCCTATCAATAGCCTTGTTTGGACGCTGCTCTTCGGAACGGTGATGTTCAGCGTCGCGATCTTGCCGTTGGCGGCAACTCCTCAGGATCAGGCTGGGACCCAGGCTCCTCGGCCTACTTACCTGGCAGGCGAGATTCAATCGCTCGATGTGGCTGCCCGGCGAATCATCCTGACGACCGCCAACGGCGAGGTTCAGGCAACCTTTACGAACGAAACCGAGTTTCTGAAGGTCCCGCCGGGGGAAAAGACACTCGAAAAGGGTACGCCGGTTGAGTTTTCGAGTCTTCAACCCGGAGACAAGGTGATTGCCCGTGGCCGAGTGGCGCCCGACGGCAAGAGCGTCCCTGCCCGTCAGATCATCGTGGTCAGCAAAGCGGACATCGCCCAGAGGAACCAGCGCGAGGCGGAAGATTGGCGGCGCCGGGGGATCTCCGCGGCGGTTATTTCCGTCGGCCCGGCCAAGGGCGAAATAACCGCCAAGACAATTGGCCTCGGTAGCAGTCGGACAATGGCAGTCGCGGTCAACGATAAGACGCTGTACCGGCGCTATGCACCTGATTCGGTCCACTTCGCGGACGCCAAACCGAGCTCACTGGCCGAAATCAAGCCCGGCGACCAGTTGCGTGCACTCGGCAACAAAGATGAGGCGGAAACGCGGGTTGACGCCGAAGTTGTCGTTTTCGGGACGTTCGTGATGGTAGGCGGGCCGATCAAGGCGGTCGACGCTCAGGCCGGCACGATCTCGATCCAGAACCTGCCCACGAAGAAGCCTCTAACTGTTGTCATAAACAAGGACAGTGTTCTGCGGCGGATTCCGGAGCAGATGGCGACGATGATGGCCCGTCGTCTCAATGCCTCGGTAAACGGAACAAACGGGAATCCGGGACGCTCGTTTCCCGGCGCGGCCACGACCGCTCAACCGGGCGCATCGTCGGGAGGACAGGGACAGGCTCGAGGCAGCGAGGGACTGGGGTCCGGAGCGCCGACGGGGCCCGGCGGTCCCAGGCGAGGCGGCGACCTGTCCGAGATGTTTCAGCGACTACCGGCTGTCTCCATCAACGATTTAAAACCGGGTGAATTGATCATGGTTTCAAGCACGGTCGGCAACGACCCAGACAAGGTAACGGCGATCCTTCTCGCGGCAGGAGTTGAACCGCTCCTGACGCTCCCTTCTCAAGGAGATACGAGCAGTTTCAACTTCCCGTCCGGTGTGCTTGATATGGGTATGGGACTTCCCTAGTCCCACTGAGAAGTCTTCAACACTAGCGGAGTTCACCATGTTCAGCTATCGGGTACTCTATCTCTGCCTGCTCATCATCCTGATGTTCGCTACGACCGGCGTAGCACAATCCCCAAGCAGTTCCCTGCCCGCCGTTCAAGGGAAGGTGTTCGACGAGCGCGGTTTTGTGCTGCCCCGAGCGAGTGTGATCGTCACGGACGCCAACGACGCGGAACGAATCACGGTGACCAGCGAGGAAGGCAATTTCTCCATTCCGAACCTGGGCCCGGGGATTTACAGCGTCAGGGCGGTCGCTAAGGGATTCGACCCCGAGACCAAGATGGTCGAAATCAAGGCTAACCAGCCGACCGTGGAAGTAAGCTTCATCCTGAAAGTGGCCCTGGAAAAAGAAGAAGTGACGGTCACTTCGGATACCGAGGGGGTCAGCCTGGCGGCCGAGGAGAACGCCGGCGCTCTGGTGCTCAAGGGCGAGGACCTTGACGCCTTGCCCGACGATCCGGACGAGCTCGCTGACGCGCTTCAGGCGCTGGCCGGGCCGGGGGCCGGCCCGGACGGTGGTCAGTTCTACATCGACGGGTTCAGCGGGGGACGAATGCCGCCAAAAGCGTCGATCCGCGAGATCCGCATCAATCAGAATCCTTTCTCCTCGGAGTTCGAGCGCCTGGGATTTGGCCGGATTGAGATCCTCACCCGGCCGGGAACCGAGAAGTTCAGAGGTGAAGCAGATTTCCGGTTCAACGATGAGAGCCTTAACTCCCGGAATCCGTACGCATCGACGCGAGCGCCGTTTCAAGCGCGCAGCTACGGCATAAACCTCAGCGGACCGGTCATCAAGAACAGGGTGTCGTTCTTCGTCGACGCCAGCAGGCGGGAGTTCGACGAGAATGCGGTGATTAATGCGACCGTGTTGGATAACAATCTCCAGCCCATTGCGTTTAATGAGACCCTGGTGACGCCCCAGCGCCGGACCAGCATCTCGCCTCGAGTAGAAGTCCAGCTCAGCCCCAACAACACGCTGATCGGCCGCTACGGTTATTCGGAATCGCGCAACGCGTTCGAAGGAATCGGAGGCTTCTCGCTCAGTTCACTGGCCTACGACACGATGTCCAAAGAGCACGAGATGTCGTTGACTGAAACCTCGGTCATCAAGGGACGCATCATTAACGAGACGCGTCTGCGTTTTGACCACAACGAGCGCAATCGCGGCAGGGATTCCGACGAGCCGGCCCTACGAGTCTTGGATTCCTTTTACGGCGGCGGGTCAACAACTGGCTTGTCGGGCAATATCGACAAGGAGTGGGAACTCCAGAACTCCACGGCCTGGGCCGCGGGCAGGCATGCTCTCAAAGCGGGCGTCAAGATCGAGTACGTTTCGACTGAAGATATAACCAGGAACAACTTTGCCGGCACCTTTACGTTCGCGGGCGGCGCCGGTCCGGAACTGGATCAGAACAACCAGCCGGTGCTGGGCGCCGACGGACAACCTGTTCTGGTCCCACTGTCCAGCCTTGAGCGCTACCGTAGGACGCTGTTGTTTTCACAGCTCGGTATGGACCCGGCGGATATCAGGGCCTTGGGCGGCGGCGCTACCCAGTTTTCGCTGTCGGCCGGCAACCCTCTTGCTGGTATCAGCCAGACCCAGATGGGCCTGTTCGTGAACGACGACTGGCGGATACTGCCCTCGTTGCTTCTTTCGTTCGGCGTGCGCTACGAGGCGCAAAACAACATCAGCGATCACCTGGACGTTGCCCCTCGCGTGGCTTTTGCCTGGTCGCCGGGCGTAAAGCAAGGCCAGCGACCATCGACCATCGTCAGGGGCGGATTCGGGCTTTTTTACGATCGGGTCGGCGAGAGCCTGGTGCTCGAGGCCAACCGCTATAACGGGATCAATCAGCAACAGTTCATCGTCTCTAATCCCGACTTCTTTCCGACCGTCCCGACACCGGACCAGTTGGCTGCCAACGCCACCCCGCAGTCGATTCGACGGCTATCCGAGAAGCTCAATGCTCCTTACTCCATGCAGGGAGCGATCAGCGTAGAACGGCAACTGCCTAAGTCGTTCACTGTTTCGGTGAGCTTCGTGCACACCGCGAGACTGCACGATCTGCGCTCTTTCAACATCAACGCGCCGGACCCGGTGACCAACCAGCGCCCGCTGGGAGAGATCGGAAACATCTTCGAATACCATTCGGACGGGCGATCGCGTCAAAACCAACTGATCGTGGGACTGAGCAACCGGTTCAGCCAAAGGTTTACGATTTTCGGCAACTACTCGCTTGGAAAAGCGGAGAGTAACGGCGAATCCGGCTCCGGGTCTGCTTACGATCCATACGATTTCGATTTCGCGTTCGCCCGCGCGCCCTATGATGTACGTCACCGAATCGTTATGGGCGGCTCCCTGACGTTGCCCGGAGACATCCGTCTCAACCCGTTCGTCATGGCCTCGTCCGGACGGCCGTTCAACATTACGACCGGACGCGACACCAACGGGGACACCCTGTTTACCGAGCGCCCTGCCTACGCTAACGATTTGGACAGGCCCGGCGTTGTGCGGACCCAGTGGGGAGCGTTTGATCCTAACCCGGCGCCGGGCGCAGTGATCATTCCTCGGAATCTCGGCGAGGGACCAGGATTCCTGATGACGAGGCTGCGTCTGAGCAAGACAATCGGGTTCGGGAAGGCTCCGGAGCGGCTCCCGGTCGAAGGTGGGCCGGACGGTCCGCCGGCGGGTATGTGGGCCGGAGGGGGGCCCGGTGGCGCAGGCGGCCGGGGGGGTGGCGGTGGTCGTGGACCAGGTGGTCCCGGCGGCGGTCGAGGCTTCGGAGGCTTTGGCGGAAACACCGGCAAGCCTTACAACCTCACGGTCTCAATGGACGTGTCTAATGTTCTGAACAACACCAACGAGGGCATGCCGATAGGCAACCTGACTTCCCCCCTGTTTGGGATCAGTAACGGCGCGGTCGCCGGATTCGGGTTCCGCGGGGGCGGAGGCGGCGGGATGTCCATGGCGGGTAACCGCCGGGTAGAATTCTCGTTGCGGTTCAGTTTCTAGACACGGAAACCACGGGAAAAGACCCGGGAACCAACGGACCACGGGTGACAGCCACGCATAGGCTGTCGTTCGTGGCCCTCAATGTTCTGTAGAGTCCACCACCGAGCGAACCGTTCGGGCGAGTTGCTCGAAGGCACAGTCCTTTTGGAGATAGCCGGCGGCCCCGGCTTTCAGCATTTCCGCCGTGAATCGTTTATCGGAGTACATTGAAAGGCCAATGACTTTCACTGCCGCATCATGATTCGTTATCTGCCGAGTCGCTTCGATTCCGTTCATCTCCGGCATGGCAATGTCCATGATTACGACATCCGGTGAAAGCTGCTGGGTGAGCTTGACCGCGGTCGCTCCGTCCTCGGCCTCAGCTACAACCTCCATGTCCGGCTGTTGCTCGAGCAGCGTCCTGAGGCCATCGCGCACGATTTTGTGGTCGTCTGCGAGTAGGATCTTGATTCGCATAGTTGGATCAGAAGGATGAATTTCGTCACTGTTGATTAAGCCGAAAGACATACAAAACCCTTTTCTGCAACTGGGTAACAAGTGTAACAAACACCGACTCTGAGTGGAAGGAGTCCCCCATTGCCTTCAAGTTGAACTTTTTACACGGTTTGTTCGCTCGCGCGGCTACCAGATTCTTTTTATTTCCAATTCCTCTTCTGTAGACTAGACGAGCGAGGACTACGATGAGCCAGGCGCGCGCACCCAAGACAACCGAAAAGCACGAGATCCGGTACGACTACTCCCTACTGACGGAAGATGACCTTTATTTGTTCAACGAAGGCAGCCACCTGCATCTGTACGGCAAACTGGGGTCCCACGTGGTTCGTGACGGAGACGCCAACGGTACTTATTTCGCCGTCTGGGCACCGGATGCCGAGCAGGTATTCGTTACCGGTGATTTCAACAGTTGGGGCAACAACCCGCATCCGCTCCGGCCTCTCGGGCAGTCCGGGATCTGGCACGGGTTGATTGGCGGGGTCGCCAAGGGTGCACTCTACAAGTACCACGTCGTGTCCCGCTATAACGGCTACCGGGTGAACAAGATGGATCCCTTCGGGATTTACCATGAAGCCCCACCCAAAACCGCTTCGGTGGTCTGGGACCTCGACTACGAGTGGAACGACGCCGACTGGATGGCCAACCGGTGGCGGAACAATTCGCTGCGCGCCCCCATGTCGGCCTACGAAGTGCACCTCGGCTCGTGGATGCGGACCCCGGACAATCAACCGCTCAGCTACCGGGACGTCGGGCCCAAACTCGCCCAGTACGCCAGCGAGATGGGGTTCACGCATGTCGAGCTCCTGCCGATCATGGAGCACCCCTTTTACGGCTCATGGGGTTACCAGACAACGGGATATTTTGCGCCGACGGCGCGGTATGGTTCGCCTCAAGACTTCATGTTTTTGGTCGACTGCCTGCACGACAAGGGTATTGGGCTGATCCTGGATTGGGTTCCATCTCATTTCCCCACAGACGAGCATGGTCTCGGCTATTTCGACGGGACCCATCTGTACGAGCATTCGAGTCGACAGAAAGGCTTTCACCCGGACTGGAGCAGTAACATTTTCAACTATGGCCGGAACGAGGTCAGGAGTTTTCTGCTCAGCAGCGCTATGTTCTGGCTGGATATCTACCACGCCGACGGTTTGCGTGTGGACGCCGTTGCCTCGATGCTCTACCTCGACTACTCGCGTAAACAAGGCGAATGGATTCCGAACATCTACGGCGGAAACGAAAACCTCGAGGCCATCTCGCTCCTTAGGCGTCTCAATCAGGAGGTCTACGGCCGCCACCCGGACGTCCAGACCGTGGCGGAAGAATCGACAGCCTGGCCGATGGTTTCACGACCGATTTACGTCGGCGGCCTGGGCTTCGGAATGAAATGGGACATGGGGTGGATGCATGACACACTTGTGTACTCCGCAAAGGAACCAATCCACAGGCGTTTCCATCACAACCAATTGACTTTCCGACTCGTCTACGCCTTCAACGAGAACTTCGTGCTCCCCCTTTCCCATGATGAGGTGGTCTACGGCAAGGGTTCTCTCATCCGGAAAATGCCGGGTGATGACTGGCAGAAGTTCGCGAACCTGAGGGCGCTCTTCGGTTACATGTACGGACAACCGGCAAAGAAACTTCTGTTCATGGGGGGCGAATTCGGACAATGGAACGAGTGGAATCACGAGAACAGCCTCGACTGGCACGTCCTCGAGTACCCGTTCCACTCGGGGCTCAAGAATTGGGTCGCCGACCTCAACCGCGTCTACCGGGAGCAACCGGCCCTCCACGAGCTGGATTTCGATCCTGCGGGTTTTGAGTGGGTGGACGCTAATGATGCCGACAACAGCGTGATCAGCTTCCTGCGAAAGGCGCAGTCGAGTTCCTCCGTCGTGCTCGTCATCTGCAACTTCACGCCGGTGCCGAGAGAGAACTACCTGGTCGGCATCCCGCGGGGCGGTTACTGGGAAGAGATCCTCAACAGCGACGCGACTTACTATGGGGGCAGCGGCCTGGGCAATGCCGGCGGGCTACAGGCCTCGGCTCAGCCGTTTCACGGCCGTCCGCATTCGCTGAAAGTCACGTTGCCGCCGCTGGCCGCAGTCCTCTTCAAAAGCCCGGAGTAAGGCCCGAAGATCCTGCGGCCACCGTTGTCTCGGCAGCCCTCGGTTGGGCCCTGGCCCCTGTTGACTGCCCGTCGGCGGAACGCGTACAGTGTTTTCGGCAGTGCCATAATTCACGTCAAACAGGTCTCTACATCAGGAGTCACTATGCACTTGCTTAAATCAACATTACTCCTCGCAGTCGGTAGCCTTATGGGACTGGCGGCGTTCGCGGAGCCGCAAGCACAACAACCGCCTCCTTCGGCCGCAGCCCAGGGAGTCCGCCCCACTCCCCCGCCACGTCGGAGCCCGCACGAAGTTGTGACGGGCATGATTGGAGATCGTCGCACCGGCACCCGGGTCATGGTCGTCTATGGCCGCCCGTTCAGCAAGGACTCCCGATCCGGGGAAACGCGGAAGATCTGGGGAACTCTGGTCCCCTACGGCAAGGTTTGGCGCATGGGCGCGGACGAAGCGACCCTGCTTCTGACCCCGAAGCCGCTCACGTTCGGGCAGGTCACGGTCCCGGCAGGCGCCTGTACAATGTTCCTGCTTCCAGCCGAGGACGGTACCGCTAAGCTGATCTTGAACAAGCAGATCCTGCAATGGGGACTGCAGTACGATGAACAGCAGGACATCGGCAGAGTCGACATGAAGAAAGAGGCGCTCGAGCCGCCCGTCGATCAGTTCACGATCGCGGTCGAGAACAACCCGGCTGGTGGTGGCGTCCTGAAACTCATGTGGGAAAACACGCAGTACTCGGTGCCGTTTACGGTCCAGCAGTAAAGCAACTGACCGACTGACAACTGACGACAGACGACAGACGGAACGACAACCGACTGGCTGAGCGGCTCACGCGCCTGACCCGGAACCAGACGACCGGGCCGGAAAGCGGCGGACTTATTCTGAACGCGAATCGCCCCACGACTGCCAGTCGTCAGTCGTCAGTCGTCAGTCGTCAGTTGTCAGTTGTCAGTCGGCAGTGCGCAGTGCGCCTCAGTCCTCCGGTCGTTCGCCCGCAGGGGCCATTTTCACCAGCTTCGGGTCGAACCGGGCAACAGTGTCGACGAGATCCGACTGGGCAGCCATGACCGTATGGATGTCCTTGTAGGCCATCGGTACCTCGTCCAGTCCGGCCGAGAGCAGTGTGACTCCCTGTTCTTCCAGAAACCGCTTCAGATCCTTCCAGGTGTACTGTGACTGCGCAGCCTTCCGGCTCATCCTTCGCCCCGCTCCATGCGAGGCGGAATTAAGAGAGTCCGGGTGTCCCTTGCCTCGAACTACGTAGCCGGGGGTTCCCATGGAGCCGGGGATAATGCCGAGATCGCCTGCGGCCGCCGGTGTCGCCCCCTTCCTGTGGACGATGACGTCGCGTCCCTGATGGCGCTCTTTCCACGCGAAGTTGTGATGGTTTTCGAGGTCAAGCAAAACGTCAACACCGAGGTTGCGGGCGATACTCCGGTGGATGAGAGCATGGTTCGCCGCAGCATACAACCCCATAAGCTCCATAGCCCGCCAGTATTCCTCTCCGTCCTCGGAACCGAGCTCGAGCCAGGCCAGGTGGCGAAGTTCCTTGGGCAGTTCCGGGTGCAGGTCCATTGCAAGACGGCTGTAGAACGTGGCCACGTTCCCGCCGGTTCCGCGGCTCCCGCTATGGCTGAGGAGGGCAAGGTACCGCCCAGTCGACAGACCAAGATCAGGAGAAGGCAATGTGAGCACGCCGAACTCGACGAAGTGGTTGCCGCTTCCACTCGTGCCCAACTGCTTCCAGGCCTTGTCTTTGTCCCGGTTGGTGATTCGGCTGCACGACCAGTCTTCGTCCATGACGGGGTGTTGCTTTCTTCTCTTGAATTCGGCGCCGACCCCGAATGACGTCTCGTTTTCCAAGGCCCGGGCAAGACGGTCCTGCTGCTTGTCCAGGGCATCGACTGGCAGATCCAGCACCGTCATCTTCATCCGGCAGGCGATATCCATCCCGACGGCGTACGGGATGACCGCGTTCTCGGTTGCGAGTACCCCGCCGATAGGCAATCCGTAGCCCACATGCGCATCGGGCATCAACGCGCCCGCGACGGAGACCGGCAACTTGCAGGCGTTCTCCATTTGCCGGATCGAGTCGGGCTCAAAGTCACTGCCCCATATCCGATACGGAGCCGGTTCGGTCCGCGAGGGACCACCAGATTGACCGGAACCGGTACAGTGAGATGCCAACTCACCCCAAACATCGTCCGTCGTGTGCGCCTTCGGGTCAGCAAGAACCGCCGTGATCGCCGCCCTGATTTCAGGCCGGGAAGAACCTTTCGAGGCGGCTTTTCTCACCGCATCGATCGCGATGCCAACAACGGCGTGCGGGACTCCCAGATTCAATAGCTCTCTTTTTTTCATCTCTACCTTCAGGATGTCAGCCCGCCCCTTCGAGTTTCTCGCCGCAGACCCAAACCCGAACCTTGTCAGGTGGACTGCAGCAAACCATCATCTTCGAGATACGTTGCGGGGATGCCCCATTGTCGGAACATCTTGACAACTGCAATCATGGACGGTCGTTCGGTTGCGTAGTGGGTGCCGCCGATGAGATTGACACCGCACCGCTGGCAAATCTCCAGAAAACAGCGGTGATTCTCCTGAACTAAGGGATTTGCCCACCGGTTCTGGACTGGTCCCGTGATCAGGGTATCGCAACCCGCCTGTGCGACTTCTTCCGCCACTTGGCCGAAATCCCCTCCGCCGGCTGCAATGGCGACTTTGTGGACGGACTGCCGGTGTTGAACCGTCGTCACAGACGGGCGCTCGAGGACCCGTCGAACCCGCTCGGCTAAGTCAGAAAAAACTGTCGGCTCAATCCGGCCGATCACCCCGACGTCGGTTCCCGCGTATTTGAAGAACCCCGACTCGTGAGGGACCTCCAGCAGACGCGCGAGCACGAGCGAAGTCCCGTAGACAGGGTGAGTGTCGAGGGGAGCATGCGCAACGTATAAGGAATGGCCCTGACGTCGCAATTCTTCTAGCTGGTCACGGCGTAGCGGCTCGATGCCTCGCTCGTCTTCATGACAGTCGAAATGGTGGTGCGTAAACACCAGGGACGCCGGATGGGCGGCCAGCTCTTCGATGATCGCATCGGTCACGAAAACCACCGTGAACACGTTAGCAACATTCTCGGCCCCTGCGAGCACGCAAGCTGTGCGACGGTCAAGAAAGTCGGGATTGAATGCCTCCCGGTTTTCGTCATTGAGCGCCCATTCGAGGAGGTTCTCGGGATGTCCGGCAATCTTGAATTCTGAATCGAGCCGGGTGACGAGATCAGACCTGCGCATGCGCTGGATTATAGGCTGCTCGAAACCAATCGGGAAACGTCGGCATATTGGCTGGCATTGGGCTGCACCAAGGACCGTGATGGACGGCAGCGGTGAACGAGGAGAACGCGTCCTGCTGTCCTTGTTGTCCTTGGGTCCTTGGGGTCCGTTGTCATCAATCCGTCAAGGAGGCAAACCAATGCGATTCATGGTCATCGTTAAAGCCAGCAAAGAGTCGGAGGCGGGAGTCATGCCTAGCCGCGAGGTGCTTGCCGCAATGGGTAAATACAACGAGGAGCTCGAGAAAGCCGGCATCCTGCTGGCGGGCGAAGGGCTGCATCCCACGTCGAGGGGCACGCGGGTCAGATTCTCCGGGAAGAAACGCACCGTTATCGACGGGCCTTTCCCCGAGACCAAGGAATTGATTGCAGGCTTTTGGCTCTGGAACGTGAAGTCCAAAGACGAAGCCATCGCATGGGTGAAGCGGGCGCCCATGGAGGACACCGAGATCGAGATCCGGCAAGTCTTTGAGGCGGCGGACTTCGGTCCGGAGTTCACCGCCGACCTGAGGGAACAAGAGGAGCGCATCCGCGAAAGACTGGCCTCCAAGCATTAGAGGGCATTGGTCGGTCAACCGGAAAGCCGGTTGGCCGATTAGCCAGTTAGCTGGTCAGCCGGTCCACGGCTTCGACGCAACCATTTTGGCGGTCGGTGCGTAATAGCTCATAGACGTCCCTTAAGGAGGCCGAATGGCATTCGTGTATTCGAACCGGGCCCGGCTTCGTGGCGGTTTCGGCCGCCCGATCGTGCAAGTCCTGTTTGTCGCCAGTTGCCTGCTGTCGATCGTTTCGTTCTACACCACGCAACAGGGCATGGCGCTGTACCTGTCCGGCTGGTTTTCTTTCCTCGCGTCGCTGGGAGTTCAGCTGTCACTTGTGATGGTGGCCTGGCTGGTCGGTTTCACGCGAAAGAGCCGCGCGCTGCTGATTGTCGTTTACGCAATCTGTGCAGTCGTCTCGATCGCGTTCTCCTACGTGAGTCTTTACACGTGGTTCACTGCCCGCGAGCGACCTGCCCTGCTGCAGCGCGCTTTATATGACGAGTTGACCGGAACTGCGGCCAGCACCGACCAGTTGCTCAGCCAGGCGGTGACCAACGGAAAGCGATACGTCCTCGCTCTGGAAGAGCTCACAGCCGCCGAGAAGACCCACGGCCACATTTCCCAGGCCAGGGACGCGGACCCTTACCTGAACCGCATCCGCGAAGCAGTTGCGAAAGAAGCACAAACCTACCGCGACAACTACCAGGAAGGGGCGGGCCTCGGAGTTCGTTACACCGCGTTCGACCGATATACCAAGCTCACAGGACAGACCGTTACCGACCTCGAAAGCACCCGACAGGCTCTGTCTGGTTTTCGGGCGCAGCTGCGACCCGACACTCCAACCGAGACGCAGTTGCGACAGTTTCACGGGGTCTTCGATCAGATCCCGTGGGCCAGCGTGTCCGAACTCCTACCGGGCCAGAAACTCGACAAACCGATTCCCCCCTCCTATTCCAAGTACGTCGAGCAGTCGTCGAGCGGACAGGAGGACCTGATGAGGGCTTTTGAGGAACTTGTCAGCTCGCCCACCAGCCGCCATGTGTTCTCTCTGCTGTTGGCGGCATTTATTGATCTGCTGATCTTCCTGGTTGCCTACGCGGCCGGCCCCTATTTTTACGGGGAATCCGAAGAGCGGTGGCTGGCTGCAGGAGCTGCGCTGGATTCGACGGACCCGCAGGTTTTTGTTCGTGATCTCTTGCGAAAGCTGCGGTCCGGAATTCGGGGTCTGCCCGAAGTAGACGCGTCGGAATTGAGCCCCGGCGAGCAGCAGCTCTGCCTGCTTTTGGCAGCGAAGGGACTCGCCACCACCTCCAAAAGCGACGGACGTCTCGTCTATCTCTTTGCCAGCGACATCCACGAGCGGCTGTTCGAGAACCTCGCTGACCAGGGACTGCCCCTGCGCGCCGCCACCCGTGGTGCGGCGGCCCAGGCGTGAGCGGAGGGAGCCGCGGCGCAGGATTCTGCAGAGCCAATCGGGTGGTCGAGCATCACAGAACCGCAAACGGAGCGCTTTGTGCGGAGTGCGCGGATTGTAGCCGTGAGCGACGCCTGGCCCCTAGCTGTTGCTTGCGGTGACAATCCGCGCACTTCGCGAAAAACGCTGCGTTTGCGGTTCTGTTCCGCTCGGCAGTTCTGGTGTATTCGGCCTCTTACAGACGGCCGTAAACCAACAGGCCGGCAACACCGCCTGCCAGCACGAGCCAAGCCGAGTTCACTCGATACCGGAAAAGAAGCAGCGAGGTAAAGACGGCCAGCAGGATCGTCGGGACATCGACAAGCGCAGCCCGTGCCAGGAGATAAGTGACGAAAAACATGAGAGCCAGCGAGGCTGCGTTCACCCCGTCCAGAAAAGCGCCGGCTAGCGGTGATCGTCGAATCCGCGGAACCAGCGGCCCACTCAAGGCAACGAACACGAAAGCGGGGAGGAAGATGCCGACGGTTGCCACCAGGGCACCTGTCGGGCCTGCCACAAGATAACCAACGAACGTGGCAGTCGTGAAGACCGGCCCGGGAGTTACCTGTCCTACCGCCACCGCGTCCAGCAACTGCGCTTCGGTCAGCCATCCCCAGCGCTCGACCAGGTCTGCCCTGATGAAGGCCAACAGCACGTATCCGCTGCCATACAGGATCGACCCGACCTTCAGAAAGAACCAGAAGAGCGGCCAAAGGACAGCCATGTTGACTGTCCCCTTCACACCGGCCGTTGCGACTAACCAGATCGGCCCGGCGACCGGCAATGAGAACAGTCCGGAGATGGACGGGGGACGCGAACTCCGAAGCCATTTCCAAGCGAATGCCAGGCCGCCGCCCCCCAGGAGAAGCAGCAGTTCGTTCGCTCCGACAAACGCAAGGACTACTGCTGCCGTAGCGACGAGCCACGACACGGCTGATTTGAGCGCGGTCCGGCCGAGGCTGATGAGGGCCTGGAGAATGATGGCGATGATGACCGGCTTTACCCCATACAAGACGCCGGTGATTTCCGGCAACGCCCCGTAGTTAACATACGCCCAGGCAAGTCCTGTGACAATGAGACTGGCGGGCAGGATAAAACAGCTGCCGGCGACGAGGAGCCCGGGCCAGCCGGCCTGCCGTCTCCCCACGTGGATGGCCATCTCGGTGGAATTCGGCCCGGGGATCAGGTTGGTCGCACCGAGCAAATCAACGAACTCTTCACGCGACAACCAACGGCGGCGGCGCACCACCTCATCGTCCATCATTGCCACATGGGCGGCTGGGCCGCCGAAACCGATGAGGCCGAGCTTCAAGAATACCCAGGCGAGCGCGCTGATGGATGGTTCGGACGGCTGGTGAGGCGGCGAGTTCATGGTCGTCGTCTTCCGGCGAGGACTACGTTGGCGTATGCCCTCGGTTCATTATTCAATAACGAGCAACGACACACCCTGGCGCGGCAGAGAGAAGCGAATGTCCATAGATCCGTGTGAAACCGGAATTTCGTCGGGTTTTCCGATGGCGTTCAGGCGGCCTGCCGCCTCGAGCTCCGCGTACTGCTTGCGGTTGGGCGCAACCGGAGAGCCCATCCGCATCCAAGTCGCATAGGCATTGCTGTGCTTTTCGTCAATCCGGTAGTGCGTCATCGTGACAGAGGTTTTTCCCTCGGGCAGACCCGACACCTGCACGTCAACGGCCGCTTGGGGTCCGGGCAGATCGTCATCGTGATAGTGCCACAACATGAGGCAGACGGTTTCACCTGCCCGGCTCGCGAGCGCCCCGACGTCCGGGCTTTTGCGGACTCCTTCAGCCAAGACTTCGTCTAGGGACACTGCCCCGGTACTGGTTGCGGCGATCCGGTCCCCACCCATTTTCGCAAACATCCGGAAAACGTTCAGAACGGGCAGGTCGACGCCGTTGCTGGCCAGTTGGCGAAAGCCGGCGAAGTAAGGTTGGTCTTCAAACGTGAACGCCCAAGTGAGGGCGCCCTCGAGATTCACCCCGTGCCGGTCGGCCAAGTCGTGTTTTCGGGCAAAGCTGGCGGCCGTGTAGCTCGAGTACATGGTCCCGTTCCGGTAGGCCAGTTGAGAGCCCTGGCAGGCGGCGCAGCCCTCCGGATCAGACTCGCCGATGACAATCGGCAGCTGCTTCAGCTCCGGGTATGCGGCTATCGTCGCGAATCCACGGTCTATGGTTCGCAATTGCGCGGCGATCCCCATCTGGACGTGGTCGCCGATGAACTTTGGGGCTCCCTTGGCGTGGAATGAAATGAAATCGATCGGTGTTCCTTTTCGGCCGGTGGCATGGTTGACTCCGCGCAGGCAGTGTTCCAGGAAGTCCTTCAGGAAGGCGGGGTCCGAGCCTGCCATGTCCGGCCCGCCAACGCGGGCCGTCGGTAATGCCCGCCGGACCGCGTCCACCGTGTAGTCGTGAAGTTTGCGGAACTCCTCCGGTGTCCCTTGCCAGTAGGGGATATTGGCCTCATTCCATGTTTCCCAGTACCACTTTTCAACCTCCGGGCGCCCGAACTTCTCGAGGCAGTGCTTGACCCACTGGTAGATGAGCTCACTCCACTTTGCGTAGTCCTTCGGGGGGTATGCCCAGCCCGTATAGACTTCCTCGTATGGAAAACCGGGCCTCCATTCATGTTTATACGGCTCGGGTCGGCTGGAGAGCGCCCGGGGCATGAACCCCAGCTGGACGTAAGGACGGACACCTCGCTGGAGGTATGTGTCGAAGATCAAGTCAACGATCCGCCAATCGTAAACAGGCCTGCCTTGGTCATCTTCGGTATATATATTCGTGCTGCCCCATTTGAGAGCCGGCGTTCCGTCCCCCGTGTTGAGCAGATTATGAGTGCGGAAGAAAACCTCGCCGGGACGCAATTCGCCAAGCTCAGAGAGGAGCTTGCGGCCGTCTTTCATGTAGGCGAAGTTCGGCTCATCGGCGCCGAAAAAGCGCCAGATTGGCTTCAACCGGCCAAGCGATATGCCAGCATCCACGCGGACAGTGACGGGAAATGCCGCCGCGGAATCCTCTGCCTGCGCAGCCGCGCCGAGCAGGCTCAGGGTGGAAATCACCATCAGCCAGGGGACCACAAACAAATTCGACCGGAACACTCGCCCGTTGTTCACCTGGAACCTCCTGGGATTCCAAAGACCCAAAAACAGGGGACCCCAAAAACAGGGGACCCAAAAACAGGGAAACAGGGCAAAAACAGGGGACAGGAAACAGGGCAAAAACAGGGGACAGACCCCTAATAAAAGCGCTATAACCATTATAAATAGAATGGGATGGCCCCCTGGTTTTTTTGGTTCTAGCGGTCCATCGATCGGTTACGCCCGCCTCTCGCGGTTGCCTTTAGTGCCGGGTCAACTGCTCAATCCGGGCCGCCGGAATCTCGGACCCCAGGATCTCGCGGATGGCTGCCTCCAGCACCTCGTCCCGGCCAGCCCGGATGCCCGCAATCGTTGGCTTCACTTCCACGTCGGGACGAATTCCCACTCGCTGCGTCGGTCTCTTGTCGGGATAGAAGACGCCGATTCCGCTGATCATCGAGCGCAGGCCCCCTGGCAGAGGGATGGCTGAAACGTTGCCGTCCGCGCCAGCCGTCGTGCTGCCGACTATCCTGGCGCGTGGTCCCGCCCGAAAAGCCATCGCGGTGTACTCCGCGTTGCTTTGGGATACCTCATCAAGGAGAATGACCACTTTCCCTGTGTACTGTGGTTTCTGTGGCTGCAGCGCGAGCGCTTTCGTCCAATGAAAAGCACCTGGAGTGGACACGTCCCCGGTCGTGAATCGCACAAATTCGGTCTGCTTCTCGACGAACAACGATCCCAATGCAAAAACAACAAATGCCGAGGGGTAATTGCGAATGTCGATAATCAACCCCTTGGTTCCGGCAGCGCGCTCGACATACCGGGGGGCCTCTTCCATCTTGACCGAGGACAGCTTGAGATACCCCACCTCAGGGCAAAGCAGTCGGAATGTCTCGCCGGGCAGGTCGTGAGTGCGGGCCAGGTTAAGGCTGGACTCAGGCACGCGATCGGCAGTCATCTCGATCGACTCGCCGCTTCTCACAATCTTGATTGTGGCCTTGCCGCATGGGCCTTTCGTCATGGACCGCCCGATGTCGCGCAATTGCGTCGGCTGATTGGAGGCCGCGTAGTAGGGAAGCCAACTTTCAACCAGCTTGGGCACCGAAATACCGTCAAGATGAGTGAACACGTCCCCAGGCCTCAAGCCCGTCAGTTTGCCGGCTTCCCCGGCATATCCGGTTACGACCGGGATGTTCTTATCAATAAACCTCTGATTGACCGGAAGCTGGCAGGCACCGACCGGCGGCCGCGCTTCGAGTGAACTCCAGAGGTTGGCGTGAGTGTCGTGCACCCTGGCAATCAGCGCCAACATCTCGCGACTGTAATCGTCGGGGGTCCTGGCGAGGGCGACTCGGGGAACGAAGTCGTGCAGCACTTCGCCCCAATCCTCGCCTATCACATCTCGATAAGGGAACCAGTAGGCGACAATGTTCCAGAACCTGAAGAGCGCGAGTATCTGGAACCCGGCGTCGGGCAGTTCGAGATGGTTGTAAGACGACTCGTGATCGAACGAGGGATTCCCTACCCCGGGATGGAGTGAAACGTAGAACTGCTTTGTGACCCTTGGTCGCCTGCCGTAGATTTCTTTCAGGCTTCCACTGAGATCGGAACCGAGCAGTGCGCTGTCGGCGATCCAGGCGACTTCCGGGCGAAGATGAAGATCGCTTTCGTCGAGTTCGGCGCACGGGCTGCAGGGACCAACGGGGCCGAGGCTGGCGATCCACTTGAGGAGTACGGCATTGGCCGCCGCCTGGTCGGGCGCCGTGAGAACCCCAGGAAGCACGCGAAACAGATCGTAGTCCCATTGACGGCGGCCGGCTGTGATGTCCGGGTGGTGGTACTTCAGGAAACCCCAGGCTCGCCCCAACGTGGCCAGATTGTGAATCTGAACGTCGGAGAGCTGTGTGACATCGATCCTCGAGCCGGCGTCAAACTCGTGGTCCGAATCCACAATGGTCTGAGATGGCTGGGAGGTACTGGGTGCCTTCCAGATCGGCTGGCCGTCCACCAGCAACTGGAGATCGTCGGCCCACGCCTTGCCGGTTCCGGCCAGGAGAACTCCGAAATAGAGCTGGCTAGCCCTCGGGTCGATCGGCAAGGTGATCGAGTACTCTTGCCAGTCATGGGTGCCCCGCAAGCTCTGCTTCTGCATATTGTCGAAGGCAAGCGCGGGAGACTCGCCGTCCTCGCGCATCCACAAGCCGACGAACTCACTGGCTTCCTCGGTGCGCAGGAAGCCTCGCAGCGTAACCGTTCTGCCTGTGAAATCGATAGGGAGCCCAATGGTAAGAGCCGAGAACTGGTTGGGACTCTGCTTGTTGCGCTCGAATCGGGCGGACCAGCGTCCGCCGTGGACGATCTGGTTGTCGATAAACACTGTCCCCGTTGGTCCGCCTCCCCATCCGCCGGGCTGCGTACCACTGTGGGTGGCCTCGAAATTCAGGATATCGGCCAGTTCCGGGGAGCGGCCGGCGGGCTGGCACAGCGCTTCCGGTGTGAAAACAAGCGCGAGCGAAAGCCAAGTGAGTGTAAATGTGGAGCGTTTCACAGCGCGATAATAGCACCAGTCGCAAGGCTCCCCGTCACTCGCTCGTTTCACCGGGGAGCCGTAAGCGAACGCCGGCTCTTGTGAGGACGAACCGACGCCCTATTTCTTGATCGGTGGCGGCGTCACGTATGAGCTGTCTTTCGGCTGTTCATTCGCGAACTGATCGTCATCGCCCACTTCCTTCTTCAGCTGAATGAGTTGCTCGCGCAGCCGCTCGATGGTCTGCCTGGCTCCAGGATCCGAGTAAATGTTCCGCATTTCCTCCGGGTCTTTCACCAGGTCGTAGGCCTCCCACTGGTCGATTCTCCAGAAGTGGATGAGCTTGTGCGTCTCAGTCCGAATCCCATAGTGGGCCCGTGTATCATGATCGCCGGGATCATGGTAGTACCGGTAGTAAAAGGCCTTCCGCCAATCGGCCGGAGGATTGCCCCTTAAAACGGGGAGCAGGCTGCGGCCCTGCATGTCGGACGGAATTTGAGCTCCGGCCAATTCCAGGAATGTCGGGGCGAAATCGCAATTAGTTGCGATCGCGTCGGTAACGCTTCCTGGTTTGACTAGTGACGGCCAGCGAACCAGGAAGGGCATTTTTAGCGACTCTTCATACATGAAACGCTTGTCGTACATTCCATGGTCGCCGAGGAAGAACCCCTGGTCGCTGGTGTAAACAACCAGCGTGTTCTCGCGCAGGCCGTTCGCATCGAGCCAATCGAGCAGCCGTCCGACATTGTCGTCAACGCTCTGGATACAGGCCAGGTAGTCCCGCATGTATCGCTGGTATTTCCAGCGGTTCAATTCCTCGCCGCGGAGTAGCGTCTTTTCTCCGCCGACTTCGATTTCGACCTCGGTCGGCTTGACCTGGTACCATCGCTGCAGTTCCGCCCCCTCAAGCCCGGCAGGGGGGACCAGCTTGAGGTCACGGCGGGTCAAATCCCGAAAAACCGACTGTTTCTGCTGACGGATCGCCTCTGCTCTGCCTTCATAGCTGTCCCTGAGCGTCGGCGGTTCCGGGATTTGCTTGTTGGCAAACATCAGCCGGTGCTTCTCATTGGGAGTCCACTCCCGGTGAGGCGCTTTATGGTGAGACATCAGGAAGAACGGCTTGTCCTTCGGCCGGTTCTTGAGCACTTCGATGGTCAGCTCGGTTATCACGTCGGTGGCGTAGCCCGGATAAATCCGCGACCCTTCCTTGTCGTAAAGAATAGGATCGTTGTAGCGACCCTGGCCGGGGAGAATGTTCCAATAGTCGAAGCCTGTCGGGTCGCTGCCCAGATGCCATTTGCCGACCATTGCCGTGTAGTAACCCGCGGCTTGAAGAAGCCGCTGCACGGTTTGCTGCGCTCCATCAAATCGATTAAAAACTGGCACTCCGTTCTTGTGACTGTATTTCCCGGTCAGAATGGTAGCGCGGCTGGGTGTGCAGATCGAGTTTGTGACGAAACACCTGTCGAAGCGCATTCCTTCCCTAGCCAGCCGGTCGAGTTGCGGTGTCTGATTGACGCGGCTGCCGTACGCGCTGATCGCATGTGCCGCGTGGTCGTCGGTCATGATGAAGAGGATGTTCGGTCGGTCCGACGCTTGTGCAGCAAGCGGACTCATCGACAGCAGAACGACTGCAAACACCCAGAGGAGACATCGTGAGTACCGAACTGCCCGGGTCGTCATGGGCAGATCATGTAATCAAACGAGCGGAGAAGCAAGCTCAAAGCTAAGGCCGCGTGGCCTCGCGCACCTCCCATCCCCAGGGCATCCCCAGGGGGCATCCCCAGGGGACACTCTCTATCGTGGCATCCCCACGGGACACTCTCTATCGTGAAAAGCTTCCAGACAGGCACCCCGCCCGCGTCGGGATCGAACCGATCACACGCGGGCCGGCTACACCGGGCACCGGGACCTGCCAAGCGGCGCTCTAGAAACCGGCTCGGACTGATTGGTCGGGCGACTGTCTGACCGTCGGTCTGATGTTCTGATTCAACTGGAAGAAATTAGCGGGATCATACTTGTTTTTCACCTGGACGAGCCGCTCGTAGTTGGCGCCGAAGCTGTCTTTGATAGTCTGCTCGCCTTCATCCATGAGGTAGTTCAGATAATTCCCCTTCTGTGCCCATGGTTGAATTGCGTCCGACACCGACCGCACCCAGGCGATGTGTCTCTGATTCTCGTCCGGGTTCTCCCACATGCCCAGAACGTGAACCGACCACCGAGCCGAGGCTCTCCAGCCCAGGGCGGTCGCACCGTCGGGGACCCGGTGAACCTGCCCACCCAATGGCTGAATAAGGATGCTGTGCATGGGGGAGGAAAGCGGAATTGCCTTCTTAAACAGAATGTCAACGGCCGGATCAGGCAAAACCGGGTACATTTCCGCTTTCCAGTAGTTCTGTTTCCCGGGCGGATACGCCGCGGCTAAGAATCCCTGAAGCACGACGTACGGCATCGGCTGGACCATCCTGAGCTGAGGATGGAGATCCAAGATGGGTGCGAAGGCTGCCTCTCCCTGACCGGGATCACCCGTGTAACAGACGACAATACCAACCAACGGTTCCCCTCGAATCTCAGCCGGAACGAAAGGAAAAGACGGTGCCGCAATGATCGCCGCCGCTCCCCCCACATCATCCGGGGCAGTCTCCATGAAATCCCTGTATGCAGCCAGGATCTTCGCATCCGGCTGGAAGCCCAGCAGTCCCCCGAAGATCATTGGCCCGACAGGGTGGAGCCGGTACTTGAAATTCGTAACGATCCCGAAATTCCCGCCGCCGCCGCGCATCGCCCAGAATAACTCCGGATTTTCATGCTCATTTGCATCAACAAGCTCGCCGTTGGCGAGCACCACTTCCGCACCGATCAGGCTATCGACTGTGTAACCAAGCTTGCGCTCGAGCCACCCGGAACCGCTGCCCAGCGTGAGACCGGCAATGCCGGTTGACGGCACGCGGCCACCGGGAACAGCAAGACCGTGTTGTTGGGTGACTGCATCAAATTCGCCCCAGGTAGTGCCACCCCCGGCGACAACTGTCTGAGTCGCAGGATCGACACGCACATTGTTCAACAGGCGGAGATCAATCATGAGACCACCGTCGCAGACACCAAAGCCCTGGACAGAGTGACCGCCTCCCTTGACCGAGACAAGCAGGTGATGCTCGCGAGCAAAATCGACCAGGCGCTGGACATCAGTAGCTGTTGCAGGCCGTGCGATCAGGCCCGGACGTCTGTCGATCATTCCGTTGAAAACCTTCCTGGCCCGATCGTATTCCTCGCTTTCGGTAGTAATGACCTGGCCAGAAAAGTGCTGTGCCAGTCTGTTGGTAGCGGACTCGGGGACAGATAGCCCCTCTGTACTGACCAGCGTCTGTGCCACTGGGATCCTCCTTATAGGTTCAGAAACAGTCTAGCTTCTGAGGCCGCAAAATGTCACTTCACGCTGCGCGACGCCTGTAACCAAGTGGACGTAAGGCCAACCCATGGTGGAAAAACAGGGGGAGGAAAAAACAGGGAGGAAAAAACAGGGGGAAAAAACAGGGGACAGTGTTTCCGGGAGAAGGCCACCGGGCGCGCAGAAGGACTGAATCGGGCGAAAGCGATAGTTTGGCCTGACAAACGACTGCTGAAGGGAAACCGTCGACTGCGGCCGTACTCAGATGAGTCCGGGGAAGGGGACGCCCCGATAAATGACCAAATGATCTTGGATCTGCCAGAGGGCGGATTTTTTCAGCCAGAACTCGTGGAGTACGAACTCGGTTATCTCGCGCCTCTGGTCATCCGCATAGGAATGGACGTCCGGGTAAAGAAGAATCATCCAAACGACTGACATCAGCTTCTCGAAGTTGTCGGCGAGAAAGCGAACCCGGCTCTGTTTCAGGAGGATCTGGGTGCCTTCCTCGGCTTTTCGCTCCTCGAGCGACTTTGCCAACTCGCGCAAGTCCTGGTTGTTGTGGTGTCCGCAGAACCTCGCCGCAAAATGCTCATACAGCCAACCAGTTGTGCCAAACTCGGTGCAATCAGGCGCCATCATCACGGCGTGAATCGCGCCCACCTCTGCCAAAGCCTGATGCATCAGGCTTTCCACGAGAGGCAGCCACTTTTCAGCCGCTGTATAGTACAGGGAATGATGAAGCGTGATGAGTTCCACGCGGGCGCCGCACAACCGGGACCGTACGAACTCGGCAGCCGATTCTTCGCTGTGAAAGATTCGACGGTAGTCGCCCGCAAATGTCCGGACCTGGTTCGTCAATTGACGCGCTACTCGCTCCCGAACCACCTCTAAAGCTTCGTGCTCGATATCAACGAGATAGAGACCTCGTCGAAAAGCAGTTTCCAAAATGCGAAACTGAGGTTCGTTGCTTGACCCGATTGAGAGCGCCGCAAGAGGCTGGTCGAGCGGAAGCACCTTGTGCAACGTGCGAATGACCTGGCCTAGTGTCTCTCCGATATCCACTTTGTCGTTGCTGTAGCGCGACCAGATCTTGTCCTCCTGGAACATTCTGGAGTCCGCAACTTTCATCCCTTTTTGCAGAAGTTGCTCATTTTCCATATCCGGGGTCCGCCAACAGCAATTCTTCAAAAGGTCATTGTAACGGCTCGAGCGCCGCTAAGCGAGCCTCTCCTGCCGGCCTTTCAAATCTCAGTTTTCGGAGACGCCAGATATCAACGAGGACCGATCCAGCTACGATCAAGCTGCACAAACGTTCATGGTCAGATCCCGACGCGGCTTGCGGAGCATGTACAAAAGACCCGACGTGGTGGCTTGCACCGGCTCTCGGGTTCGGCTTCCTCCGGAAAGTAGCGAGTGCTGCCAGCATCGTATTTGATCGGCGTCTCCGAGCACGACCGCATCATTAAAATAGCGGTGCCGATTGCGGTCGATTCCGGCAGTGAACCCGTCCTCCACATCCTGACGGATGATGTCCCGAATCAGCTCGTCCTCGTTGTCGATGCGAATTCCCCCACGATGGTAAAGATGCGCGAAATGCAACCGGACCGCTTTTCCCCGATCGGAAACGTGCCAGAGTCTTGTCAACGGTAGCAGACAGCAGGAACGACCGGTCGGTCTCAAGCGCAGCCACGCTGAGCTGAACCGATACTCCTCGGGTCGGTCCGCCAATCCGGCTCGCACGGCATTCATCTCGACGTATAGAACGGCCGCCTGCACCGAGCTCCAGCTTTCCAGTAGTGTCGACTTGAACCGGTCGGCCCATAGTCTCCCTCTGCGTCCGAACATCTTATTGTGGGCCACGGCATACGACTGCTCAACGTTCCGCATGAACTCGGATACGTCAAACAATCGTTGATTGAACCGGCGCCACTGCTTTTCGCGCCAGAACAAGTAAGGCTTGTACAGCTTGCCCTCATAGAGCCTCACCGCGAGCTTGCGGAGCTCCGTGCGTGACAGTTTCACAAACGCCTGAAAGTGAACTACTGAGTGGTAGTGATTTCCGAGAACCGCAAAAGCGGACAAGAGGCAGAAGTAAATATCCGAGTAGAAGAACAGAATACTGAGAAACAACTGGCGCGCATCCTGCTGCTGCATAGGATAGTCGCCAGGCGGGCCAGCAATCCGGTTGTACAGGTGATAGTTCTGGGGACGGTCTTGCGGTTTTAATCGAGGTAAGCGAGGCATCGAGACTCCTTTCCGATCTGTAAAACGTCACTTGCTATAAACGTTTGAGTTCGGAAAAGTACGAAAAAAACTTTGTCCCCAAAACAGCCAGATAACCTCAAACAATTGAGTATTAAGACTATAGATGGATTAAAAAAAGACACTGTCCCTCGCAGAAAGTGTCCTCCCTCGGAAGCTTCGGTTTTATCCACGCCCGGCTGAGATCGGACAGATCATTTGCTGATTCATGCGGACATTTCATTTGATTACCACAACCGCTCAGTGAAGCGGCTGACGGCTGTTGTCCCTTGGTGTATCCTTGCCAAAAAGGAGCATGGTATGGAGAGGACTAACGACAACACGGGCGGCGACAAGAAGCGGAAGGTTTCGCGACGGGTCTTTGTGGGGAAAATGGCAAGCGCAGGCGCAGGCATAACCTTGGTATCCAGGCACGTACTGGGAGGACGCGGTTATGTCGCGCCGAGCGACAAACTCGGAATCGCCAGCGTCGGTGCCGGCGGCATGGCAGCCAACAATATCAATCGATGCAGTCACGAGAACATCGTTGCGCTGTGCGACGTCGACGAGGCAAGGGCCGCCAAGACATTCAACAAGTTTCCCAATGTGGCGCGATTCAAAGATTTCCGGGTGATGCTGGACAAGCAGAAGGACATCGACGCGGTGATCGTGGCTTGTCCTGATCACGTCCACGCGGCGGCTGCGATGGTTGCCATGCAGTTGGGCAAGCACGTCTATGTGCAAAAACCAATGACCCGGACGGTGGGGGAAGCTCGTAAGCTGACGGAGGCGGCCCGCCGCTACAAGGTCGCCAGCCAGATGGGAAATCAGGGACATTCGATGGAAGGAGTGCGCCTTGTTTCGGAATGGATCTGGGACGGCGCTATCGGCCCCGTCCGCGAGGTTCATTGCTTCACCAACCGGCCCGTCTGGCCGGGCCAAGGCTTCGGACGGCCCAAAGAAACGCCTCCCGTCCCGGCAACCCTCGACTGGGATTTGTGGCTCGGTCCTTCTCCTTACCGTCCGTACCATCCTGCTTACGCTCCGCACGACTGGCGAGCCTGGATAGACTTCGGGGCAGGGTCCCTGGGAGACATGGGCTGCCACATCATGGACACTCCCTTTTTCGCGCTCAAGCTAAAGTACCCGGTCGCAGTCCAGGCGACCGTGGCACAGATGGTATTCAAGGCGTGGGAAGTTTTCGAGAACAACGAGACGTTTCCGGTTGCCTCGATCGTGCACTACTACTTCCCCGCGCGTGAAGGAATGCCAGAGGTTAAACTGAACTGGTATGACGGCGGCATGATGCCTGAGCGACCGGAGGAACTAGAACCTGACCGCGAAATGAACTTCGGTGACGGCGGCGGTACCATCTTCGTCGGCGATAAGGGAAAAATCGTTTGCGGAACCTACGGCGATAGTCCGCGAATCATCCCGGAAACGAAAATGCAGGCGTATAAGCGACCACCGAAGAGCCTGCCTCGGGTTTCGGGGACTCACGAACAGAACTGGATCGATGCCTGCAAGGGCGGTGCTCCCGCGGTTTCAAACTTCGACTATGCCGGCCCCCTGACCGAAACAGTTGTCATGGGCAATCTGGCGATCCGCTTTCCAGGTCGGAAACTTGCCTGGGATGGGGAGAACATGCGGATGACGAATTGGAACGCTGCCAATGAGTTTGTCATCCCCAAATACCGGGAAGGGTACAGCCTCGGGACTTAACTCGTTCGCCCGACATCGGAGCCCCCTGCTCTAAATCAGCACCGGCGGAGGCCAGAAGTCTCCGCCTCCCCTCTTCTCCGATATGCCGAATGGCTTTTTTGAAAGGGCCCGCTCAGGCCTTGGATAAGGGAGGCCTTGGATGAGGGGCCTTGGATGAGGGACACTCTCCATTTAAGGGAGACTCTCCTCTAACAGATTGGATCCGCATCCTTGGCTCTTCGAAGGCGATAGGCCCGGTATTGAGTGATCGCTAGCACAACGATCCAGCCGCAGAGTGTAAAAAGCGTGACAGCCAGACCTCGACGGAAGGATTTGGGAGCGTACTCGAACACCACCCGGGATTGTCCCGAGGGGACGGCCACCCCACGAAACACCTCCCCTACTCTCTCGATAGTGCCTTCCCGTTCATCGACCCACACCCGCCACCCGGGGTAATAGGAGTCAAGAAGTACCAGGCTCGACTTCGTGGCCCGCTCGATGTCCAGCTCGACTCGATTTGGCCTGTACAGCAGGATTCTGACGCCGGCCGCGTCCGCCCCTGAAGCGTCGGTCGCTATATTGTCAAGCAGTCCGACGGCGAGATAATCGTCGAGCGACTTTACACCCTCGGAGTTCAGCAGAAAGGCGCGCGGAAAACAGCTTTTCAGTCGATAGACATACAGAGGCCGATTCGTGTTAAGCGGGAAGGAAAGCTGCAAAGCGAGATCCGGTCTATCAACCCCGCCAACAGCGACGAGATAACAGGTGTTCAGGCGCGACAGGCACTGGAGCTCGTCACCAATGTCATCTGTCCGCTTCAGCCTTTGATAGATCCGCTGGCTGGCCGACGTCTCCAAGCGGTCAACCGGGGGGAAACTGGAGTATTGAAGGTGATCCGCGGCTGCCGTATACGGCAGCGCCGCCAAGGTCTTGAAAACAAAATGCCAGATCTGGGAATCACTTTCTCCCTGGATGCTGTAGCTGGTTTCGCCCGGGGTGATGTGGTGGATTCTGGAAAGCCTGGCGGCGGGACTCTGCTTCAGCAACCATTCGGCGACCGGTGACCGCTGATAAACGCCTGACTGGATGACGGGATTAATCGAATGGTTGCTGGCCAAATCCAAGAAAACCAACGCGACCGCCAGGTACGCCACGTGGGCCGGCCGGAGCCGCACGGCGAAGGAGGAAAGCAGAACGAGCGCAGTGCCGCCGCAAACGACAACAAATAAGTACTGTGCGGCATATCGAATGGAAGATTGACTGATGTTGACCGGAACTCCTTCATACGTCAGCTGAACCGTGCCATCCGCAACCCGAAAACCCGCCATTTCCCAAGTCCAGTCGACAGCAATCAGTCCAGCAGCGCCTAGCAATACAGTGATGAGGAGGATAACGGCAGTCAGCCGTTTTTTCCCCCCTTGTTGCCGGACACGGCGGCCAAGCTGCGCGAGCTGATCAAGGCCTAGACCGGTCAACAGCGCAAACGACAACGACGTGGTCAGCAGGAATTTCGCGGGATAGCGTCCGAACCGGAGCAGAGGAAAGCTTTCACAGAGGAACAAGTACACAGGTGTGTACTTGCCCAGCGCCAAGACGATAGCAACCAGACTGACCGCGACCAGCAGCCAGGTCAGGGAGCGATTCCCGGAAAAGAAGACGCCGAGCAAGACCAAAATCAGGCAACTGAGGCCCCAGTAACTAGACACAATGTACGCTTCGCGTCCCTCGAAGAAGACGTCAGACCACGAACGGTTGAAGGTGCTCAGACTAAAGCTGTCCTCCCAGACAGCCGGGAAGAGCATCTGGGTAAGGGTGACTGGATGGATCGACCAGAAAGCCGCTTTCCCGAAATCCAGACCAGCTTCACGGTCGGAGTTTCCCAGCAATTCCAGCGTGGGCAGAAGCTGTACCGCCGCCAGAAGCGCCCCGCAAACCAAAGCGATCAACAGCACTCCGACGATCACGTGCAAGCCTCGCCGGAGACTCCCGGTGAACCATGAGTAAATACCGAAGGGCAGGGCAAACAGCACGGCTGCCGCGCAGGTGAGGGGTTCCAGCACCAGCAGGACCAAAGCCACGAGGAAAGACAGGCAGGCAATGTTTCTGACCGATGGGCGCTGAACCACCTTCCTGAGACACAGTGCCAGCCAAGGCAACAGACCGGCAGTCGCCGACAGCAACGGCAGGTTTATCAGAGAGATCACCACACCGTTGAAGTTATAGGCCACGCCGGCGGCGAAGGCCGCGATGGTGGAGAGACCCAACGCCCGGCCAAGGCAGTAAGCGCCGATACCTCCGACCATGCAATGCAGAACCAGGTTGAAATCAAAAGCCCACTCAAAAGGCAGGATGTGAAAGAGGATCTGAGTCGGGTAAACCGCCATCGCGTTTGGGTTCGCCAGCAACGGTTGACCAAACTGGATGTAGGGATTCCACAGAGGCCACTCTCCTTGCGAGTACGCCTCCACTACAAGCTTTTTGAGGGGGTAGTGCAGACTGCCGATGTCCCGGTAGAAGAACGTGTTTCCGGTGAAAAGCACATCACCGAAGAAGACCAGGTTGAGAACGATCAGCAGACCCAGATAGCCGACATCCGCTTTTAATATTCTCTTAAGGAACACATGGTCTCCGCGCATCGTCGCCGCCTTACCGGGACATGATTCTACTCAAAACCGGTCCGTTGACCACCGTTCTTTCTCGCAAACGGGTGCCTGGACGTTGCGAGATTGCTCGGATAACCAAAGATTTGTCAAAGGGACGGTCGCCCGGACTATTGAGGGGGCTCCCGAGGGGGGAGCGGATGGGGGACAGTCTCCTGATTGGGAGCACTCTCGCAGAGGGGACAGTCTCCTGATTGGAGCACTCGGAATCAGGCGTGAATCCCGCGCCACGGCTTGTTTCCTTGCGCTGGACTAAGCTATTGTTGCGCGGTGACGATTCCCGCAGATTACCCCCTGGAATTGGGACCTGACGACATGGAGATCCTGGTCAACGAGGCTATGGAGCGGATCCGCGACTTCCTCCGGACGCTTCCCTCGCAAGCTGCCGCTGACGTCAGTGGCGCAGAGGAACTGGCCCGGACCCTGGTCGAGGGATTGCCGGCGGAAGGCACCCCATTTCCCGAGCTGCTCGACCTGCTCTTTGATCGCCTGCTGCCCAAAACATTCAATACTGCCGGCCCGGGGTACCTCGCCTACATTCCGGGTGGCGGAATCCCGATGAGTGCAATTGCGAGTCTGATCGCGGACTCCGTCAACCGCTATGTGGGAGTCTGGCTGGCGGCTCCAGGATTCGCGCAGCTGGAGGCAAACGTCGGGCGTTGGTTCTGCGAGATATTCGGGTATCCGAGGGGAGCCATCGGTCTACTGACCAGCGGCGGTTCGATGTCAAACCTGATCGGTATCGTGACCGCCCGGCGGACCCGTCTTCCCGACAATTTTCTATCGGCCACCATCTACGCATCGGACCAAACCCATTCATCAGTGGCAAAAGCTGCCGTAATCTCCGGTTTTCCCCAAGGCAACGTCCGGACGATTCCAAGTGACGACGTTTTTCGGATCGATTTGTCCAAGCTTTGGGAAACCGTGCACGAAGATAGAAACCGCGGCCTTACACCCTTCCTTATCGCTGCAAACGCCGGGACAACAAACACGGGCGCGGTAGATAGCCTGGAGGATCTCGCCGACATGGCCCGCGAGGAAGGAATGTGGCTTCATGTGGATGCCGCGTATGGCGGTTTCTTCATGGTGACCGAAGATGGCCGGGCCGTCCTGAAGGGAATCGATCGTGCGGATTCGATTACGGTTGACCCCCATAAGGGGTTGTTTCTTCCGTATGGGACCGGCTCCCTCCTGGTTAGAGACGCCACGACGCTGCGGCGAGCGCACAGCTTGCATGCTGACTACCTCCCTGCCATGCGCGATGACGACGACCTGATTGACTTCTGCCAGGTGTCTCCCGAGTTGTCACGCGCCTTCCGTGGTTTGCGCGTCTGGTTGCCACTGAAGCTTTACGGCATTGGGCCTTTCCGACGCAACCTCCAGGAGAAGATTGAACTGGCCCGATGGATAACGAACCAACTGAAACAGATAGACGAAATTGAAATCGTCGCAGAACCCCAGCTATCCTTACTCGCTTTTCGGATCAAGCTTCCCGGACTTGATGAAGAAGCACTTAACCGGATTAACAGGCGGTTCTTGGATGCAATCAACGCGAGAAAACGCGTCTACCTGACATCCACACGACTGGGCGGCCGCTTTGTGATTCGCATATGCGTACTTTCATTCCGTACGCATATGGACAGGATGCAGATGGCTCTCGATGACATCCGCGCCGCGCTGAACGAGGTGATCTCCCGGGATCCGCACGCCTAGCCGCAGTTCCCGGTTCACGACCGGCAGGATTGTTTCAGTTCCTGGCTATTTCCTCGGCGTGTCGCTTGATTTTCTCGACCGCCCCGACGATCTGGTCGACGTCGCCGGGACCGCCGAGCAGGCACCGTTGAGACAGAAACAGTGCCTCTTTGCAGAGCGCGTCATTGACCGGGCAGACATTCATCTCCCGGTACTTCTTCAGCCGAGCGTCTGAGAAAACTCGTCTGAAAGCCCTCGATTGCAGGATCTTTTCCAGGAAGGGCTCCTTGTTTAGCGGCTTGTAGCCGGCACCGATTGGTATGCCCTCCTGTTGAATCGCACGCAGGAACCGATCACGAGAGAGCCCCTTGAAGGCTTCAGGCCGGTAACGCGCCATGAATACATAGAAGGTGTTGCGGGTGCAGTTCTTGTACTGCCCAGCCGGGTCAACGCCGCTTTCGGCGAGGGCAGCGGCCAGCCGCTTTGCGTTCGCGTCGCGGTTGCGGCACTGCTCCTCGAAACGAGTCAACTGCGCGAGCAACAAGGCAGCCTGAAACTCGGTCATGCGGAGATTGCTCCCCTGGTGGAGGTAGCCATTCTTCGTTCCGGTGACGCGATCGCGACCGTTATTCTGGAAGGCGTGCATGCGGTCGTACAGCTCCGGCTGATTCGTGACTACGGCGCCGCCTTCACCGCACGGAAGGATCTTGCTCGCCTGGAAACTGAAACAACCGACGTTACCCAGGGAACCGACCCTCTTCCCATTCCATTCGGCGAAGTGCGCTTGACAGGCGTCTTCCACTACGGCCAGATTTCGGTCCTTGGCGACTCTGGAGACCCCGTCCATGTCGACCACATTTCCACCCATGTGCACAGGCATGATGCAGCGGGTGTCTGCTGTAAGCGCAGCTTCGATTTTGCGCGTGTCCATCAACTGCGTGCTCGGATCTGTGTCGATAAAAACCGGCAGGGCATATTGCTGTACCACGGCGTTGACGGTCGCGACAAACGTGTAGGCAGGAACCAGGACTTCATCACCGGGTCCCACGTCGAGCGCGTAGAGGGCCGAGTAGAGAGCATTGGTGCCGTTTACGACCCCGATCGCGTGCCGAACCCCGAGCAACTCGGCCCATTTTTGCTCAAACCCTGTGGTGATATCGCCGGAGAGTCGGCACCAGTTCTTTTCGCGTAGCGAATCCAGGAACTTCTGTTCGTCGATTTCCTTGATAACCGGCCACTCCGGGAACGGCTGGGACCGAACCGGCGTACCGCCGAGAATCGCCGGACGGCTGTTGTTCGCTACCACGGTGACGCTGTTCGGATGGCCTTTTGCAGCCAACCCTGCAGCCGATCCCAGCCCGACACCGATAGCAAAATCGCGACGCGAAAGCGGCTTGCCCTTCATGATCACCCCTTTTCTTGGCCCAAGAATAACGCACTCGACGATTCAAAGACAGCACGCTCCACAACCCGCCAAACCGTCGGAACGGCACCATCTTCCCCGATCTCATCCGCGGCCTGAAAAGCCAGACTGTTCGTTCGACTGGTCTCGTGCGTTTGTCCACCGACCGTAAGTATCGTTTTGTCTGACAATTACGACTATCGATCTGGAGTCTGTCCCTTGGCCTTGTCTGGAGTCTGTCCCTTGGCCTTGTCTCGATTTATCTGCCAATTAGGACTATCGATCCAGGAGTCTGTCCCTTGGGCCGGACAGTCGCCTCGCCCCCGGAATCGAACCGCTTCATTCCGCCCACGCTGCTTCGATCGTCCCAGATTTGTGTTGACCCCCGAGTGTCGGTGTGGAAGATTCTCGACTGCTAAACCACAAGGAGACAGACAAAGATGGCCTGCGCCACGGAAGCTCTATACCAGGAGAGACTTAACCGCTACGTCACTGCGATGCGAAACGGCCGACCTGACCGCGTCCCTATCCGACCCTTCGTCGCGGAATTCACCGCCAAGTATGCGGGTTTTACTTGCCAGGAAGTGACCCACGATTTCGAAAAAGCGTTCTCGGCCGTTCGCAAGTGTGCGGCCGATTTTGACTGGGACGCGGTTGTCTCGAACATGGTTTACGTTTGGACGGGTCTAACCGAAGCAATCGGCCTCAAGTACTACGCGGTCCCCGGCATTCACATTCCGCCCGATACCGGATTTCAGTACCGCGAACCCGCCGAGGATGAAGCTTTCATGCGGTCGGATGAGTATGACCACCTGATAGACGACCCGACGGGATTCCTGTTCACCGTGTGGCTGCCTCGCGTATCGGCGGATATTGTTCCGATCGGTCACCCGAACACCTTCAGGAATAACGCTTCGTTCCTGAAGGGGGGGATGGCAATGCTCGATTACTTCAACGCTTTTGGTCGCCAGCACGCGTTGCTCCGCTCAGAATCGGGAACGGTGCCTGCCATCGCCGGAATTCTCAAGGCCCCGTTTGACATCATCGCCGACAAACTCCGCGGGTACATAGGTCTCTCAATGGACGTCATGGAGCGACCCAAGAAGGTGCTGGCGGCCTGCGAGGCCCTCGCGCCGCATCTGCTGCACGTCGCCCGGACGAGCGCCGATCCGGACCGCCAAGTGCCGATAGGCTTCTGGATGCACCGGGGGTGCGTTCCTTTCGTCTCGCCGGAGACGTTCAATGCGTTCTACTGGCCCACACTCAAACCCATCATCCAAGAATTATGGCGAGACGGACACCAGACCCTGTTCTACGCTGAAGGCAACTGGGACCACCATCTTGGCAGCTTTGCAGAACTGCCCGAAACCAGCATCGTCTATCACATCGACCAGGGCGACATCTTCAAAGTTCATCAGAAACTCGGACACAGGTTTTGCTTGAGCGGAGGGATCCCGAACTTCCTTCTGAGCTACGGAACTCCCGATCAGGTGCGCGATTGCTGCAAGAAAGTGATCGACACGGTGGCGGCGGACGGCGGATACCTGATGGACGCCAGCGCCATCATGCAGAACGATACGGATACAGAGAACTTACGTGCTTTAACGGATTTCACCCGCGAATACGGGGTCTACTCTACGTCTTCGACGCCAGCAACGGACGCGGCGAAATCGGTGGCTGCGGAAGTACCTTCCTTTCTATCCGGCCCTCCTCACAAACCACGCTCAAAGCCCGGAGTCTGCATACCGTGGGAGGAGAAAGCCGCGGAGCTTCCGGGGATCACGGGGGACATCGGAATCATTCGAGACGTCTGGCAGAACGTTGACGCGCTTGGCAATATGTTCATCTGGCAGTGCCTGCTGTCATTCTAAGCTATCGACCGGGATCGCCTGGCCAAGACTGCGGACAAGGGTCCTAGGATGAAGCGATGGCTTCCAGAAGCCTCGGGACATAGCCGTTGAGGCGCTCGGGGAGCCGGGGGTCCCTTGCGGGCAATGCTGCCACACGGGCGCGCAGGGATTCGGCTTTCGGTCCGAGCGCCGCGATGGCGTTCAGGGCAGCCAAGGCAACGTAGAGACCATTGATTTCCACGTTGGCCAGCTCAACCAAGACCGCCAGCGCCTTGTCTCGCTCCGCGCCCTCCTCGAACTCCGCCATTGCGTGCGCGGCGACGACGCGGACACTGGGACAAGGATCGGCCAGAGTCCGTCGGATTTCCTCGACCGCCTGTCCGACCGCTTTCGCTCCTCTCAGAGTCACTCCGCGCACAGCCCACCACCGTACCGCGCTGTCTTCCGCCTGCAGGGCAACACGAAGGACGCTCTCTTCGTCGCTTTTTCCGGACGTCGCAAACTCCGCGATGTCCAACACTTTTTCGATTGGATAACGTCCCTGATCGTGCCCCATTTCATAGGGACTGTCCCCTTTTGTACGCGCGTGAATCTCGTCCTCCGGCAGAAAACCGAGATCTCGTATACCCACCAGGTAATCCCTCTGAACCTTTCGAAACCGCTCGAGCACCGCCCTGTACTGCGGCATCGCGGCGAGATTCTTGACTTCGTCAGGGTCGTTTTCGAGGTCGTACAACTCTTCGACCGGCTTGGTCTCCCAGAAATAAGTCATCGGTGGCTTCAAACTGCCCTTGTCATACATCTGCTTCCAGATTCGGGTAGTGGGTGTCTCGAACATATAGGCAAGGAACTGACCGTAAATCATTTCCGGTCGGTAATTACGCACGTACACGAACCTCTTGTCGCGTACACTGCGAACCATGTCGTAGCGCTCATCCATCCGGCCGCGGAAGCCGTGTATGTATTCGTGCGACCGGCCCCGGTGAATACCGTGGAACGGGCTCCCGTGCATGAACTCAGGCGGACGGATCCCCGCGAGGCTCAAAACCGTTGGCGCCAAGTCGACGAAGCTGAGCAACCTTTTCGACTCACCCCCGGGACGATAGTCGGCACCCGCCAACTCCCGAAACTTATTCGGTATCACAACAATCAACGGTACATGCAGGCCGGAATTGTAGGGCCACCGTTTGAACCGGGGCATTCCCGGTCCGTTGTCGCCGTAATAGAAAATGATCGTGTCCTCTGTCAGACCGTCCTCGTCCAACTGGCGTAGCAACTGCCCCGCCTGTCTATCCATTTCGGTCATCTTGTCGTGGTATTGAGCCCAATCGAGACGAACCTCCGGCGTGTCGGGATGGAATGCAGGGAGCCGGACTTTGGCAGGATCGTGGACCGGAATATGCGGACGGGCACGGATCTGGCTCTCGTGCGTGGTTTCGAAGTTGAAAACCGCGAAGAACGGTTGCCCCGGTTTCCGGTTTCTCCAGTGAGCCTTCTTGGATGATTCATCCCACACCTGGCCCGTCTTTTCGAGGTTGTAGTCTTCTTTGGCGTTGTTGGTACAGTAGTAACCCGCACCCCGCAGGTAACAAGGGAACATGAGCATGTCGAACGGCAGGCGCGTCTGGCTTCGCATGTGCTCTGACCCGGTTGCAGTCGGAAGCATTCCTGTAATGATCGCGGTCCGCGCCGGTGCACAAACCGGTGCACTTGACCAGACGTTCGAGTACCTGGTGCCGCGTGCAGCCAACCGGTCCAGGTTCGGGGTTACCGCGTACTTGTCACCGAAACAGCCGAGATTCGGCCCGTTGTCTTCACTGACGACCCACAGAATGTTCGGACGTTTCTGCTTCCCGGATTGAGCAAGCGTGGAAACGCTCGCCGCCGCACAGGCTGTGGCACCTGTGAGACAAAGGAAGTCTCGACGCGTGGACTTCGTTTTCATTCTCAGCTCACCTCAGAGTGTTCCGGTATGATACTAGCAAGCCTCGGGAAAAACCCGACAAAAGCCGTTCGAGACGCGTAGCATGCACCTGAGATGGGAATTGCTGGACAGACGAGTGAAGAGGCAGAGAATTGAGACGCGCACGCTGGATATTTGGTATCGGCGAGGTCGCACCCGCCTCCACTTCGAGAATGTCCACGCGGTGCGGACGGCCTTGAGGGCCTTCCTGGAGGCTACTCACCTCTTGGCGCGAGGTCGCGCGAACAGTCTCGCTGTCCGAATCGCTCACCTGCCTCTGCGTTTTCCGAACCTGCCCGCCGCCTTTGACGGCTGGAGAATACTGCACCTTTCAGATCTTCACCTTGACGGCGTTCCCGGTCTGACCGACCGCCTGCTCGAGATATTGCCTTCGCTTCAGGTCGATCTCTGCCTAATGACGGGCGACTACAGGTTCGAGGTATTCGGCTCGTGTGACGCTCTTTACCAGGAACTTGAGCGATTGCTGCCCTCAATCCAGTCCCGTCTGGGTGTCTTCGGCGTTCTCGGCAACCATGACTTCCTGGAAGAAGCGGACGCAATGCGGGCGATGGGAGTGAAAATGCTCGTCAACGAAGCCGCCCAAGTATCAGCAGGCGGACAGTCCCTCTACCTGGTCGGCCTTGATGATCCACACTATTACGGATGCGACGACCTCACCGCCGCGACCCGCGACATCCCCGCCGGACCGTTCAAGATAATGCTCGTGCATAGTCCGGAAATGATTCCAGAGGCGGACAGGGCGGGAATGAGCCTGTATCTTTGCGGCCATACCCACGCCGGCCAGATACGACTTCCGGGAATCGGGCCGATCATTACCCACGCCAACTGCCGCCGAAGGTTTACGGCCGGTCTGTGGCGACACGGGTCCGTAACCGGATACACCAGCCCGGGTGCGGGAAGTTCCCTGCTCCCCGTTCGGTACATGTGCCCGCCGGAGGTCACTGTCTTTACGCTCAACCGGGGCTAGGCACACCGAATTGCCGGCAGCAACCGCTCACAAGGCGTCTAGAACTTCCTTTCAACTGGTTGATTACAGAATCTTTATACCCGTCATCCGCAGGGGTCTGTCCCTTGTTTTTTCCTTGTTTTTTTGCCTTGTTTTTTTGTCCCTTTCTTTTGCGTGCGAGCGTCGCAGGGCCTGTCATAGCCGCACGGCCGGCTGAAGGCAAAGTGCCGGCGCTTTTTGCTTTTGCATTGAGCCTCGTACCTCCGCTACAGTTGTTTTTTTCCAGGGAGCAACAATGAAGAAGGAGACGATTTGTGTCCACGCGGGCGGTGTTATCGACCCAACCACCCGGGGGGTAAACACTCCGATCTTTACATCGTCGGCGTTCGGTTACCTCGACAGCGATACCCGGTTCTATCCCCGATATTTCAACACCCCGAACCAGGCAGCCGTGGTCAGTAAACTGGCCGCGCTCGAAAAGACTGAGGATGGACTGATTTTCAGCTCCGGCATGGCCGCGGTAAGCGCCGTCACACAAGCCTTTCTGAAAACGGGCGACCACGCAGTTGTTCAAGACGAGGTCTACGGAGGCACCCATGCGTTCGTCTCGGCGCACTTCCCGCGGTTCGGGATCCAGGCCAGCTTCGCTCCCGCGGATGCCGATGCGATCATTGCGGCCGTACGTCCGGAGACTAAGTTCATCTATATCGAGAGTCCCACCAATCCGATGCTCACCGTTGTCGACATCGCGAAGGTTGCCTCGGCGGCGAAAGAGCGAGGGATCATCACAGCGATTGACAATACGTTTGCGAGCCCGATCAACCAGAATCCTTTCTGTCTGGGAATCGACGTCGTCATTCACAGCGGAACCAAGTACCTGAACGGCCACAGTGATATGTGCTGCGGCGCCGTCCTCGCAAGCAGGGAACTGACCCAGCGGGTCTTCCGTACTGCATATTCCCTGGGGGGAAGTTTGAACGCCAACGCCTGCTATTTGTTGGAAAGAAGTCTAAAGACCTTGGCTTTGCGAGTGGAAAGACAGACCGAAAACGCGATGGCGATCGCGTCCTGGCTGAGTGGACGCCCGGGAATCGCCCGGGTCAACTACCCAGGCCTCGCCTCGCATCCCAACCATGACATTGCACGAAGACAGATGAAGGGTTTCGGCGCAATGATGTCCTTTGAAGTCAAGGGAGACCCGGGGGCGGGCGTCAGCTTCATGAAGAAACTGAAGTTGATTTTTCCGGCATTGAGCCTGGGGGGTGTGGACTCGACCATTTGTGACCCGGTCAGCACGTCACATCAAAAGGTTCCGGTCGAAATCCGAGAAGCGATGGGTATCACCGCAAACGTGTTGCGGCTCTCCGTTGGTATCGAGCACCGCGATGACCTGATTGAAGACCTCGATCAGGCACTCCGCAACTAGAACACACAGCAGAGCTTATGGTCTAACGGACAGTCTCCTCCACAGGGGACTGTCCCTTGTTTGAGGCGTTCTGCGATAATCGGCGGATGGATCGGTTTGATGC
>CAYQYP010000233.1:0-5968 GCA_964421755.1 uncultured Acidobacteriota bacterium
TAGATCGCCACTTTTAAGCCGGCCATCGGGCAAATTCTCTTTTTCGTGTAGGCCGCTCGGGGATACACTTCCTTTGATCCAAAACGACGCCGGAGGACTCTAATCGTGCAGATGCGGACCGGAAGCACTTTGGCGCTGACCCTGTTTTGTCTGGCACTCCTCGCTCGTGGGGTCGCTCAACCAGTTCCCCAGTCGTGGACTGATGCCAAAACTGGCCTCGCGTACATCAATATCCCTGCCGGCTCGTTCATGATGGGATGTGCGGGCGTCGGCGGAAAGGCCGGTTGCCAACCGGAGGAGGTGCCCCGCCACAAGGTGAAGTTGACTCGCGGCTTCTGGATGAGCCGGACCGAGGTCACCGTCGCGCAGTTTGCGAAATTCGTCGAATCCACGCATCACGTGACCGATGGCGAGAAGGCAGGCGTTTCCCGCGCTTTCGAGCGGGACCGGTGGGTGAAGAAGCCGGGGCTTTCCTGGCGGAACCCGGAAATCAAACAGGCGCCGGACCACCCGGTTGTCTGCGTTTCGTGGAACGACGCGATGGCTTTTTGCCGCTGGGCCGAAGCCAGGTTGCCCACCGAAGCCGAGTGGGAATACGCCGCTCGCGGCGGCCGCACGGACGAGGTCTATGCCTGGGGGCACGGGATGATTACCCCCAACCCTGACGGTAGGCATTTTGCCAACCTGGCCGGCCTGGCAGGCGCAAAGGAATGGCACTGGTCCGTGATCCCCGGTTTTGACGACGAGTGCGCCGAGACCGCTCCCGTGGGGAAATACAGCCCCAACGCGTTTGGCCTCTTTGACATGATCGGCAATGTCTGGGAGTGGTGCGCAGACGCAACGCGGCTCTATGAAGACCAGGAAGAGACCGACCCCGCCGGTCCGGTTTTCGCAGGTCGAAAAGCCGTGCGTGGCGGCGCTTGGAGCACTGTTCCGCCTGACAGCCGGATCTCCTCTCGTCGAATCAACGTCGTGGATTTCAGCTCAATCAACCTCGGCTTTCGGGTCGCACGCGACAAAATCGACTGAACCTTACCGGGTGTGGCCCGGACGGGCGAGCACCATCGCATCGGTTGCCTGTTTGAGCCGAACCTCCACTGATCGGAATCGCGGTTCACCTGATAGAAACGGTGTAAAGCCAATCACATAACGTTGTTGCAGTTCGAGGGCGATCTGTTTGAAGGCCGTCGACAACGGTTCACCGGGTTCGGGAAAATATGCCTCGGTCCCCGCAAGCGAGACCAGCTGCCTGAGCACCCACACTGGATTCAGGTGTTCGTCGGTCTCCGGCTGGAGGTAGTACTTTTTGTCATTCATGAACATCCGCCGGTATGCCGGGTTGTAGATCCCGCATCCAAAGACGGTGACGTCGCTCCCTCGAAGCAGCTCTTCCAGATCCGAGAAGGCGGTCGTGCTGGCTTCGTCCTTCCCGTCGGTCAGGAGGACTATGACCTTTGCCCTGTTGCGAACCGGGGCGAGCAATTCCATGGCGGTCCGGATTCCGTCAAACAGCCGGGTTCTGCCGGTTGCCCGAAGTCCGCTGAGAGCTGACTGGATTGGCGCCCGGTCTGTAGTGAAGTCGACTTCCTTCCTAATCTCGGAGTCAAACGTGATCAGGGCAAACTGGGTCTCGGGGTGCGCCGCCTCGATGAGTTCGACGGCGGCGCGCCTGGCTTCTGCAAGAGCCTGGAGCTTCATGCTCTCGCTGGTGTCCAGAAGGAGCACAATACTTAAGGCCTGGTCGCCTTTTGAGAAGTAACAAATTTCCTGAGGCACTCCGTCTTCCAGAATCTCGAAATCGCTTGCAGTCAGGTCACGCGCTTGACCGTTGAAACCGACTGCAACATTGAGCAGGACGGCATCCACTTCGACCCGAAACGCTGGTTTTGCGACGGCATTAGTTGACGCAAGGTAAGGCGCTGGTTGACCTGCGATGGCCGTTTGCGGTTCCTGGGCATGAATGGGGTTATCCAGGTGCGATGCGAGGATAAGAAAGGGCAACAGCCGAGCGGCTGTCGCCCCGACGTTCGACGTTCCGGCAGACCAAATTCGTCTACTGGACATTGAGAACCTCTTGTTGGATGGATGACGGAATAGCTGTTACTCGCCCCACGAGAAAGTGAGACCACCGGTGGTTTCAAGCCAGGTGGCCGAGTCGCCGAAGATGTGGGGCATCGTCCGGCCACGGAGATCGAAGCGAAGACCCATCGGACCCCACAGTCTCTCCGCCTTCAACCCACCGCCGTATGAAACAACGAAGAAGGTATCGCCATCATCGAGCCGTTGCCCGAACATGTTTGCAGAACCAGGATTATTGTTTGTCGGATCCAGAACATCACTGTCGATAACCGCTGTCATTCCACCGATTCCACCGCTCACGAACGGGTGCAGGTGCTCTCCCACAGGAATGTCCAAGTTCCCTCCGGCTTCCCAGAGGAGACCTCGGCTCTGCGGGTCGGATCCTTCCAACTCGAAATGGTTCAAGTATCCGAAGTTACCTTCCAGCTCGAAGTTGGGCGTCAGATTGACGCTACCCTTCAGGCCGTACATCCCCTCGTTCTTGAACTCGCCGTAATCCGCACTCCTGGGATTAAAATGCCCAATGTACGGATGCAGTTCCCACTTCTGCGCGTAAGCGCTCGGAGCCACTCCGGCCAAGACCAGAATAGTCAGAGCTACACATGCAGTTTTCACTCGCATTCGTTATGTCCTCCTGACGATTGTTCAGTTGGTGAATGAGCCTGGGATGTTGGCGCCGCTTCCATGCAATCGCCGGACCAGACGGGCAAAATGCGGGCAGAAGCTGCAGAATTTTAAAGAGTTAGGCGCAGGATGTGAGACCGCTTACTTCGATCATGTCCGCCGGCCCGCAGTCCTTCGGGGGGAATTTTTTCCCCTCATGCTCAGGTGCCTGAGAGACATGGGAGCAGCCGCGACCCAAGGGTGTGCTCTGACAAAGACTGCTGTATCAAGTGATAGGCGGTACGAAGTGACTATTTGTTGGCGAAGCACTTGACCGGCCCGAAGCCGGGCAATATTCCCCGACCGCACCGGGGATTCACCGAACAAGAGCAGGGACGAAACTCGATATTCTGTCTTTCTTCTTCATCGTTCATCGCGCCCGCTGACCTTTGGTTTGCGGCCGAAGGCAGCGCCGTGTAGAAATCCGTTCTTCAGAGAACCGGATCGAGGGCAATGAGCGCTATCTGCGTCAAATCCGGGAGGCAGGTCAGGCAGATATCGGCGTTTCCCTGTACTTGATGGGAAGCCTCAGCCAGCGCCTTTCGCGCCTCGTCGACACCCTTTGCGGCAGCCAGCATGTAAAGGCGTTGCGCCTCTCGGCTGTCTGCGTCCACTCCGAGGCCGTGCGTGTAGAGGAACCCGAGATTGCACTGCGCCTGTGCCTGTCCCTGCGCAACGGCCAGGCGGTACCATGCCGCCGCCTGCTTGTAATCACGGGGTACCCCGGCGCCGGTTTGAAAAGCCAGGCCCAGGTTGAACTGCGCCTCGGCCAGCCCGGCCTCGGCAGCCTTGGTGGACCACATCACCGATTCCGCGAGATTCTGGGCCTGTCCCTTGCGCAATAGTGCCCCTAAGTTACACTGCGCCTGGACTTGGCCTTGTTCGGCCGCCAATCGGTAGTACTTGATGGCTTTGTCGAGATCCGGAGACATGCATTTGCCGATTTCAAACATTCGTCCGAGCTTGGATCGGGCGGCTGCGAAGCCGACATCGGCGGAGGCCTGGAGCCAGCGCGCAACTTCCTGACAGCCGGCTGGCCCGGCCGTCGCCTCCAGCGTTACCGCGAGGTTGTATTGAGCCATGGTATGGCCCTGCTCGGCCGCCTCGCGAAACAAGCGAATCGCTTCCTGACGGTCGGGCAATGTTCCCCGCCCCTCCCAGAGAAGGTTTGCCAGCGAGAATTGAGCTTCAGCGATACCTTGCTCTGCGGCCAGTCGGTACCATTTGGCGGCCTGGGTCTTGTCGGCGGTCACACCTTTCCCTCGTTCGTAGAGGTGGGCCACCATGACTTGTGCGCCGGGATCGCCAAGATGGGCCAGCGGGCGGAAGACCTTGAGTGCTTTTTCGAATTGGCCCTCGTTCCACGCTTTCAGGCCATCCTTGTAGTCGGCCGCCATGCAGGTAAGCGTGCCACCAAGCAGAAGGGTTATCAAAAGATAACTTCTCATACGCGCCCCTCCCAATTGCGCTGCATGAGTACGGACCACACGGGGAAAGCATCGCAGAAGGCACGGAAAACCAAGTCTTCGCGTCCACCGGTTCGCGTCCGACGCATGCGGGCGGGAGAATATATTCTGGTGTGGTAAAAGACAAGAATGAAATCGCGAACCAACTCGAGTTTATTCGGTCGGCTGGAGAACCGAAATGTTCTCATACAGTTACAGGCAACCGGGCGTGCGCGAGGGTGGCAAACCCGGCGCTTCGATTCACGGGACCCGAGTGCTAAACCTTTTCGGCTAGGGCTTTTAGGCTCAACGCGGAATGTGGTATCAAGGATTAATAGGCGGTGCAGGCGCGTGGCCTGTCTCGTAGAACCGACTTCCAGGCCGGACAGTCCCGCTGGAAGCGTGACCTGCTTATCCGGGGTCCCGGAAATCCCCAGGTTCCTGCTCCAGCCGTTCCATCCGTTCTAGCCTATTGCATACAGCCGCGAGGTGAAATTTGCACGCAGTCGCCGTTTTCCCCGGTTCCCGCAAGGTGGATCTAGTCGACGTTCCCGAGCCAAAAATCTCAAGCGACGATCAGGTGAAGGTCCGAATGCTGGAAGTAGGCATTTGTGGGACCGACCGCGAGATCAGCCGTTTCGAGTACGGCACGCCGCCCGCTGATTCCGACTTCCTGGTGATGGGACACGAGGGTCTTGGAGAGGTGGCGGAGGTCGGGCCGGCCGTCGCGGACTTGAAGCCCGGCGATCTCGTCGTCCCGCTGGTGCGCTATCCCTGCCCGCACGAACGCTGCCATCCCTGCCGAGTCAACCGGCAGGATTTCTGCGTTACCGGCGATTTCCGCGAGCGGGGAATCAAGGAACTTCACGGTTTTATGTGCTCTTTCATCACTGAGCAGGAACAGTACCTCGTCAAACTGCCGAGCGAACTTCGGGATGTCGGCGTCCTGACCGAGCCGCTCACGATTGCCGAGAAGGCCTTCGCAGAAGTAAGCCAGATCTACGAGCGGCTGCCCTGGATGCCCGAGAAAGGACGAGACGATCCAATCAAGAAGAAGATGGGTGAACTGAACGCCGTTGTCGTTGGCGCCGGGCCGATGGGTCTTCTCGGGGCAATGCGCCTCAGGCTGGCCGGCTATAGCACTTTCCTCTATTCGCTTGAACCTGACGAGAGCGTGAATGCCCGCATCGCCCGGGAGGTGGAGTGCCACTATGTGTCGGCCAAGGCGGCCGAGTTTCCGGACCTCACTCGCATCGTGGGACATATAGATCTCGTCTACGAGGCTTCGGGAAGTTCCGCCGTCTCCTTCGGATTATTGAAGTACCTGGGAAAGAACGGGATCTTCATCTTGACCGGCGTTCCACCCCTGAAGAAGCCCATTCCAATTGACGCCGACCGTATCATGCGCAACATGGTTCTGGACAACCAGCTGGCGTTCGGTACGGTTAACGCGGGGCGGGCGGATCATGAAAAAGCGATTCGGAGTCTCGGCAGGTTGATGGAGCGTTGGCCCGAGGCCACCCGCTCGATCGTTACTAAGCGTCACCCGTTGGAGGCGACCTGCGACCTGCTCGTAAAGCGCCCGCCCGGGATCAAGCAGGTGGTGAAGGTGGGGTGAGAGAGGGGGAGACAAGGAGAGGGGGAGACTGAAGCCGGGACTACACACCCTCTCTGTTCCTTTACCTCGTTCATTCCCTGAATTGGTTCGTAGTTCCGCCTTTAGGCGGTCGACCGGGCGGGCACGCTCATGCCCTTGTCTCCCCGTCTCCTTGTCTCCCCCT
>CAYQYP010000234.1:0-52675 GCA_964421755.1 uncultured Acidobacteriota bacterium
ACCAGTCCGTCGCCAAGGGTGATCTCCTCGTCTCCGTCGAGTCGGACAAGGCTGTCTTCGAGGTCGAGGCGCCAGCAAGCGGGATTCTCCTCAAAATCCTGAAACAGAACGGCGAAGAAGCCGATGTGTTCTCCGCAATCGCTGTGATAGGAGGACCCGGGGAGGAATTCGGGGACATAATACTTAATTCCCAGACCGTTACGGCGATCGAACCGTCAGCAGAGGAATTAAGTCTTGTGTCCCCGAATTCCTCTCACGCCACGACTCCCTCTGCGCCTGAACGGGTATTCGCTTCTCCAGCCGCGCGCCGGAGGGCTCATGCAGCCGGGCTCGATCTCAGCGATGTCCCAGGCAGCGGGCCTGGCGGCCGGGTGATCGTTCGTGACCTCCCGCCCAGGTCCGACTTCCAAGTCGGACCTACGCCAAACCTGGACGAGCAGCTATTCTCGCCGATGAGGCGAAGAATTGCCCAAAGGATGGTCCTGAGCAAGCAGTCTATTCCGCACTTCTATCTGTTCCGGGATGTCGATTGCACGGCCGCCGCCACCTGGAGGTCCCGGCACAATGAAGGGACGGATGCGCGGATCAGCTGGAGCGACCTGATCATCAAAGCGACGGCCCTGGCGCTCCGCGATTTCAGGCGCCTCAACGCCCACGTCAAAGACGACAGGCTGATCTTCAAGAGTGACGTCAACATCGGCCTCGCGGTGGCTTTGGAGGACGGTCTTCTTGTACCCGTTCTCCCGAAGGCCGACTGCTTGGGAATCGGCGAAATCAGTACGATCAGCCGGCAGCTGACAGAGTCGGCCCGGCGAGGCATCGACCGGACGAGCGTGCCGTCGAGCTTCACGATCAGCAACCTTGGCATGTGCGGCGTCGACCGTTTCATCCCGATCATCAATCCGCCGGAGTGCGGGATCCTCGGTGTCGGAAGCATCCAGAAGAAAGCGGTCGTGGTCGGCGACGCCGTCGCAGTCCGCGACGTCGTGACGCTGTGCCTGGCCTGCGACCATCGCGCCGTCGACGGCGCTTACGCGGCCGGGTTCTTGAACAGCATCAAGATGAGGATCGAGAACCCGGGGGAACTGGAGGCAAAACAGTGAAAGCCCTGATTTTCGATTGTGACGGGGTGCTCGTCGATACCGAGCGCGACGGACACCGGGTGGCCTTTAACCGCGCCTTCGCCGCACTGGGACTGGCAGTCGACTGGGGAGTCGAGCTTTACGGCGAGCTTCTCCGGGTGGCAGGCGGCAAGGAGCGGATGCGGCACTACTTCGAGTCGACGGGCTGGCCGACGAGCTTTACCAACCGGGACGCTCTCATCCAAGACCTCCATCACATCAAGACAGACGCCTTCCGCAAAATTGTGGAGTCGGGAGAGCTGCAGTTGCGTTCCGGTGTTGTTCGGCTGGTGGACGAAGCGATTGCAGCGGGCATCCGGCTGGCGGTCTGTTCGACCTCGAACGAGCGTGCCGTCCACTCAATCCTCGAGAAGCTGGGACCGTCCCGGAAGTCAAAGTTTGATGCCATCCTCGCGGGTGACATCGTCTCGCGCAAGAAGCCGGACCCGGAGATTTACCTTCTCGCGTTGAACAAACTGCAGCTGGACGCCCGCGACTGCTTTGTTGTTGAAGACAATCGAAACGGGCTGCTGGCGGCCAAGGCCGCGGGCATAAGGTGCCTGATCACGGTCAGCTCGTATTCCCAGTCGGAAGACTTCCGCGAGGCTGACCTGGTGGTTGACGAACTGGGAGAGCCCCCTTGCATCCGGGTAACCGTTGAGCAGTTGGCGAACATGCTACGAGATCGCAACTAGGCCGACTTCCGAGTCTGACAAGGAGAAAGACGAATGAAGATTTTTCTCGATACCGGTGACACCGAATCTATCCGACGCGCCCAGGCAACCGGACTGATTGACGGAGTGACTACGAACCCAAGCCTGATTGCCCGGACTGGCCGGGATTTTCGGGAAGTGGCCGCCGAGATATGTGCGCTTGTGCCCGGGCCCGTCAACATCGAAGTAATGGCGGAAACTGCCGCGGGCATGATCAGCGAGGCCGAGGAGATCCGAGCGCTTGGATCCAACGTAACGGTAAAAATCCCGATGACGGTGGAAGGACTCAAGGCCGTACCGGTCCTCGAACTGGCGAGGAAGATCAGGACTAATGTGACGATGGTCTTCTCCGCTTCACAAGCCTTTCTGGCCATGAAGGCGGGGGCCAGCTATCTGAGCATCGTCTTGAGCAGGCTCGATGCTGTGGGCAACGATAGCGGTCCGCTGATCGCCGATACAATGCTGATCAAGGCGAAATATGGATTCACTACCCAGATCATCGGCGGCAGTGTAAAGACGCAGAACCATGTGCTGGCCTGCTTGCGCTCAGGCGTGGATATCGTCACGGTTCCCGAGACACTTTTCTTCCAGCTGTTCCAACATCCGTTGACCGACAGTGGACTCGACGGCTTCCGGCGCGACTGGAGCAAACTGCAAAAGGTCGTGCCGGTGGGGTAGGAACCTGCTGACCGGCTGACCGGCTAACCAGGGGCAGCCGGTGGCCTGAATGGTGCCAAGCGGGCCGTAAGGCGGCGGATTCTGAACAGCGAATCCGCCCTACGACCGCTCGGCATGCGAAAGCAATCAGTCGTAGGGCGGATTCGCTGTTCAGAATCCGCCGCTTTACGGCCCGGTTGGCTGGCTCGAGCGGGAGCGAGCAGTGGGCAGTGGGCGTGGGCAGTGGGCAGCTGGTCAGCCGGTCAGCCGGTTTGGAGGGTTTTCGCTTGGCACATAAAATCGTCGCTTTCGGCGAGATTCTGTGGGACATGCTTCCAAGCGGTCGCACTCTGGGAGGCGCTCCGTTTAATTTCGCTTACCGCGTCAATTCCCTGGGGGATATCGCATATCCGGTCAGCCGCCTGGGCCGGGACGAGCTCGGTCGAGAAGCCTGGCACCGGGTCGAGTCGTTTGGCATCGACACATCATGCCTCCAGTGGGATGACGCGCTTCCGACCGGGACCGTCAACGTCTTTTTCGATGCCGAGAACAATCCGGACTATTTCATCGTCCCGGCAGTCGCCTACGATTTTATTCGGGTCACCTCCAAGCTCGAGGAAGTAGCGACGGCGGCAGACTGTTTCTGCTTCGGAACGCTGATCCAGCGGTCCGAACCTTCGCGTGCTTCGCTTCGACAGTTGATCGAGAAAGCCGGCTCGGCGGTGAAACTGCTCGACGTGAATCTTCGCAAAGACTGCTACACACCCGAAACGGTCCGGCAGTCCCTTGAAGCCGCAGACGTCGTCAAGCTCAACGAAAAGGAAGCCCCCCTGGTTGCGGAGATGATGGGTCTCGACGCCCGCCCCCTTCCGGACCTGGCCCCAGAACTGGTCCGCGGCTGGTCGCTCCGATGCCTGGTCGTGACACTGGGGGACAAAGGGGCGTTTGCAGCATCGGGCGAGGGGGAGCTGGTCTATGTCCCTGGTTACCGAGTCTCGGTGATCGATACCCTCGGCTCGGGGGACGCTTTCACCGCTGGATTCATCCATCAGCTGCTGCGCGGTTCGTCCCTGACAAAATGCTGCCGATTCGGCAATCTTCTCGGGGCACTGGCGGCAACGAAACGGGGAGGGACCGAGCCATTCACGAACGAGGAGATTTCAAGGGTTGGGGAACAGAGTGAAACAGATAGAGTCAACGATCCGGACTTGGTGAGATTCAGGCGGGAATAGCATTAGAACGGTGGGAGAACGTAGTTCGACCGGGGTCTTGGACGGTTCGGACCCGGCGGCCGAAATGCTGGGTCCGGGAAGCGATGGAGAAGGAGACTTGCATGAACAAGATTTCAATGGGTATTTGGGGAAACACAAACCTTCGGGATCGGTTCAACATCAATGGTTTCGGCGAAGAAGTGAGTGTCCTGGACCGGATCCGGGAAGTTGGCGAGATTGAAGGCATAGACGGCATCGAGCTTCATCTGCCGACCGAGATCAACGATCAGAATGCATCGGAGGTCGAGAAGGTTTTAGCTGACCACAACCTGCAGATCGTGCAGCTTTGCGGCCACACGTGGACTGAGAAGCAGTACAAGTACGGGGCTCTTGCGCACACGGACGACTCCATCCGGCGGGCGGCGATCAACCGTGTCAAAGCGGCCCTCGACATGGGCGCCCGTTTCAATGTTCCCATCAGCGTGCTCTGGCCTGCGACTGACGGCAACGACTTCCCGCTGCAGTCCGACTACATGGGATTGTATGACCGGTATGTCGACTCGGTCCGGCAGATCCTCGACTATCTCCATCGCAACCGCTACACGACGAAAGTGTGCATCGAGCCGAAGCCGTTCGAGCCGCGATCGTACATCATGATGGGAACCACGGCCCAGGCGCTATGCCTGGTCAACGAAATCGACGATCCGAACTTCGGGATCAACCTCGACATCGGCCATAGCCTCATCGCCAAAGAGAACATCGAAGACCAGCTGTCGATGATCGGGCGGTATGGCAAGCTTTATCACACGCACTTCAATGACAACGACCAGCAGTGCGACGCGGATCTCCCGCCCGGAACCGTGAACTTCATTCGGCTGGTGTCGGTACTCTACGTGCTGGACGAAATGAAATACAGCGGGTGGTTCGGGTTGGACCTGTTCCCATACCGGGATGCGCCGCGGGATTTCATGACCCTGTCACGGGACAACCTGCGCCTGGGGACGGAGGCGGTCGCTCTGTTGAAAGAATGCGGGGCCGAGGAACTTCGGCGGTCGGGAATGAACGGCCCGGAGATGGCCCGCCTGATGCGCGACTGCATCCGCAAGACCGGAGCGGGGATTGCAATTTCGTAACAATTTCGGGGACATAATACTTAATTCCCTCCCCGCCACAGCGTTCATGCGTGAGCAGGGAATTAAGTTTTGTGTCCCCGAAATTCCGCCCGAAATTCCGGAATTCGCCTACAGGGAGCAATACCATGAAAATCGGCGTCTTTTTGGTGCTTTTTGGACAGGACGGCTTGGAGGCGGCTTTGGACCGGGCGGTCAGGTTTGGACTCGACACGGTCGAGATCGGCACCGGCTGCTATCCCGGCAACAAGCATTGTGATCCAGCTCGGCTGCTGGCGAGCCAAAAGGAGCAAGACGGCTTCCTGCACGCCGTAAAGAGTCGCGGTTTAGCGATCAGTGCCCTCTCTTGCCACGGCAACATGCTCCATCCGGACCCGGCGGTGGCCGATCAGGCTCATACCGTCTTCGAGCAGACGATCAAGCTCGCTTCCCTGCTCGGCGTTCCCTGCGTGAACAATTTCTCGGGAGTCCCGGGCGGTGCGCCTGACGACAAGACTCCGAACTGGATTACGTGCCCATGGCCTCCGGATTTCTCGGCAGCCCTGAAGTGGCAGTGGGAAGAGAAGCTGATTCCCTACTGGCGCCGCATGGCCTCCTTCCTCTCCGATCACGGCGTGGTTGCCGGTCTGGAGATGCACCCGGGAATGTCGGTCTACAACCCGGAGACGATGTTGCGGCTGCGAGACGCTTGCGGGAAGGCCATCGGGGCGAACTTTGATCCGTCCCACCTGTTCTGGCAAGGGATCGATCCTATCGTCGCCGTTCGGGCGCTGGGTGACGCCATCTTCCACGTCCACGCCAAAGACACGATGATCTACAGGACAAACTGCGAGCGCAACGGGGTTCTGGACACCAAACCGTATAGCGACGAGGTCAACCGCTCCTGGATCTTTCGAGCCGTCGGGTACGGCCACGGCCGGGAGTTCTGGAATGACTTTGTCTCGACACTTCGCATGGCCGGTTACAACGGCACTCTGAGCATCGAGCACGAGGATAGCCTGATGAGCAGCCAGGAAGGGCTTTCGAAAGCCGTGGAGTTCCTGAAAGGCGTGGTCATCAGGGAGAACGTCCAGGGAGCCTGGTGGGTGTGACGAATGCGGAATGACGAATGCGGAATGATGATTTCGGATTTCGGATTGCGGATTTCGGATTGCGGGACTGGAGAAAGAGGATAGAAAAAGGTTTTTCCTTGAGGTCTTTGAGGTCCCTGCGGTCCCTGAGGTCCTTGAGAGAAGAGAGAAAGCCACATGAACAAGCCAGCTAAGATTATCGCGATGACATTCGCCATTCTTGCCTTCCAGGCTTCCTCGCTTGCCGCCGGGGTGAACTGGACGCGAAAGAGCACCACGACCGGCGACCTTCAGCCTCCAAATTCCGGCACTCAGCAGACCTGCCTTGTTGCCGCAGACTTCGACAAAGACGGCATAGTCGATTTCGCAATCGGCGAGCGCACCAAGGCTCCGTCGGTCGTCTGGTACAAGTTCAACGGAACCGGCTGGGACCGGAAGATCGTGGATGACAGCCTTCTGAAGCCGGAAGCTGGGGGAGATACCTGCGACATCGATCAGGACGGTGATCTCGACTTGATTCTGGGCCAGGACTACAGCGGCAGCGCAATGTGGTGGTGGGAAAACCCCTACCCGGATTTTACGAATCCTTGGAAGAGACGGTTGATCAAGAACTCCGGGGCACGCAAGCATCACGACCAGACGGTCGGTGATTTCGACGGCGACGGGCAGCCGGAGCTCCTCTCATGGAACCAGTCGGCAAAAGAACTTCTGCTGTTCGAGATTCCGCAGGATCCGAAAAGCACCGAACCATGGCAATCCCGGGCAATCTACACCTGGACATCCGGAGCCGAGCTCGAAGGATTCCCGTCCCGACCCGTGGACGTGGACGGTGACGGCAGGCTCGACGTTGTCGGGGGAGGGCGCTGGTTCAAATACCAGGCTGGCGGGCAGTTCGAGGCGACCGTCGTGGATGACGAAATGCGCTTCACCCAGTGCAGCGCCGGCCAACTGGTCAAAGGAGGCTGGGCGGAGCTGGTATTCAGTCCGGGAGACACCGACGGCGAGGCGCGCTGGTACCGTTGGGACGGCACCAACTGGATCGGCCAATCGCTGGGGTTCGTGATTCACGGCCACACCTGCGAGATCGGGGACGTCGACGCGGACGGCAACCTCGACATCATGATCGGGGAAATGGGACGGCCAGGCGCCGGCGACGGAGCGCGGACCTGGGTGTGGTACGGGGATGGCCAGGGGAATTTCCGAAAGACCGTAGCGTCGTCCGGTCAAGGGATTCATGAGGGCAAGCTGGGCGACTTCAACGGCGACGGGCGGGTCGACATTCTGCTGAAGCCATACAGCCACAATACGCCGCGAGTCGACGTCCTGCTGAACACACCTGCCCCGGAACGCGCCACGGTCCGGGGGGAACCGGTGTCCGATCCGTCCCCGTCGCGAGACCTTCCTGTCTTCTGGAAATCACGGCTGGAGGACGTCGAATCCGAAGCTAAAGCCGTATCCAAGGGGGAGAGCCGGGTTATTGCCCGCTCCCCTGGCGGACTCCCGGTTTACGCCGTTTCATACGGAAAGAAACAGGATTCCCAGTCCCAGGCAAACTACAACTCGGCCGTCGCGGCGAGCAATGCCGCATACTACGCACGAAAGCAGCGGGGGACGAAGCCGGTGGTGATGTTCCTCGGTCCCGTCCACGGCCAGGAGATCGAGAACATCGTTGGACTGGTCAATCTGATCCGCGTGGCCGAGACCGGGAAGGACTTCCGGGGCCGCGACTGGACGACGCTTCAGCGCAAAATCGAAGCAGCCCGGGTCATCATTATACCAGTTGCCAACCCGGACGGCAGGAAACGGTGCCCGTACGACAGCTTCGTCGGCCTGCCGCTCGACACCATGACCAAGTACGGCCAAGGCACTCGGCGGAATGGAACGATTTACGGCTGGCCGGGCGGCAAATCTGTACACCCCATGAAGGGAGACGTGGGAATCCTGGGTGCTTACTTTAACGACAATGGCGTCAATATCATGCACGACGAGTTCTTCGCACCCATGGCGGAAGAGACCAAAGCCGTGCTGGAGCTTACTCGGACCGAAGCTCCGGACATGGTCGTTTCGCTGCATTCGCACGGATCGAACCCGACCATTGTCGGACCATCCTTTGTACCCGTATTCATGAAGGAGCGAGTGCAGATGTTTGCTCGTCGGTTGGAAGCCCGATTTAAGAAAGCAGGCCTGCCGTTCGGAAGAGTGTTCGAGGTGTCGCCCGAGGATCCGAAGTTTCCCCCAACCAAGTATTTCAACCTGGTGAGCGCGATGCACCATGCCAGTGGAGCAATGGCGTTCACATTCGAATGCACTCACGGGGCCGTCAGCCAGGCCCTTTCCTTGCCAAAAGTCGACCACGAGCAGATCCTCGATATCCAGTTGGCTCTTTTCGATGAAATGCTGAGCGATATTCTGGAGAATCGGTTCTATTGGGAACCGGAGGGGCGCTAGAAAGACGTGTCCGACTTGGAAGTCGGACCAACGAGAGACTCGCAAAAGCTGCTGCCGAGCCAGCCGACGATCGGACACTACGCCAGCGGGGGGCAGCAGCGCTTGCCGGTGTGTACGTAGGTTCGACTTACAAGTCGGACGCCGGCGGGCAGGATGCCCGCCGAGGACGGAAGATGTCGGCGCTCCGCGAATCTGCGTAGACGTTTTTGTCGTCTATAGGATCAATGCGAACCCGCCTTCTGAAAGCCGCCCTGGCTCTTGCGATAGTCTACGTCGTGCTTTGCGGCGCGTTGCTAGTCGCAATGCTGCAGCCACCCGCAAGATTCGGGCAGATCGTATCGAAGGTCGAAAACCCCGTGCTGTTTATTGCCCTTCCCTTCAAACAGCTTTGGTACATTGCCCGCGACGGCGCCGTCGAGTCGGGCGACCCGGCTCCGGACTTCGAGTTGGCGAAGCCCGACCGCTCCTCGACCGTCCGTCTGTCTTCTTTGGGCGGCAGGCCCGTCGTGCTGGTCTTCGGCAGCTACACTTGACCACCGTTTCGGCGGGAGGTTCCCGCCTTGAACCGGCTGTATGAACGCTACTCCGACCGGGCCGCGTTTTACATTGTCTACATCGAAGAGGCCCACCCGACTGACGCTTGGCAGATGGCGATCAATGTCAAGCAGAAGGTCCTTTTCCGCAATCCGGTCACCGAAACCGAACGTTCTCAGGTTGCCACATCCTGTGTAAAGAACCTGGGGATCCGAATTCCGGCTCTCGTCGACGATCTGAACAACTCAACCGAGCGCGCATATACCGCCTGGCCGGACAGGCTTTACCTTATCGATGCAAAGGGACAGGTGGTTTACAAGAGCGACCCGGGGCCGTTCGGTTTTGACGCGAAACGTCTGGAGACGGAGTTGGCCAGGTTGCTTCCACAAACGGCGACGATGCAGTCTGGGCAACCCGAAGGCCAGTAACCGGGGTTTAGGTCGCCGAGCGCATTGACGCGGCCGACTCGCCGCCACTCGAAACATGCCCACTCGCAAGCCACTGGGTAAGGGCCCTGCATCGTAACAGGTGGTTGTACAGCACCGAACTCGACTCGCCTTCAACAGGAAAGTTTCTACCCCGTAATCAACCTCGAAGGCCACTTCAAATCCAGAATTGTTGCCGCCCCGATCGCCGCGGCGGTCACTTAGAACTCGCCAAAAATTGCTGATATGATCAACTGCAGTTTTTCACTTTTTTGACAACACGTATCGGATGGACAGCGATCGCCTCGGAGGAATCCGCGTGGCTAACAACTACAAGACGGTCGTGCCCGACATGGAATTCTGGAAGAAGATGGTCCCATGTCAGGCCGCCTGCCCTGTCAGGACCGACGCTGGGAAGTACGTCCAACTGATCGCCAAAGGCGAGTTCGAGCAGGCCTACCTCGTCGCACGGTCACCCAATCCCCTCGCCTCTATTTGCGGTCGCGTCTGCGCCGCACCTTGCGAGGACAACTGCCGGCGCGGCAAGATCGACTCCCCAGTCAGCATACGGGCCCTGAAGCGGTCTGTTTGCGAGAAGTACGGCGTCGAGTCCCTGGCGCCGGACACCCAAAAGAACTTGTTTGAGGGCCTGGTGGACTTGGGCAACGGAACACCCTGGCACCTGCCTGAATTGAGCGCAGTCCGGGGACGCGCCGAGCGGCGCCCTGGGCAGCGCCAGCGGGTCGCCGTGGCGGGAGGCGGTGCAGCAGGCATTGCCTGCGCCCACGATCTGGCGGTCATGGGCTACGAAGTCACGATTTTCGAGGCAAGCGGATCGCTCGGCGGCATGATGATCCACGGCATTCCCGAATTCCGTCTCCCGCGCTCGGTCATCGACAAGGAAATCGACAGGATAGTCCAGCTTGGCGTGCGCGTCCGGCTCAACTCGCCCCTGTCTGACCGCTTCGGGATCGAGGAGCTGCGGCGCGTCGGGTACTCTGCCGTCTTCCTTGCTATCGGCACCCAGCGGGGGCGCGAGCTTCAGATTGAAGGGAACGATCTGGACGGGGTGATCAAGGCGGTCGACTTCCTTCTTAACATCAATCACGGATACCGAGTAACTCTCGGCAAGAAGGTTGTGGTCATCGGCGGCGGTTTCGTGGCTTTTGACGCTGCACGGATGGCACTGCGTGCGCTCGAGACCGGGGAGGACGAGCCCCCGCGCGACCTGACGATGCCGGTTGCCCTGGACGCGGCTCGTGCGGCATTGCGTTCGGGTGTGGCGGAGGTCCGCGTCTGCAGCCTGGAGTCGTTCGACGAAATGCCGGCGCTTCGCACCGAGCAGGGACGCGAGGAATTCGACGAGGCGCGGCGCGAGGGCGTCTCCTTTCACCCTCAGCGCGGTCCCAAGAAAATCCTGGGATTGGACGGACGGGTGGTAGGCCTCGAAATGATTGGAGTGACCCGCACCTACGACCAGACTGGTCGTTTTGATCCCGTCTACGATCCCGATTTGGTTGAGACAATGCTGGCCGATTCGGTCATTCTGGCAGTCGGCCAGCAGGCTGATCTGTCCTTCCTTAAGCCCGAGGATGGAGTGCAGATCACCAACCGCGGAACGATAGCCATTGACCCCAAAACGCTCGCAAGCACCGCACCTGGTGTTTATGCCGGGGGCGACGTCGCATTTGGTCCGCGCAATCTGATCGATGCAATCGCCAACGGGAAGCGTGCGGCCAGTTCGATTGACGACTACCTGCGCGGACTAGTGTGCCCGGCGCGGGTCGACTTGATGATAGAGCAGCTGCCCACCCAGACATACAGCCTCCCATCCGGTTACGAAAAGCTTCCGAGGACCGCACCGCCTTCGATCAACCTCGATCGCCGCACCGGGATCTCCGAGGTCGAGACCGGGTACTCGGACGAGGAAGCCCGCGTCCAGGCCGAAAGATGTCTGCAGTGCCATACACAGACGATTTACGACGTGGACAAGTGCGTCCTGTGCAACCGGTGCGTCGATGTTTGCCCGGAATATTGCCTGAAGTTGGTGCCTCTCGCGGAGCTCGACATCGAGCCGAAGCGGGTGTTCGATGACCCGGATTTTGCTGCTTCGTTTTCGGGAACGGAGTCGATGTCCGCGATGATCAAGGATGACGAGAAGTGCATCCGGTGCGGGTTGTGCGCCATTCGTTGCCCGACCGGGGCGATGACCATGGAGGTGTTTCACTATGTCGAACACGACGCGATCGCCTGAGGACCGGCTCGCGGTTGAAGGCGAAGGCAACCGCCGTACCTTCCTGACGCGTTTGGGCCTGACGGTGATTGGGCTGGGCTTTGTGGGGCAGGCTTTTGCTTTCCTCCGCTCCCTGGTCCCGAACGTCCTGTACGAGGAACCGCCCCGATTCAAGGTCGGTGCCCCTGACCGGTTCAACGAAGGGGTCACCTTCCTCGATGACCGCAAGGTTTTCGTGTTTCGGGAAAACAACACATTTCAGGTCATGTCTGCCGTGTGTACGCACCTCGGCTGTACGGTAAACCTGCGCCGGCTGAACCAGGTGCAGAAGGTCCAGGCGGGTGGGCGTGAGCTCTTGGAAAAGCAAGAGTTCCTCTGCCCGTGCCACGGTTCGAGATATTACGGCGACGGGACGAACTATGCCGGGCCCGCGCCCCGTCCGCTGCCGTTTTTCCGGCTCGAAGTATCCCCCGACGACGGACAGCTGATCGTTGACGCTACCGAAGAAACGGACAGGGATTTCAGGTTGACGGTCTAGAAGCAGCTGACCAGCCAACGGGCAGCGGGCAGAGGGCAGCGGGCAGAGGGCAGCAGGCAGCGGGCAGAGGGCAGAGGGCAGAGGGCAGAGGGCAGTGCGCAGTGCGCAGTGCGCAGTGCGCAGTGCGCAGTGCGCAGTGCGCAGTGGGCAGTGGGCAGTGGGCAGTGCGCAGTGCGCAGTGGGCAGTGGGCAGTGCGCAGTATGCTATCATTTCCCCGTCATGCGCAGTTGTCTTCTTGTCCTTGTACTGCTTGCTTTTAGCCAGCAGCCATCCGATGCCGACGCCCGGTTCAACCGCGCCTATGAGCTGCAGCGAAAGGGCTCGCTTCAGGACGCAGCAACCGAGTATCGGGCGTTGCTGGCCGTCTCCCCGGACCACCCGAGGGCTCTTGCCAATCTCGGAGTTGTCCTGGCGCAGCTCGGGGAGTATCCAGAGGCGATTCGATCCTACGAGAAGGCCCTTCGTTTGGATCCCCAGCTGAAGCCGATCCTGCTGAACATCGGCATAGCACATTTCCGCTCGCGTGATTTCGCAAAGGCAGCGGCGAACCTCGAACAGTATCTTTCGTCCGCGCCCGATTCTCTGCAGGCCCGGCAACTGCTGGGCCTGTCTCTTGTCGAAATAGGGCGGGATGCCGAGGCTATCCGCCACCTGGAGGTTAGTCTTGCTCCCTCTCAGGACGATCCGTCGTTGCTGTACGCGCTCGGGCTGGCCTACTTGCGCAGCCGGCGCTCGGAGCTTTTCCAGGTGATCGAACGACTGGAGAAGCTGCCAGCCGGACTTCCAGCCGCGCACTTTCTACGCGGTCAGTTCCACCTGATGTACGAGGATTACCAGAAGGCCGCCGCCGAGCTACAGGAGGCGAAAAAGCTGAATCCCGAGCTGCCACGGCTCGACTATTCGCTCGGGCTGGCGCACCTGAAGAACCAGTCATACCCGGAAGCAATCGAGTGCTTCTCAAGCGAACTGAAGCGTTTTCCCCAGGACTTCTCCTCGCGTTTCTATATCGCGTATACAAACGAGGCGGCCGGTAACCTTGCAGAAGCCGAGGCGTGGCTCGCCAAGGCTCTCAAACTTGAACCCGAGTCCCCGGCGTCGCAGGCACTTTTGGGCAGGATACGGATGAAGCAGGGGAAGGACCAGGAGGCCTTGGCGGCGTTGGAAGCATCCACCAGGCGCAACCCGCAGGATACCGAAACGCGCTACGTCCTCGCTCGCCTCTACCAGAAGCTAGGCCGTCGCGATGAAGCCGCCAAGGAATTCGCCGAGGTGCAGCGGCTGAAAACCGAACGTCTCGAAAAGACGCGCCAGTTCCTGGAAAGCCAGAAGCGGTGAGGCAACGCCGGACCCCAAGGACCCCAAGGACCTCAAGGACACCAAGGACAAAAACGACAAGAAACGGGAAACTCGGGCAACGCAGGCAACTGCATTCTTCACTTCCTCTCTGTCCCGCCCAGTGACAACAGATCGGGAAACAAGTCGAGATCCGAAACCTCGTCGATGTCTCTCAGGGCTCGCAGCCGAGTGTAGGTTCTCCCGTGTTTTTCCAGCAGCGCGATCGTCTCGGCGGCGACCGTGGAGGTGCTCCAGGATATACCTTTGAAGATTTCAGGAAACGATCGGGACAGCCCGATGAGCCAATAGCCGCCGTCGTCAGCGGGACCGATGACTGCGTCGTGACTTCGGAGCGCTTCGAAAGCCTGAGCGAGGTCGCTTGCGCGCAATCGGGGCACATCGCTTCCGACAGCGACGACGCCTCGCCGGCTTCCATCCTGGGCTGCCGCAAATGCGCCGAGCAGCCGGCGGCCCAAGTCCCCGTCTGCCTGCACCAGATAACGGTCGGCATCCGGCAACCAGATCCGAATAGCGTCGAGAGCCGAGGCCGGCTCGAAGAGCACCCAGTGCTCGCAGTCCTCGTATTTGCGGATCTCCTGCCACACAAATCCGGCCAGATGAGCATACAGTCGAGCCGCTTTTTCGAAACCGATGGATCTTCCCAGTCGGGTCTTTACCCGACCGGCCTCCGGCTGCTTGACAAAGATCAGAGCCACATCCTTGGGCGCAGACATTGAACGAGATTATAGTCTGACACCTGACCGGCTGACCAGCTAACCTGCTGACCAGCTGACACCTGACCGGCTGACGGGCGGATCGGCGGGCCGACTGCCTGGCACATTTTTCTGTTTCATTGGAGTAAAACATGATATACGGGGTCCGCGTTTTTGAACGCCTTTTCCCAGGGAGGCGAAATGAAAAGTGTCTGCTATTTTTTGACCCTTCTTCTGAGCACCGCCCTCGTGTCCGGCTCTGAATCACCGCGCGATAGTCGAAACTCTCAACCGCGCACGCTGTCAGCGGCACGGACGGTTCTTAAACCGAACGTTGTGACTGTTGATGATCTGCTCGTGCCCCAGGGGGCGACTGCCCAACTGCGAGAGGCCGAAAAGGACGCGAAGGCGGCCCGGCCGGATGACGCCCTGCGACATCTTCGAAAAGCCGTCGAGATTTACCCGAAGTTCTCGCCCGCCCACAACAACATGGGCCTGATCTACCTCGAGAAGGGGAAAACGCGCGAAGCAGAAGAAGCTTTCGTCAAAGCGGTTGAGACAGGTGCCACAAACGTTTGTGCCCAGCGGAACCTGGGTTACATGTACCTCATGCAGGACCGGCCAAAGGATGCAATCGCCCCACTGTCCAGCGCCGCGCGTCTGGGAGATCCGGATCCCGATACCCTCGCCTTCCTCGGGGAGGCTCTGTACCTCGAGCGGCGCTACACGGAAGCTGTGGACACTTTTCGCCAGGCCCTCATACTCGAGCCACGCCTATTCGCGGTCGCCTATCGCCTGGCCTGCGCCGAAGCCCGGATGGGACACTTCCAGGAAGCCCTGGACGCGCTCCGGGATCTGCGGAAATCCGAGCACCCGGGGCTCTCGGATGGTGATATCGAGGCACTAGCGAAAGCACTCGAAGCGAAAACCGGCGTGTCGGCTGCCAGGTAGGTCCGGCGTAGGTCCGACTTCCAACTCGAACAGTGGAGTTTTTACATTTTCAGCCGGCTGCGACCTTCTTCGGCCTGAAAGGCCGAAGAATGTAAAATCTCGAGGGTCCGGTTGGAAACCGGACCTGCAACCTTGGCGCCTTTTGTCCCCCCGGAAATGTAAAAACCCCAGGGTCCGACCTCCAAGTCGGACATTCAAGTCTCAGGACATTTCGGGGACACAAAACTTAATTCCTTTGCTTACGGTCAGGTCGCGATAGCGGTATGGGAATTAAGTATTATGTCCCCGAAATGTCCCCGAAGCGTTCACCTATCCGGCCGGTCTTCGATCACGGGCAGGATGACCAGCCGGGACGGCCGTTCGGCGTGACGCAGGGAGATAACGGCCAGCGACTGATCGCTCTCGACGGTGATGATCCCGAGCGGAACTGCGTCCAGATCGGCCTCCGCGAATATCTCCTTCGCATAGCGAGCAAGGTGGGCTCCGGGCGCGAGCGCCTCATCGTCCGACATCTCTTTTACGGCAACCAGCCGGTAGGCCGCGTCGTAAAGCCGGAAGGTGATCGTAGCGGGAGCGCTGCCGGTGTTCACAAGTGCGATACCCGTCTCCAGCGAATTGGCGATCGAGCTCTGAAAAACGCTGAAATCCGTCAGCGGACCACAGGCCGGAACACCGGTTTCAAAGAGCGTGACACCGCCTTGTCCGTAGCTGAACCGGGCCGTTCCCGAGACGCTCCCTTTCGTTGTCACCCGGGCGTATCCGGAGACGACGGGACCTTCACCCGACGTCCGGACAGAGAACACTTCGCCCTTGGAGACTCGTGATGCCACGGAGCTTCGGACGCCAAGGTCAACCAGGTCAAGAGAAAGCGGTTTCCCGTCGGAATCGAAGAAATCAACGACGAGGTCGGCCTCATCGCCCAGGTTAGTAAACAGGAGGGCCGTCCGCAGTCCGAGGTCAGCCGAGCTCCCGTTTCCGACCTGCGGGAAATAGAACGTCCGTGTATCCGAGCCGTCTCCGCCGGCCGCCGGAATCACCGGAAGGGTGCTCATCGACCTCAGCGCCCCCTCCATGGGCGCGGAATCATCGACGTACTCGCACAGTGCAACCGCCGCGGTCGGCGAGCTCGACCGGACCGACAGCACGCCTCTCTCAATTCGCCCTGATTCGAGCTCCGGGAACAGCTCGACCGCGTATCGTGCAAGGTGCTGACCCTTGAGCAGCAGCTGCCCCGTTATTTGAGCGACGGTCCTGCCAGCGAGGACGGTACCGGAGGAGTCGTAAAAAGAAAGCTGCGGATCAGCGTTCGAATTGCCGGCATTCAGAAGGGCGAGACCTGTTTCCCGCCCGCCGGTCCGATCGACGAAGAGGCTGAACTCGCGGGCGGGCTCGGTCGCCGGGACCGACGTCTGGTAAGTGATAAGGCCTGTGTCCGACTGCAGGTGGGAAAGAATCACTGTCCCGTTGACTCTTTCGCCCGCCCTGACCGCTGCATACCCGACGCTCAGCTCGCGTGGGGCAAACGGAAGAAAACCGGTCGATTCCAGGCTTACCGTCTGCCCGTGCTTGAGCGGCAGGCTGAAGGTCGAGTACATGCTTCCCCACGGGAACGAGAACAAAGCGAACGGCAAGGCAGACGATTCGAAAAACTGGAGTTGAACCTGAGTATCATCGCCCGAATTCGTAAAAAGAAACTGGGTCCTCAGGTCCCCGCCTCCGCGGTTACCGTCCGCGACTTGAGGGAAATAAAAACTTCTGGACGGGCTGGCAAGCGCATACAGCCGATTGTCGCACGACGTCAGGTACAGACGATCATCCACTAGTACCGGAGAGGAGAGTATCGACGACTGCGAAGCGGCTCTCCAGAGCTCGCGGCCGTCTCGCGACAGGGCATATATCGTTCCCTCACTGTCTCCGACATAGATATTCCCCACCCCGTCGATACTGGGTGACCCAAGGATGTAATAGCCCTCCACCCTGAATGACCAGAGTATGGTACCCAACCGGTTGAGGCAGTAAAGCCGTCCGTCCACACTGCCCAGGTATATCGATCCGTCGTCACCCAGCGCCGGGGAAGAAAGCACCCCCTTCGGCAGAACGACACGAAGGGTCCGTTCACCAGTGTCGATATCGACGGCGCAGAGCACGCCATCCGACGTCCGCGAAGCGGCGACATACAGTCTGTTGCGCGATGTGTCGACGACCGGGCTTGACACCACACGATTCCGGTTCACTCCCAGAGACTCTCTGAACGTCCAGACGGGGACCGAGGGAGTCGAGGACTCGGGTGAGAACTTGGCAACCAGGAGGTCGGACTCTCCAAGAGTCGTTACGTAGACGTTTCCCTCAGCATCGGCCACAGGGCTTGATGAAGGCATTCCGCCAATCAGCCGCCGCCAAACGATATTCCCCGCCGGGTCGACTGCGTAGAGATATCCGTTCCAGGAGGCAACGTAAGAATTGCCAGAGGAAAGGACAAGCGGGGAGGCCAGAATCCGGCGCTCGACGCCCTCCGGGACAGCAATTGACCAACGCTCGGACCCGTCCGGTCGGATTGAATGGTACCACCCGTCCAGGTCGCCGAAATAAATGTTGCCCGCGTCGTCCAGGGCGGGAGTGGAATAAATGCCCTCGTGGGCCTTAAAAGTCCACTTCGGCTGACCGCCTGCATCCAATGCGTACAGAAGACCATCCGTAGCGGCCAGGTAAACAGTCCCGTCAGAAGCCACGACAGGCGACGAGTGAATCGATCCCTCGGCCTTGAAGCTCCAGAGCACATCGGGCTCCACCGGGCCGAGTGCCGTTGTCCGCCCTGTCCGCTGGTCGTCGTAGTGAAAGCCCGGCACATCGGCGAGAACGTCACCGGTCGCTGGCACGGCGGCGAGGATGAAAACCACAAAGGCACAACGACTTCGGATGACGGTCATCAGCTTGCCCCTCAATGGCGAGCACCGGGAAGAAAGATGTAGCGCGCCGCATCGATGGATAAACCCCGCACCTCAATGTCTGACAATCGGTTGGTCCCGACTCCACGCGCGGCGGCAAGGGCCAGCGTGTTGTCCGCATTGTAGAAGGGTCTCGTGCCCCTGGCGGCAGACGGGTCGTATCCCATCACGGCCGTGCAAACCGTATCGGTGCACACCGGATTTCGTCCTGCAATGAGCAGGCCGGGGGTGACGATGCCGGTCTGGGTTCCGTTCCACGCACCTTCTCCGCCGTGCATGCTCACAACTGCGTCGACGATGGACAGGTCAATCGGGCGAGCCCGAACGATGTCTACGACCGCCCGCGGCACCCGAAAACCGGGATCAAACGAGGGAACCGGCAGCACCTCTCCGCCGGCCGCCGACATCCCGCCCTGGTGCAGCACCGCCGCACGGTTTTGAGTCGAGTCTTCGCGGTGGACGGCTGAAGAATACAGCGCACTCGGTGTCGTGCCGAACAGGTTTTTCATGGCGAGCGTGACACCGGCGATATCGTGGTTCTTCATTTTGGGGATCGACACCATGACGTCGGTATCGACATACCGATGATTCACTTGGATGGATTGGTAGAGATAGGCGTCTGCTCCCACCGGAAGCTCTCGGTACTCGCCCCCGGTACCGCGGTTGCGGGTGTTCTCCCATTCGAGGACAGGGACGGTGGATGCAAAGACATTCAGGTCGTACCCCGAAGCGGAATAGGAGGCTCGGACCTCGTCCGTCGAGTACAAGCTCTCGCAGATGATGATCCGACCGGCCCCCGCCTCGTAGAACAGCGAACACGCCGCCAGGACGACAATCGGATGGGTGTACACGGTTTCAACCGGAGAGAGCGTATAAACGGGGACGTGCCATCCACCGGTTACGTTGATCTTCACCGAAACGGTCTTGCCGCGCACAAGACCGCCGATCCCGCCCAGTTGGTCAAACATCGTGGCCAGCGACGCCTTTACGGTGGCGAAGTCGTAGCGTCTGCAGCGGGCTATCGCGACGGGAGAGGTCGGCAGTGCACCCGCTTGGCCGTAAAGGGAGCGGGCGCCGACCGCGCCAACCGTCGCCGCTGCCAGAAAAGCGCGGCGGGAGACACTTTTTGTCATCGGTGCGGATTGTACCCTGAGCCCACAGGTTTTGGGAAAGGGCTTTAGAGGGGCGGCGACCGCTCCACCGTTCGGACGAACGGATGGTAGACTGAATGTAATAGTCCAACGGTCGCGTCTTTGTGGCCTTTCATCTGATTCACCGCATGAACAACCAACAATTGGGAGAAGCAAAAGAGCAGGTAAAAGACGCCGTTCGTAAGGCAGGCCCCTGGGTGGAACGGTTCGCTCGATTCGGATTTGTCGCCAAAGGAGTCGTTTACGCCTGCCTCGGGCTCCTGATCCTCCGGGCGGCGATCGAGTACCGCAAGGAAATCACGGACCCCTACGAGGTTCTGACCACGCTGGGACACCAGCCTTTCGGCGAGATTCTCCTCGGTTTGATCGCGATTGGTCTGTTCGGATATTCGACGTGGCGTATCGTGGAGACCGTCTTTGATCCCGAGCGCAAGGGAAACGGCTTCCGCGGGATCATCCTCAGGGCAGCTTACACCGCCAGCGCGATAGGCTACGGGGCTCTCGGTCTGGCCTCGTTTCAGCTGGCAGTTGGCGAAGCAATCGGTAAGAGCGACAGCGCGGAGGGCTGGACGGCTGAGATCCTCAGCTATGAAAAGGGAGAATACGTGGTAGTCCTGCTTGCTCTGATCGTATTCGGCGTGGGGATCGCTCAGTTGTACCAGTCCCTCACTGCGAAATTCTGCGACAACTTGAAGCTTCATCGGTTCTCCGCGACCGAGCGGGATTGGACGGTTCGTATCGGAAGGATCGGCTTTGCAGCGCGAGCCGTGGTCTTTGCGGTTATTGGCGTTCTCCTGCTGCGCGCGGCCTGGTCGCACAACGCTCAACAGGCCGGCGGCATCGCCGACGCTCTGTTTGAGCTGGGACGAAACACGTACGGTCTGTTCATCCTCGCGGGTATAGGAATCGGGTTTGCGGCCTATGCGTTCCACCTTCTGATCGAAGCGGGCTGTCGCAAGTTCTTCCTTCACCAGATCTGACAAGCAAGACAAGGAGACAGGGAGACAGGGAGACAAGGAGACCCGCGGAGCGCGGACGTCCCGTCTTGGAGCGCGGACGTCCCGTCTTGGAGCGCGGACGTCCCGTCCGCACTGGGATCGCGGGCATCTTGCCCGCGCGCCGGGCGTCCCGCCCGGCGTTAACCGGGGCTCGATAGCTTCCGAAAAGCCAAGACAACGGCAGCGGCGGGCAGGCTGCCCGCCGCGCGGACGAGACGTCCGCGAACCCAGTGCGGACGGGACGTCCGCGCTCCAAGACAAGATGTCCACGCTCAAGACGATGTCCGGCGGCCCTGAGTCTTCCCTGCGTGGCTGTATCCTCAGTCAGTTACGATCAGTATTCCAGTGTGCGGTTTGACTTCTTTGTCCCTAATTTCTTTGTCTCAGCGATGGGGTGCAGGTCCCCCTCCCTGTCTCCTTGTCTCCTTGTCTCCTCGTCTCCTTGTCTCGCTTTTTCAGTGCTTTTTGTTAAAGTACCGCCATGGATAACCTCACGCCGATGATGCGGCAGTACCACGAAATCAAGCGCGAGAATCCGGACGTCCTGTTGTTGTTCCGACTGGGCGACTTCTATGAGATGTTCTTCGAGGATGCTGTCGTCGGCAGCCGCGAACTTGAAATCACCTTGACCTCCCGGCACACCGACCGCAGCGGGAAACCGATCCCGATGTGCGGCGTCCCCTATCACGCGATCAACGGTTATCTGAGCAGGCTCATAAAGAAAGGATATCGGGTCGCGATCTGCGAACAGGTCGAGGATCCGAAGCAGGCGAAAGGCCTTGTCCGCCGGGAGATTACCCGAATCGTGACCCCTGGAACGGCGGTCGAAGACGCGATTCTTGAATCGAGCGAAAACAACTTCATCGGCGCCCTGCTCGAATCGGCCGAAGAGCGGGTCGGCGCCTCCTTCCTGGATGTGTCGACCGGCGAATTCTGGATAACGGAGTTCGCAGGCGATCAAGCCCGCGAGCAGATGCTGCAGGTGCTGTCTCACTTCAATCCGCGGGAGTTGGTCGTAGCCGAAGGTGACCGGTCGGCCCTGGAGCGCTGGTATCCGAACGACTTGCGCGCAAATACGGTACTGACCGGCCAGCCCGACTGGAGCTTCAATCTGGATTATTCCCGGCGGCTGCTCCTTGATCACTTCAAGGTATCCACACTGGAAGGTTTCGGGCTGGATGGACAACAGGCGGGCATTGCGGCAGCCGGTGCGTTGATGAGCTACGTCAAGCAGACGCAACGCTCCCAGCTCGGCCACGTGCTCAGCGTTCGGTTGTTCGAGTTGTCCGACTACATGAAACTCGACGAGGCCACTGTTCGCAATCTCGAGCTGTTGAGGACGAACGATGGCTCGCGGCAGTGGACTCTGCTCTCGGTCCTCGACTCGACCAAGACCGGCATGGGCGCCCGGCTCCTGCGTAGCTGGCTGCTTCGTCCGAGTCTGGACCTTGGAGTTATCAACGAGCGACTCGATTCGATCGAGGAACTGAAGAGCTCGTTGGTCAAGATGGACCGGCTCGGCAAAGTGCTCAAGGCGATCCATGACGTGGAGAGGCTGCTTAGCCGGGTCGTGCTCGAAACCGCGAATGCGCGAGACCTGTTGGCACTCCGCGATTCGCTGGCCGCACTCCCCGAGCTTCAGACTCACCTCGCCGACTGCCGGGCCAGCCTGCTTTCATCACCACTCGACTTGCTGAGCGATGTCGTTTCCCTGCTGCAGCAATCGATTGACGAGGACGCGCCCGTCACGCTGAACGACGGAGGAATCATCCGAACCGGGTACAGCGAAGAACTCGACCGGCTTCGTAAGATCTCCGGGTCCGGAAAGTCATTCATCGCCTCTCTCGAGACGAAGGAGCGGCAACGGACCGGCATACCGTCCCTCAAGGTCCGTTACAACAAGGTTTTCGGCTACTTCATAGAAGTGACCAAGTCCCACCTGCACGCGGTGCCCGACGACTACATCCGAAAGCAGACACTGGTAGGCGCCGAGCGCTTCATTACGCCCGAACTGAAGGAGTACGAGGACCAGGTGCTGAATGCCGAGGAGCGGATCCTCGAGATCGAGAAAGACCTGTTCCTGAAGATACGACGCGCCGTCGGCGACCAGGCGGCCCGTATTCAGTCTGTCGCACACTTCCTCGCCCGGGTCGACGTGCTTCTTGCGCTGGCCGAGGTGGGTCGCCGAAACCGCTATGTCCGTCCGGTGCTTGATTCGACCGAGGCGATCCAGATTCGCGGCGGACGCCATCCGGTCGTCGAATTGCAAGGGGGCGAGCCCTTTGTCCCGAACGACTTGTTCTGCAATACCACGACCGACCAGATGCTGATCCTGACCGGGCCGAACATGGGCGGCAAGAGCACCTACCTGCGACAGAATGCACTGATCGTCATCATGGCCCAGATGGGGTCGCTCGTCCCGGCCGAAGAGGCGCGAATCGGCCTGGTGGATAGGGTCTATACCAGGGTCGGAGCGAGCGACAACCTGGCACGGGGCCGTTCCACCTTCATGGTGGAGATGATCGAAACCGCCAATATCTTGAATACGGCCACGAGTCGGAGCCTGATACTGCTCGACGAAGTAGGCCGCGGAACGGCAACGTTTGACGGCCTCTCGTTGGCGTGGTCCGTTGCGGAGTTCCTGGTCACCGAAACGCAGCGGAAAGCGCGCACGTTGTTCGCGACGCACTACCAGGAGCTGACGAAGCTCGACCGTCTGTATGCCTGCGTTAAGAACTACTGCGTCACGATCCGGGAATCGGGACACCAGATCATCTTTTTCCATAAAGTGCTTCCCGGTGTGGCGAGCAAGAGCTACGGTATCGAAGTGGCGAGGCTCGCCGGGATGCCGTCGCCGGTGTTGGAGCGGGCGCGGGAAATACTCGCCAAACTTGAGCGCAAGGACATGGACCTTTCCGGCAAGAGCCGTGCGCGGAGCTCCGCGGACGTCATGGAGGAATTGCAAAAGAGGCTATTCTGAGAGAGATACACGGAGATCTCAAAGCTGGAACCAGATGGCTCGTGCTTCTCCTCCTGGCCATCCCTTTTTTCACAGCCCTGGATGATTCCTCGGTCTGGGACGCCAACGAGGCGTTTTACGTACAGACGCCGCGGGAGATGATCCAAAGGGGTGACTGGCTCGTGCCCTACTTCAACGGCGAGCCGCGTCTGAACAAGCCCCCGCTCTCGTATTGGATTGTCGGACTGCTTTACAGGCTCTTCGGAGTTTCCCTCTTCTGGGAGCGTCTGACGCTCGCGATTGCCGCTTATGCGAGCGTGCTCTTTCTGTACGGCATCGCCAAGGCGCTTCTATTCGACCGGTATGCCTTGCTCGTCGCCGCGATTTTCACAACCACCTTCCGGTTTCAGATCCTGGCGAAACGCCTGCTGATCGACGTCCTCATGCTCTTCTGCATGCTGGCTGCGGTATGGTTCCTGGTCCGATGGCTCCGGGACAGGAGGACGGGGGACTTCCTTGTCGCCTGCCTCTTCCTCGGGCTCGGTTTTCTGTCGAAGGGCCCGGTCGCGCTGTTGCCCGTGTTTCTGCTCCTGATGTCTGCTCTTTTTTGTCGGCGTTGGACGGTACTGAGGACCGTTCCATGGTTGCCCGGCATCCTGTGTTTCGTACTCGTTGCCTCATCATGGTTCGTCGCACTTGCGATCCGGCTGGGCCCCAGGCCAGTCCTCGATTTCTTTCTCCAAGAAAATCTCGGTCGATACGGGTACCTGACATACGGTCCTTCGCGAGGACCACTTTACTACCTCGGCGTCTTCGTCGGTGATTCCTTTCCGTGGTCATTGCTGCTGCTTGCCTCGCTGCCCTGGTGGCTGAGCCGGAGCCGCTCCTGGCCGGCAACGGCGGCACGACATGCCACTGTCCCCGCCTGGATCTGGCTGGCCGGTTACCTGCTTTTCTTCTCCTTATCCCTGAACAAGCAGGAGTACTACATCCTGCCTGCATATCCGGCCGCGGCGCTTCTGCTCGGGATCCACTGGAGCGAACGGAGACCCGGGCAAATAGCCGCCATCTCAACCGGGGTGTTGCTCGTGGCCGCCGGCGTTGTTCTCTATGTATTTGGGCAGCAGATCTTCGGCAGCTTTTCGCTCGCCTTTGTACCTCCGCTATTCTGTGCTTTGTCCGGAGTCTTGTTGATTGGCCGCCGGCCGTTGCCGGCTGCAATTTTGCTGGCCGGCTTTTTCGCAAGTGGTTTCGGCCTGTACCTGACCAGATTTGAGCTGTACAAACCCGTCGCGCCACTGGCCGAGCTGATCAAGCGAGACGCGAACGAGCGAGGAATCGGGCGGGATTTCACCGCCGGTTACTTCGGCTACACGGCTCCGAGCCTGGCCTTCTATCTCGATCGTCCCATTCTCGAGATTTATGACCTGGAGGAGGCGGTTGCGCATCTCCGTTCAAATAGACCGGTTTACCTGCTCGTAGCCGAGCCGGACTATGCTCGCCTGACTGAAGTGGTCGGCAAACCCCTGCAAATTGTGGATAGGCGACCGAAGTTATATACTACGGCCCGTATTTTCCTTGAAGGTTTCAAACGTGGCGGAAATCCAAACAAGCCCAGCCTCTGGACCCGTTCCATCTACCTCATCACCAATCAGCCAGCCTCACGGAACGGCACCTGATGTTTCAATCGTCGTGCCGGTTTTCAACGAGCGGGAAAATCTTCAGCCGCTGTACGAGAAACTGAAGAAAGCCCTCGACCGGCTCGGGCGCCCCTACGAGATCCTGTTCGTCGATGACGGGAGCCTGGACGGTAGCACGCGCATCCTGCGCGACCTCGAGCAGGCGGATCCGGCGGTGATTGTCCTCGAATTTGTCCGCAATTTCGGCCAGACAGCGGCCATGTCGGCCGGGTTCTCACACGCGCGTGGCGAGGTAATCATTCCGCTCGACGCCGACCTGCAGAATGACCCCGAGGACATCCCCCGGATCCTCGAGGTGATGGCCGAAGGCTACGACGTGGTCAGCTGCTGGCGAAAGGATCGGCAGGATCCCTGGCTGACCCGCGTCTTCCCGTCGCACCTGGCCAATTGGCTGATCAGCCTGATCAGCGGCGTCCGGCTGCACGATTACGGGTGCACCCTCAAGGCCTACCGGCGAGACGTGGTCAAGCACATCCGTCTTTATGGGGAGATGCACCGCTTCATACCGATCTACGCTTCCTGGGCGGGCGCCAGGGTGATCGAGATCCCGGTCCGGCATCATCCCAGGAAGTTCGGACGTTCGAAGTACGGCATCTTCCGGACCGTCAAAGTGTTACTCGACCTGATCACGATCAAGTTCCTGGGCAGCTTCTCAACGAAGCCCATGTATCTGTTCGGTGGTCTCGGGTTTCTGTCTTTCGCCGGCGGAGTTCTGTTGGGCGCTGCAACGCTTTATCAGAAGTACTTCTGGGCCGTCAAAGCCCATCGAAACCCGCTTCTGCTTCTGTCGATATTCTTCTTCATAGTCGGCATCCAGTTCATCCTGTTCGGGCTCGTCGCCGAACTGATTATCCGCACTTATCACGAGTCCCAAGGCAAGCCGACATATATCCTGAAAGAGAACCAAAGGACGGACGACCGGGATAGAGACTGAAAGCGAGTACTTCTTACCACCAAGTCACAAAAAAGCAACTGCACCAGAAAACATTTCACCAAAGGGTCTTCTCGTGAAACGCTTTTTGGTGCAATGCTTTTTTGTGGCTCAGTTAAAGGACGAACCCGAGGACGGAGGATTCAAGTCGATGCTAAAACGGCTATTTCAGACGAAGCCAGTAGAGGAGATCCTGCGAGAAGCGGATTCCGGGGTGACACTCAAGCGGACGCTCGGACCGGTCCAGCTGACGACCTTGGGGATCGGCGCGATCATTGGCGCCGGAATCTTCGTGATCACCGGGACGGCTGCTGCCGAACACGCTGGCCCCTCGATCATCCTCTCCTTCGTTCTGGCCGGCACCGCCTGCGTGTTCGCCGGGCTCTGCTACAGCGAGTTTGCCTCGATGATCCCGGTGTCCGGCTCCGCGTACACTTACGCGTATGCAACGATGGGGGAACTCTTCGCCTGGATTATCGGCTGGGACCTGATCCTCGAATATTCTCTGGCCGCGTCAACGGTCGCCATAGGATGGTCAGGGTATTTCGTGGAGATATTTCGGAGCCTGGGAGTCGAGATCCCGGCAAAATGGTCAGCATCGCCATGGAGCGAGCCGGCGGGAGTCTTCAACATCCCCGCGACGGCCATCTGTCTCATCCTCACCGCGATCTTGATCATCGGAATCAAGGAATCGGCGAATGTGAATGCGACGATCGTCATCATCAAGGTGGGAGTTGTCCTGCTGTTCCTCGCCGTAGCAGCTCCTTTTGTCAAAACCGTCAACTGGCAGCCATTCATGCCTTTTGGTGCCTCGGGAATGGTGACCGGTGCCGGCGTTATCTTCTTTGCCTACATAGGTTTCGATGCGGTAAGTACGACCGCCCAGGAAGCGCGCAACCCACAAAAGGACATGCCCATCGGGATTCTGGTATCTCTCGTGATTTGCACTGTCCTGTACCTGGCCACAGCGGCGGTGATGACCGGAGTGGTCTACTACACAGAACTGGGCGTTCCGGCTCCGATTGCGCTCGCTATTCGGACACTCGATATGCCTTGGCTCTCGGTCTTCGTTTCACTCGGCGCCATAGCCGGGATCACCTCCGTGATCCTCGTAATGCTCCTCGGACAGCCGCGTGTTTTCTACTGCATGTCCAAGGACGGTCTTTTGCCCGAAGTCGTGAGCAAAGTGCACCCCCGCTTCAGAACGCCTTACATTACGACCGCCATTACCGGCGTGGTGGTCGCAGTCGTCGCCGGGCTGACGCCAATCCACGAGCTCGGCCATCTCGTGAGCATCGGAACGCTCCTTGCCTTTGCTATCGTCTGTGGAGGTGTCCTGGTCCTACGTTACACACGGCCCGATATCAAGCGGCCTTTCAAAGTCCCGGGATTCCCAGTGGTGCCGATCCTCGGCGTGGTCGCGTGCGTCTACCTCATGTGGAGCCTTCCCGCGGTAACCTGGTGGCGACTCTTCGTCTGGATGGCAGCAGGGTTGCTCATCTACATCGCCTACGGTTTTCGTAAGAGTCATCTGAACCGCCGTACGGCGGGAAAAGACGGAGGGTAGATCCGGATGAACCGCGATAATCGGACCCGACGGCGGGATATCTATACCGAGATTGGCAGGGCCCGAACCGAAGGGCAGAGAGTCGCCCTTGCTACTGTTGTCAGCCAGTCCGGCAGCACGCCTCGCAAGGATACAGCCAAGATGTTGGTGTTCTCCGACGGCAGCATCATCGGAACCGTCGGCGGAGGCGGGGTTGAGGGTGATGTCTGTGTCAAAGCCCAGGAAGCGATGGCGAGCGGGCAGCCGCGTCTCCTTAAATACGAGCTGACAAACGAAGACGCGGAAAAAGAAGGCTTCATTTGCGGCGGAATCGTGGAGGTATTCGTGGAACCAATTCTTCCCGACCCCCGGCTCGTGATTTTTGGCGCCGGGCACGTTGGCATTGCCATCGCCGACCTGGCCACGACCGTCGGCTTTGATGTGAGCGTGGTAGACGATCGCTCATCATTCGCCGACCCCGCACGGTTTTCACCCGACGTTGAGGTGCTCTGCCGGTCGTTTGATACCCCGCTGGATGACCTGCGCGTCAACCCCGAGAGCTTCATCCTGATGGTCACACGCGGCCATCGCCACGACCAGACCTGCCTCGGCAAGGCGGTCCGAACAAGCGCGCGCTATGTTGGAATGATCGGAAGCCGGCGCAAGATCGTCATGACCGTCCAGAGCCTCCTGGATAAAGGCTGGGCACCGGAGGAGTTTCAAAACCTTTATGCGCCCATCGGACTGGAAATCGGGTCCGAGACGCCGGAGGAGATAGCCGTCGCGGTTGTGGCCGAGCTGATCGCCATCCGAAAAGGCGTGCACAAGCGCGCCGAGAAGCAGCAGTTCGTGATGGAGAAGATTCGAAGCCACTGACCGGCTGACAAATGACGACTGAAGCGACTGCGCACTGCGCACTGCCCACTGCCGGCTGACCGGCTGACCGGCTGACCGGCTGAGGCATGGTGACCCAGTGGTTCATGGTCAGTAGTTAGTTGTCAGTTGTCAGTCGTCAGTCGTCAGAAGGTGTGAAAAAATCGTGAGACCGCATCTCGACCCCAAGGGGGTCGCCTAGCAAAGCCCAGGGTTGGCCGCGTTGTTTGCGGCCTACCCTGGGTGGCGGCCCGTCAAAGATTCCAACCCTGAAGGGGTTGCGTATCCGTCTACATACGCAACCCTTTCAGGGTTGGGAACCACTCCCTGGTCACCCAGGGTAGGCCGCAGACAACGCGGCCAACCCTGGGCTTTGCTACGCGACCCCTTTGGGGTCGAAAACGTACATTCGCTTCGTCTCCCGATTCTTTCACACCTTCTCAGTCGTCAGTTGTCAGTAGGCAGTCGTCAGTTGTCAGTGGTCAGTGGGCAGTGGGCAGTGCGCAGTGCGCAGTTCTTCCTGGAGGCACAGCGTGCGAATAACCATGCTAGGCAGCGGGTTGATCGGTTTGTTCTACACCATGGCTCTGCACGATGCCCGCAGTCGCGACAGGGTGCAGGTCGTTTACTCGAGAACGCCTGAACGGGCCCGTGATTTCGCGGCCAAACACGGAATCCCCGTGTGGACGGCCGATCTCGAAGAAGCGGTCCGGCATCCGGACACGGACCTCGTGATCATCGGGTTGCCCAACGATCAGCACCTCCAGGCGACGTTGCTGGCGGTGGACGCGGGTAAGCCCGTCCTTTGCACGAAACCGCTGGCCAGAACAGGCGAAGAAGCCAAGTCAATGCTGCGCGCCATAGAGAAGGCCGGGCTGTTCGGCGGGTACCTGGAAGACCTGGTTTATACTCCGAAAACGCTTAAGGCCGTGCAGTCCGTGAAATCCGGGGCGATCGGCAGGGTTCTCTGGACAAGATCCCGCGAGACGCACCCTGGGCCCCACAGCGACTGGTTTTGGAACCCGGAGGTCTCGGGCGGTGGAGCGATCATCGACATGGGCTGTCACTGCATCGAGATCGGCCGCACATTTATCGGCAAGGATGTCCGACCGCTCGAAGTCGTATGCTGGGCCGACACGCAGGTGCACCCGATTCGGGCCGAGGACAGCGCGGTCGGCCTGGTTCGATACGCCAACGGGGCCGTCGGGCAGTTCGAGGTCAGCTGGGCTTTTCGAGGCGGGATGGACCTGCGAGACGAAGTATCGGGCACCGAAGGCACGATCTGGCTCAATCACTGGCTGAGGACGGGAATTGAGATGTTCAGCGCCACGGGCCCACAAGGCTACGTTGCGGAAAAACTCGAGGGGGAACGAGGTTGGCTCTTCCCCGTCGGAGACGAGGTGGGAGCCCTCGGCTACCGCGACATGTTGACCGATATGCTGAACGCTTTGGACGGAGGACGTTCTCCGCTTGAGACGTTCTACGATGGTTATATCGTCAACTGCATCATGGACGCTGCCTATCGGTCCGTGAAATCGAAGAAGTGGGAACCGGTGGAGATTGAAGACTGGCGCGGACTGCAGCACGAGGAAACCGCGACAGAGAGCCGGGAGTACGACGAGCTCCACGATCTGATCAAGTCCGAGCGCCTCCCCGACGGGCGAGAGAAGTTGATCCTCAGGCAGAAAACCAGCGGCCGCATCGTGGAGAAGGTGCTTTAGTCAACCAGGCAATACTGATCGCGGGAGATAACCAATGATCGAGGCGCCGCCACTGCGCACAACCGTCGTCGGCAGCTACCCTTTTCCATCCTGGCTCGAGCTCGCAATGCAGCAGCTCGACCGTTTCGGCACAGATGAGATCGCCGAATTACAGGACGACGCGGTGATCGTTGCGATTCACGACCAGGTCAGGGCCGGGCTCGACGTGATCACAGACGGCGAACAAACCCGCCTGGACTTCAACCTTTCATTTTACGGGCACCTCCGGGGACTCGGTCCTCCAGAGAAACCCCGCCGTGCCTATGGTCCTCCGGGCCACGACCAACGGGGGAAACACCCGATTGTGGCGACTCTCGAGGCGCCCGACGGCCTCGGGGTGGTCGGCGAATATCGGAGGTTACAGGCGCTCGCGCCGCCCGGACATGTCCTGAAAGTAAGCGTCCCGGGACCCTATACGTTGAGCGGCCGGATCCTTTCGAATGCGCAGTATCCGGACCGCTGGGCCGTGACCGAAGCGCTCCTGCCCATTGTCCGCCACGAACTGGAGGAAGTGGTGGCGAACGGCTGTCTGGAAATTACCGTCGACGAACCGTCCATGAGCTGTTACGCGAGCCCGGAGAACATCGAACGCTTCGTCGACATTTTCAACCGAACCGTCGAACCGGTTGTCGGCCGCTGCCTCCTGTCGACGCATCTGTGCTTTGGCAACTATAAAGGACGAGCCGTCGGGAAAAGACGTTACGCTCCGATGTTTCCCGATTTTCTCGGGCTGTCGGTCGACGAAATCCACCTGGAAATGGCCAGCCGGGAATTCGCCGAGCTCGAAATCATTCGCGACATTGCGGAAGTGAAGCGGGTTGCGGCCGGTGTCATTGATGTCAAGAGCTACTACATCGAGAGTCCACAAGACATCGCCGAAAGAGTCCGCGCCTGTTTGTGCCACGTCCCGGCAGAGCGGCTGTCCATCGCGCCCGATTGCGGATTGAGTCAAACCGCGCGATGGGCGGCCAGCCGGAAGCTCGCCAATATGGTGGCAGGTGTCCAAATCGTCCGCCAGGAGCTGGGACTATGATCAAACCGCTGCTTCAAGACGAAGCGTTTCTCGCGGATGTTCAGAAAACAGCGCGAGAGCCTGCCCAGCTACACCTCTGGTGGCTCGGCCAGAGCGGATTCCTGGTCCAGTGGAACGGCTCCCATATCCTGCTCGATCCCTACCTGTCTGACTCGTTGACGGCAAAATACGCCGCGACGGACAAGCCTCACATACGGATGACCGAGCGAGTCATCGCTCCTGACCGCCTGACCTTCGTCCATGTGGTCACGTCGAGCCACAACCACACGGACCATCTTGACGGAGAAACACTGGGTCCTTTGATCCAGGCAAACCCCGCAATTCGTTTGATTGTACCGGCCGCCAACCTGGAGTTTGCGGCAAACCGCCTTCAGCTGCCCGCCGGCCGTCTCGATCCGATTGAGACAGGAACTCCCTTGCGTCTTGCGGGCTTTGAGATTAACGCCGTACCATCGGCGCACGAGACGGTGGAAGTCGACCACGTCGGAAGACCGAGACACGTCGGGCTCGTGGTCCGGGCCGGGCCTTGGACGATCTATCACAGCGGCGACACGGTCAGGTATGACTCTATGGTTGAAAACCTCACGCGTTGGAAGATCGACATCGCCCTCTTGCCAATTAACGGGCGTGGCCGGGGAGTAGCGGGGAACCTGACCGGAACTGAAGCGGCACAACTGGCCAGGGACATCGGCGCAGGTGTCGTGATCCCCTGTCATTACGACATGTTCGAGTTCAACACCGTTCGTCCGGATGAATTCGTGCGCAGCGCCACTGCCATCGGGCAGTCGTACCGGCTGCTTCAGAATGGCGAGCGCTTCAGCTTGCCGGTTCAGAACTCGTCCATCTGAATAATCATGCGTCATATGGCCGGTTTCTTGATCGCCTCATGTTTCTTCCTGTTTGGGTTGGCACAAGGCGCAGACGACGAAGAAACGAGATTCCTCCGAAGCGTCGTCGTGCAGAAAGACCGAACTTCGCCCGGAGACGTCATCTGCATCCTGTGCTCCGTGACGGTCCAGGGAACGGTCACCGGAGACGTCATTGCGGTCGGCGGGGATATTGAAGTGTCGGGGAGCGTCACTGGAGACGTAATCGCCGCCGGCGGACGGGTAACCGTACTGTCCGGAGCCCAGACCGACGGGGATCTGATCGCCGTAGGCGGATCGCTGGAGACAACCAGCCGGGCAAAACCACCCGCCGACTTCCTCACCGTGCCCTATTTTCATCTCCCCGGACAAAGAAGCTTCCACCCGATCGGTGTGCTCACACTCATCTGTTTCATGCTGCTTGTCACGATGGCTGCAGCCGCGATCGTCCGTTCGGGTGAGTCCGCACGCATCTCCGACGAATTCGTGCGGCGGCCATGGCTCATTCTGCTGCTCGGACTGGCAGGCTGGATCCTGTTTGGGTTCGCGGAAGAACAATTGGACGCCGAGGGGATTTTCCGTACGATCGCCGTTTGGCTCCTGCTCGGGTTGGTCCTTGCGATGATGCTGTTCGGCTACGCGGGCATTCTCTGGTTGTTGGGCCGGCGGGTGGTCGGGCAGCAAGGCTGGAAAGCGTGGGCGGTGGCAGGCCTCATCGTGATCGTCGGGCTCCTGGTTCCCGTCGCGGGCGCGCTGCTCGGTTGTCTGCTGCTGATTGTCACGCTGGGCAGTGGAATTGAACGCACGACCGAGTTGGGGGTGGCAGTAGTCGCCAGATTTCGGGGACACAAAACTTAATTCTTTTGCTAACGGGGAGCCAGTGGAAACGGGTTGGGAATTAAGTATTATGTCCCCGAAATCGTCTCCCGTTCACCAATTCCAGAGCGTTCCGTCTTCCCTGCGGTTCACGGGAAGGTAGGCCGACCGGTACGGATACTGGGCGGCGAGCGCCTCGTCGTACTCGACTCCCAATCCCGGCTCCTCACCCGGGAGCATCGAACCCGCCTCGTAGGTGTAACCATGCCGAAAGACCGGGTCGACAAGGGGATCATGGGGCATGTGCTCCTGGATCCCGAAATTGTTGATCGCCGTATTCACGTGCAGTGCCGCAGCCATCGTGATCGGCGACAAATCGGTAGCGCCGTGGAAGCCGGTCCGGACATGATATGGTTCGGCCAGGTGGGCAAGTTTCATGATCGGCGTGATGCCACCGCCATGGACCACCGTCATTCGAATGTAGTCGACCAACTGTTCGGTGATCAGCGTCAGGCAATCGTGGACCGAGTTGAAGACTTCGCCGACAGCCAGGGGAGTGACGGTGTGCCGGCGGATCAGGCGAAATCCTTCCTGCAGTTCGGCGCTCACCGGGTCTTCGAGCCAGAGAAGGCGGAAGGGCTCCAGGTCCTTGCCCAGCCGCGCCGCCTCGATAGGTGTCAGGCGATGGTGCGCGTCGTGAAGCAACTCGATCCGATCTCCGTACACATCGCGAAGACGCCTGAAAAGCTGAGGGACGTGCGCCAGATACTTCGACGTGGACCAGACACACTCTTCGGGCATTCCCTCCTGTGCCGGTTCGTACTTGCGCCCCTGCTTCCCCACTCCGTAGGTTGCCGCGATTCCCGGCACGCCTGACTGGACCCGGATAGCCCGGTAACCCTGTTCGATGTGCCGGCCTACGTCGTCCACCGCTGCCTCGATGTCTGCCCCAGTCGCATGGCAGTAAACCTGAACACTCGCCCTGCTCTTACCGCCGAGAAGCTGGTAGAGAGGGACATTGAGCGATTTCGCTTTGAGGTCCCAGAGGGCCATGTCGATAGCGGCAATGGCGGTCATCGTCACGGGTCCACGCCGCCAGTACGACCCGCGATAGAAATACTGCCAGATGTCCTCGCTCTGAAACGGGTCCCGGTCTATCAGGCACGGCACCAGGTGATCCTGGAGGTAGGCAACGACGGCCTTTTCGCGGCCGTTAAGCGTGGCGTCGCCGAGGCCATGGATGCCTTCGTCGGTGATTAGTTTCAGGGTCACGAAATTACGACTCGGGCTGGATACGAAGACCTTCGCGTCGGTGATTTTCATAGCGACGAAGAATTAGAACCCGATCGAGTTACCCCCGTCCACCGGGAGAACCACGCCGGTTATGAAGCGAGCGGCGTCGGAAGCCAGGAATACGGCCGCGTGACCTATATCCTCGGGCCGGCCGAGCGTCCCGAGAGGAGTTCTCTCGAGCACGCGCCTTTTTCTTTCCGGATCCTGATCGAGCGCCCGGGCTGACATCGGAGTTTCGATGAAGCCGGGCGCGATGCAATTGACCCGGATGCCGCGCGGGGACAATTCCACGGCTAACGCGCGGGTCATCCCTTCTACGGCTGCCTTGGTAGCCGAATAGGCAACGACCTTTGGAATCCCATACCGGGACGCCATTGAGCTGATCATGATAATCACGCCATGGCCACGAACGACCATCGGCCGCGTCACCTCCCGCGTCAGCGCGAAAACGGCCTCCTGGTTCAACCGGATCACTCTATGAAAATCTTCGTTGGTGACTTCGTGCAGTTCCTTCTTCTGGTGGATTCCCGAGTTGTTGACCAGGATGTCGATGGCGCCGTGCGAGCCCTCGATGGTCGAAACCAGCCAGGGCAGAGTCTCGAGATGCGATAAATCGTGGCAGAGGTATGCCGCCGAGGAACCCAGCGACTCGCTAGCCTGTCGCAATACATCTTGCCGGCGGCCGGTAATCACGACTCGACCGCCCGCATCGACGATTGCGCGCGCGATGGCGAGACCGAGACCGCTCCCTCCTCCGGTTACGACCGCCAGTCTGTCGTTAAGAGAATAAACGCTGCCTGCCAAGTACTTCTGATTCTACGGCTCTGGGCGCGCAGGTTCCACTTTGACCTGCTCACACGACCCAGCCAGAAGCGAACCGGTCGTATTCAGAGACGTGAAGATCACAAAAGGCGAGAAACAAGGGGCGCGGCAGCCGCTTCTCGTAGGTCCGACTTCCAAGTCGGACACTGCCTTTTCGTCCCTGTTACAGCCCAGCCCGAACAAGGCAATGTCCGACTTGGAAGTCGGACCTACAAAAGAGCCGGTTGCCACAGCCCACTCTCAGAAATGAAATTCCTCGCCGATGGAGGTGGTCAGGACCCGCCGTGCCTCTGAGCCTGCCGCGCGCTTGAAGCGAGCAATCGGCTCTCCCAGCGGTTCTTTGCTGAGCACGAAGGTTTGGTGGTGGATCGGGATAATCCTTTCCGCACCTGCATCCTCACACATCTCCCACGCTTGCTCGGGCGTGCAGTGGGAGTTAATCCACGGGTTGTAGCAGCCGATCGGTACTGCAATCAGGTCCACTGGACCGGGTATCCCCCGGAAATTTGCGGAATAAGCCGTGTCCCCGGCGAAGACAAAGCGCCGCCGGTCGCTCTCAACCACGTAAGCGTTGTGTCCACGGTGACGATCCGAGCCCATCCGGGCACCCCAGTGTTCTGTCTCGAAGGCGCGCACCCGAACCGGTCCCACCTGGACGCTCTTGTCCCAGGCCAGTTCGTGCACCTGCTTGTAGCCGTCGACGTCGAGAAGATCGCGTGTGCTCGTCGCCGTAACAACCGTTGTCGCCTTCGTCGCCAGCGCGGCAAGCGAAGGGCGGTCAAAATGATCGAAATGAGCATGCGACAAGAGCACCAGGTCTATCCTGGGAAGCTGCTCCAGCGTGAGCGCCGGGGCAACGGCGCGCTTTACTCCGAGCGCGACACCGACGAAGCTGATTCCGATGCGGTCGCTGAAGACCGGGTCGGTAAGGATGGTGAACCCGTCAATGCGCAAAAGCACCGTGCTGTGACCCACCCACGTGCCGAAGACCCCCGCCGAGCCCCACGAAGCAACGTCGGGCCGGCGAGGGGCGGGGATGATGGGTCTTCCGACGTCCCGAAGCACCAGCGGTAACAAACGGGGGACACGGGTGAAAGCGACCCCGGTGACCAGCAGTCCGGAAGCGATCAAGATGCGTCGCAGGCACGATCGCCTGGGCATCGCCCTGTTGTAACTGTCGAACAACTCCATATCAAAGACTGGAATGATAACCTAGATCTGGTACCTGCAAGGGCGGGCAGATACCCCCTCCCGGAGGCGGCCTTTCCTTGATGCCTACTTCCTCACGCACTCCGATTCATCCCAGACATCGGCCTTGCTCAGTTCCAGGACCAATTTCTGAAGCTCCTCGGTTGAGCCGGTCAAAACCAGATTGTCGCCGGCTTTCTGAAAGCCGTAGGCGCTCGGGTTCGACTTCATCAACTCCTCGACCTTCTCCCCCTCAGCCAAGCCGATCCGCAGGCGATCGCCTGCAAACCGCATCCGCACAAAGAAATGGGCCGGGATGATCGGCAGATACGCCTGGGCACGGGAGGCCTCCTCGAGCGTGGTTTTCCGGGGGGAAAGATCCACGTAGAGATCGTCTCCCAGCCGCACCAGACGGGCGTCATAACGACTGACACCTTCCTTGTTGCGGTAGATCAGGCCCCACGTTCCGAGCTCATCCCGGGTGATCTCGAACGAGTCCTCGTCATCAACAACTCGCCATTCGCCGATCAATCGAGCCTCGTCCGCATCGTGCGCGGAGTCCCAGAGTGGCTGAAGCGACACAACCGGACCGCATGCAGCAAGCAGCATCAGCGAAAGAGTAGCAATCACGGCAAATAGGATCTTCATCGTCTTCCTCCTGAAAGAAAAAGCGACAAATGCAGACGAGGATTACACAATGCTCTGAGAAAGTCGGGGAGCGCCCCAGGCAGTCGGTCTATAGGCGGGTCTTGCGCAACCAGTCGGCTCGACGACCCGGATGGTCAGAATGCCGTATGTCCGACTTCCAAGTCGGACATCCCGATCGCGCTCCCGGGCACGATGCAGCCGCTGCCGAGCCGCACAGAACCGCAAACGGAGCGCTTTTTGCGAAGTGCGCGGATTGTAACGGTAGCAGCCAGCAAACAAGTCAGGCATCGCTTGCTGTTTCAATCCGCGCACTTTGCGAAAAACGCTCCGTTTGCGGTTCTGTTCCCCTCGGCAGCCCGTTGCCTGGAAATCAGTGTCCGCGCAGCTTTCCCAGCCAGCGGGACAAGGCGGTTCGAATCGAGGAATACCGCGCGGCAAGCACCATGGCCCCTACGCCCAGGGCGATGAGAAAAACCGGCCACTCAGCCCTGTCCCTGAGCCAATTCTGCTGCAGACGAACGATTCCGATCGCCAGAAAAATGAGTCCAGTCCCCAGGTAGTTCTTCATCTGCCTCGGAACGCTCCAAAAGACGAAGAGTGACGCGGTCAGAGGCAGCAGCGCCTCAAAGGTCCTGGCTTCCCAGAGCCGGGCTGCCTCCGAGGGCCTCTCCTCGAAGCGCCAGGTCGCCTCGAGTCCGAGAAGCAGCAGCGACGTCAAGACGTGCGTGGGAATCACGAATCGAAAAACTTTTGACACACCACGCATCTGGGCAGACGAGAATCGGCTGCAGACGAGCTGCAGCAGGAAGTAGAGGCCGGCGTTCGCGATAAAGAGATATTCGATCTGCCCTCGCGTCCACGGGAAAACGCGATCGAGCCACCGGGCATATGGTTCGTGAAAGGCGGCAAGACCACTGAACGAAATAAACGTAAAGAAAACGGCGATCGGATAGAAGTACCGCGAGTCAGCTGGCTGCCTGAGACGCTCCAGTGAGCTTGCCGCCACAAAGAAAAGCAAGGCGGCCGGGATAAGGCGCAAATATAACCAGCCTTGGTCGTCGGGCAGGTGTTCCAGAAGCCCCATCCGCAACAGCGTCACCAGGCATAAACCGGCGGCCGCAGCTGCCAGGACAAGCGAGAAGACAGAAGACCTCGTAAAGCGGCGCAGCCACAGGTAGACCGGTAACGACAGCGCCAGCGCCCACCAGAACTGCGCGTTGGTCGTCGGCTTCAGTTGATCGAACTGAAAGAAGAATTCGAGCTCTTCCTTCCCCTCGGTAAGTCGGCTGAATACGCCCGCCTCATGGAAGCCGATGAGAAAACTGGTCGGAACCAGCAGGCAAGAAGCCAGCAGGTAGGCCATTGCGATCCGAAGGCGGTCCGACTTCCAGCAACGGATTCCATAGAGGCCAACCGAAGCCGTCGCCAGTCCCACGAGGAGGAACGCCGCTATGCCGGGGAGCGCGGCGTAACGGAAAAGAAACAGAAGCGCGGCACCGACTGACAGGAGCCAGGCACCCAGGTAAAGCCCCACCTGGGGTAGCGAGAGCCTCCGGACTTCCATGATCCATGCATCTTCACGTTCGAGGAGCCGGGAGTAGTTCCTTTCCAGCGCATCGAACTCATAGTCAGAGAGGATCTGATCTCTCCGCCAGCGATCCAGTTGCTTCAGGTGCTGCTCCACCTGCCCAGACATCCGCCTGGTGTAGGAAGCCGGAGCAGCGAGCACCGGCTCGCCCGCCATGAAGCGTTCCAGGTCATCACCCAGCTCGCGCGCATTCGGGTAGCGTTCGGAAGGGTTCTTCTCGAGCGCCTTCATGCAAATGTTCTGAACCTCCCCCGGGATGGCGCCATCAAGGCTTCTCGGCAGGGGCGCGTCCGCATGACAGATCTTCTCGACCTGTTCGCTGAGGTCCTTTCCCTCGAAAGGCAGCCTCCCAGTCAGGAGCTCGAAAAGAACCGTGCCCAGCGAAAAGATGTCCGTCCGCTCATCGACCGATTCCCCTCGAGCCTGCTCGGGCGAGAAGTACTCGGGCGTGCCGATCAGATCACCCGGGAGCGTTCGGCCCCGCGGAGAAAGATCGAGATGGCGCGCAAGACCAAAATCGAGCAATCTGGGCTCGAGGTCCCGGCCAACCAGGATGTTCCCTGGCTTCAGGTCCCGATGGATGATGCCGTGCTCGTGGAGGTACTGGACAGCCCGGACGACCTTTCGCATCAACTCGAGCTTCAGGCCGATCGGCAAGGGCTTTGCCGCCTCGGTCAGAGGCGCGCCATCTATATACTCCATGATGAAATGCGGCATTTCGTCTGCGCTGCCCAACCCGTAGATTCGAACTATGTTGGGATGCGACAGACGGGCGAGCGACCGCGCTTCACTCATGAAACGGGCACGAATGGCGTTGTCTTCCTGAAACCGGGGGGCAAGCGTCTTGATGGCCACGCGCCGCTCCAGGCGTTCATCCATCGCCGCTAGAACACAGCCCATCCCGCCCGATCCAATTTCCGAGAGAATTCGACACCCGGACAGCTGCAGAGGATGGGCCGCCCTGCTCGAACCGCTCATGGCCGAACTACCCGCTGGGGCAGTCTCCTTGGCTCTATCAGACGCGGGCTCGAGCGACAGCATTGTCAGGATGGACTCACGCAGCTCGGGAGCCAGGTCCGGATATTGCTCGCAGAATTCCAGAAGATCGACGGGCACGCCCCGAGCTTCGAGGTCGGAATACTGAGCCAGTGCTTCGGAGAGCCTGCGCTCGCGCTCTCCGGGATCTTCTCCCGACTCGGCGGGGAGTGTGACATCCGCATCCGTCATTTGGTTTCGGACCCCGCTTTTTTCAGGCTCTGAATGGCCCGGTAAAGCAGCACCGCAACAGCCTCCCGGGTCTTTCCCAACCGGGCTGCGATATCGGCCGTAGGCAAGCACTCGACCCGGGCCATCAATACGACACGACGGTAATCATCGGGGAGGTCATCCAGTCTTTCCAGTACTCGCTGCAACTCCTCCCGGACCGCCAGAACGCGGGAGGGAGTCTGGGACACTCGAGGCTCAAAACCCAGCGGATTGGAAGGCGAGGCCAGACTGACTCGTTCGCCGAAGTCACGCTTCTTGCGATCCTGGTATCGCGCAAGGTCCCGGACCGTATTCTCGGCAATTCGGGCAAGCCAGCTCATGAAGCTCCCCGGCTGCCTGTACACGAATGCGTTGAGGTCCCGAGAGGCGGCCAGGAACACTTCCTGAACCACGTCCTCGACGCCGGCGTCGACCCGGAGCCGGTCTCCCAGCTTGTAATGGATAAGGACCGCCAGCCGGGTGCGGTACTTCTCGAAGAGGATCGAGAAGGCATCCTGGTCACCCCGGCGTATTCGTTCGAGCAGACCAAACGTGGTTGTCGGAGACCCATTCGGGACCATGAAACCTCGCCGTGAGAGCGCGATGTGAATTATAACTGCGTCACTTCGGCATTTGGCAAAAAGGAATTGGCAGGATGACAAACGCCGGTGTCATAATCTCGCGCGAATCGGGGGGACAATGAACAGACGTGACTTCCTCGCGGTCGGACTCGGCGGCGTGCTGACAGGCGCGACAGGTGCCAAACCAGGCGCCCACAGGCCCAATATCCTTTTCTGCATTGCGGACGACGCGTCCTACCCGCACATGGGCGCTTACGGGTGCTCGTGGGTTCGGACCCCGGGCTTCGATCGGGTGGCCAGAGACGGAGTGCTCTTTTCCCGCGCCTACACACCCAATGCCAAGTGTGCCCCCTCGCGCGCCTGCATCCTGACGGGCCGGAATTCCTGGCAACTGGAGGAAGCGGCTAATCACTGGTGTTTCTTCCCCGCTAAATTCAAGACCTACCCCGAAGCCCTGTCCGAACACGCGTACTTCGTCGGCTTTACCGCAAAAGGCTGGGGCCCAGGCGTTCCCGGCGAGGTCAACGGCAAGCCCCGACAGCTGACCGGCGTCCCTTTCAACGCCAAGAAGGTTGCCCCTCCGGCCGCACACATGGGCAATAATGACTACGCTGCCAATTTCGAGGATTTCCTCGCCGCGAGGCCGAAGGACCAGCCCTTCTGTTTCTGGTTCGGAGGAACGGAGCCACATCGTGCTTACGAATTCGGTGCCGGGATCTCGAAAGGACAAAAGCGCCTTACCGACATTCCGAAGGTCTACCCATTCTGGCCTGACAACGAGGTGATCCGCACTGACCTGCTCGACTACGCGTTTGAACTGGAGTACTTCGATCAGCACCTCCAACGCATGTTGCGTCTGCTGGAAACTCGCGGCCTGCTTGATGACACGCTTGTAGTCGTCACTGCCGACAACGGGATGCCTTTCCCCCGGATCAAGGGCCAGGCATATGACTATTCCAATCATCTCCCGCTGGCGATGATGTGGCCAAACGGCATCGAGGGCCCGGGGCGTCGGGTAGATGACTACGTCAGCTTCATCGACTTCGCCCCCACTTTTCTTGAACTGGCCGGCGTGAATCAGCGATCGAGCGGAATGCAACCGATCGAGGGGAGGAGCCTGACCGACATATCCCGCTCGCGGAAAGTCGGAAAGGTAACTCGTGGACGGGATTCGGTCCTGATCGGCAAGGAGAGACACGACGTGGGGCGTCCGGGCGATGCCGGCTATCCGATTCGAGGCATCGTCAGGGACGAGACTCTGTACCTCTGCAACTTCGAGCCCGACCGATGGCCGGCCGGGAACCCGGAGACCGGGTACCTCAACTGCGACGGCAGCCCGACCAAAACCGAGTGCATTCGGGCGCGAACGGCACCCGGCTCGCGACAATACTGGGAATGGTCGTTCGGGCGGCGACCCTCCGAGGAACTCTACGATTTACGAGTGGACCGCGACTGCCTCAGGAATCTGGCGGACTCTCCCCAACACCAGGACCTCCGAAAACGCCTGCGCGAGGAGATGTTTGATCGTCTGAGAAAGCAGGGAGATCCAAGGATGTTCGGGCGGGGCGACATCTTCGATCGCTACCCGTACGCCGATGAAAGCGGCCGCAACTTCTACGAGCGCTATATGAAGGGCGAGCAGATCAATGCCGGGTGGGTCAACAAAAGCGACTTCGAGAAGAAAGAACCTGAGTAACAAGCGGGCGGAACAGCGGCGAATCATGTTGATCCTGTTAATCCTGTCGAATATCGATTGACAGGATTAACAGGATTGACAGGATTTCGCGCTGTTCGGCCCGCTTGGCAATAACCCCAAACACATTGAGCGCGAGGAGAAGGGAGAATGTCGCGAATTCTTGTCACTGGCCTGAACCCGGCCTGGCAGAAGGTGCTCGAATTTGACGCCTTGGCCCCGGGGAAGGTCAACCGGGCATCCAGCTGCCGTGAGTATGGCTCGGGCAAAGGATTGAACGCCGCCATGGTGCTGCGGCGCCTGGGCCACGACGTCTCGCTCCTGCAGGTCGTCGGAGGAGTCAACGGCCACCGACTATGCGAGTTCTCCGAGCGCTCGGGGATCCAGGTACTCAATGTCCGGGTCGATCGCGAGACACGTGTCTGCTCAACCCTGCTCGATCGGCAGTCCGCGACCGTCACGGAACTGATCGAGCCCTTCGCCGTAGACCCTGAGGAGCGCGTCACGCAACGCCTCCTGGAGTTGCTGCCCGTATCCGCTCACTGGGATGCTCTGGTCATCATGGGCACTGCTCCGGCAGGAGTCGGCCCGGGGATCTACCTTCGGATTGCCCGTCGCGTCCGTGCGTCTTTGCTCGTCGTCGACGTCGTCCGCGAGATGGACGAAGACCTTCTCCAGACCGCCAACGTCATCAAGATAAACGCCGGCGAGTTCCAACAGCTCGTGGACCGCGGGATTGACTGGAAGGGCGATCGCCTCCGTTGGCCGACCGCGCTGGTTACCGATGGCGGCGAGCCCGCGCTGCTCGTGGAGAACCGGGGAGGTGTGATCAGGCAGACACGCTTTCGCCTGCCCCCTCTGGTGCAAGTCTACAATCCGATCGGCGCCGGAGATACCGTCACGGCCTGTCTGACCCACGGCCTATTGGAGGGACTTTCCCTCGAGGATGCATGCCGGGCAGCGTTGGCTGCCGGCTCGGCATCCTGCCTGAGGTTACTGCCGGGCGACTATGATCCCCAGATTCAGCAGAGGCTCGCAGCCGCAATCGAGGTCACCGCTTAGGGTAAACTGGGAGAGACTATGAAGAACTGGCGGCTGCGGCTGCATCGGGTGATCTTCCAATCCGATACCCGCGCTGGAAGAGCGTTCGACATCGCGCTTCTGATCAGCATCCTTCTAAGCGTCCTGGTCGTCATGCTCGACAGTGTTGCCTCGGTCCGCGAGCGCTATGGAGAAGAGCTCTATTTTCTCGAGTGGTTCTTCACGCTCTTGTTCACCGTGGAGTATATGCTCCGCCTTCTTGCCGTTTCGCGCCCCGCCCGCTATTCCGCCAGCTTCTTCGGTGTGGTGGACCTGATCGCCATCGTCCCGACTTACCTCAGTCTTGCGCTTCCCGAAAGCCGCTACCTGCTGGTCGTGCGAGTACTGCGCCTGCTTCGGATTTTCCGGATCTTCAAGCTGGCCGAATACCTGGCACAGGCAGACGTGATCACGCGGGCGCTCCGTGCTGCCATGCCGAAGATCACCGTGTTCTTGTTTGCGGTCGGAACCAGCACCGTCATCATCGGTTCTTTGATGTACGTGATCGAGGGGCAAGAAAACGGCTTCACCAGCATTCCGCAGAGTGTCTACTGGGCGATTGTCACCTTGACCACGGTGGGATACGGGGACATCTCCCCGCAAACTCCCGTTGGACAGACGCTCGCAGCCCTGGTGATGATTCTTGGGTACGGCATCATCGCAGTTCCAACCGGAATCGTGACGGTGGAATTGACCCGAGCGACGCCCCGCCAAGCCATGGCTACGGTCTGTCCGGCTTGCGGGAAAGAAGGACATGACCGGGATGCCAGCTTCTGCAAGTTCTGCGGCGGCAAGCTGTGAATGAGGGGCTAGAAAAGAACGCAAGCCACGCTCGGCGTCTACGCTCCGCTGACCCTGGAGGATCGGCACGCGCTCCCAGTAACGCGTTCGTTTTGCCAATTCCCCGCTCCGCAGGCCGGGAAGGAGGGAGCTAGCGTGGCTTGCGACGCCCGGGCGGGCTGGAGCGGCCCCCCGGGCGAGGCTGACACGATCGGCTAGAACAACAGTTTCAAGCCGAGCTGAATGAACCGCGGGTAGTTCAGTTGACCACCCGTGATTTTCCCGAAACTCGCGTTGACCGGGTTGATGTCCGGTTGCGGGTAGTTCGGCGTGTTCAGAAGGTTCAGAAATTCGGCGCGGAACTGGAACTTCACGTCCTCAGCGATCTGCGTATTCTTCAGAACCGAGAAGTCCACGTTGTTCATCATGTCCGGTCGGATGTAGCTGAATCGCAACGGGAACGTCCGGATGTTGTAGACCAGCTGCTGGGCCGACACCCGGTTGAAACCGGCCGGGTTCAACCATCCGGCGTCATTGTCCCTCTGGTCCTCGGGCAACAGGATGTCCTTGAAATCGCCGTTGAAGATCAGGTTACCCCAGTTCCCCATCGGACGGGCACTCTGGACGGCATAGCTCGCGTTGACCTGCCACCCGCCGATCACGCGGGACACAAACCCGTTGTCGGGGCCCGTGAACCGTTGACCAGGACCGAACGGCAATTCCCAGATACCGGTCACAGAAAACCGGTGCGGAGTGTCCATATCCGAGATCACCTCGGTCGGCAGTGGATCGGCCGGGTTCAGATACTCTGTCGCCTGCATGAACTTCGACCAGGTGTAGTTGAGCTGCAGTGTGTACCCCTGCGCGAAGCGCCTTTGGGCACCTGTCTGCAGGGAGTGGTACCAAGAGTAGCCCTGGTTGGTCGTGGTCGTCACGTTCCCGAACTGCGGGTACGGACGCAACAACCCTTCACGGGTGATGGTCTTGCTGCCGCCGATCGAAGTAGTGACGGGAATGAGCCCGTACAGCGGGTTGTCGACTCGACCCGTCATGTACGTGTTCTTCGCCGTGTCCCGAACGTTCAGAGTGCTGAGGTACTGATTGGGCGTCGCGTTCAGGTTGCGCGAGATCTCGATGTTCGTCCCCCGGTTCCCCACGTACGCGATGTCCCAGACCCACCCCATTGGCATCTGCTGTTGGAAACCCAACTGCCAACGCTGGTTGTAAACGACGTCCGGATCCTGGTTGAAGAACGTCACGTTCTGTCCCACAAACGTCGCGATGCCGTCGGCTGACCCCTGCGGCTCGCGAACGCCCCCCTGGAAGGGGTTGGACAGCGTCTCCTGCCAGGTCAGGCCGTTGTCCAGAGTCGGCACCAGGCCGGTGTTCTGGCTGAAGCCATCCTGCACCACGTCGCCCCGGCGCTGGCCGAGGAACCCGTAGTTGATGCCGAACCCACCGCGCATGATCGTCTTCTCCGTGATCTTGTAGGCGAAGCCGATTTGCGGCAGGAAGTTCCTCGTGGGGGTGTTGTAAAGACCCCGGTCGTCGGCAGTGGCAAACGTGTAGCCACCGTTTACCTTGAAATCGGACGGCGCCACCGGTAACGGGTTGGCGCCACCCTGCTGTGCGTTGTACACGGTTGTGTAATTTGCAATCGCCTGCGCCGCAAACGGCTGGGCCGCGTTGAAGTCAAACCCCTTGACGCTGCGGTTGTACCGTTCCGTCATCGGCCCCTCGTACTCCCAGCGCAATCCGAGGTTCAGCGTCAACCGGTCGTTGACCTTCCAGTCATCCTGGAAGAACAGGCCCCAGTTGGTCGACTGCTCGGCGTAACTCGCGGTGCGCGCAATGAAGCTGTTCCCGGCCGAGGGCAACCCCAGCAGGAAAGCCGCCATCGCCTGCGCGGTGCCGTTCGGGGCGCCCGCCGAGGTGTTCAGCGGCCCTCTCGTCCATTCGGTCGTGAAGTCGAAACGGCCGGTCATGTCGTTGTTCATGAAACGGCTGTTCTCCCGGTAGGCCCGAGCTTCCGCGCCTATCCGAAGGGAATGCGACGAAATCATCTTGCTGAAGGTCGCCGCACCGACGTGCGTGTCGATCGGCCGCACGAAGTTGCCGTGCGCTGTCCCGATGTAGCCCGCTCCTCCACTCCCACCCGGGAATGTGATCGAGGGGAACCGTCGCATGTCGTCCGAAGAATAGTCGTTTAAGTATTGGGGAAACCCGAGCGTCGTAATGTCCATGCCATAGGACCCGGGGTTTCCATCCGAGCTCCGGATGAACCGGTTGTAACCGTATCTCAAGTTCAAAACGGTCGTCGGCGTCAACGTGTTCACGTAGTCGATACCGCCCGCCCGGGACAGGAACTGGAACCATTCACCAGTCGCAATGCTATCCAGGTAATTGTTGTAGTTGCTGTCGCGCTTGTAGAAACGGCCCGTGAATGCCAACCGCTGGCTCTCGGTCAGGTTGTGATCCACCTTGAACGAATGCGTGTAGTAGGTGATCACTTCCGGCAGCGCCGCGTTGTTGTGATTGTTCTGCCCCAGCGCGTTACCCGCCGTGATCGACTGCGTCGGGTAGAAGTCCAGGATTTTCTTCGCAATCGGATTGATCAGGTTTGACGGGATGATGTTGTTCGGGAAAGGATCCGACTCGTAAGTCCCGTTCGGCAGCAGCCGGCGCGTGAAGGGATTGTATATCTGGTACCCGGTGCCGCCGGCGGTCAACTGCTGCGAGAAGTCCCCGTTGCGGTTCGCGGCGGTCGGAATCGTACAGTTGTTGCCGCAGTTGTTGCGGGCACGGGTCTCGTGAATCGCCTCGTAGCCCCAGAAGAAGAAGGTCCGATTGCGGCCGTCGTACAGCTTCGGGACCCAAAGTGGTCCACCCAGCGATCCGCCCCACCGGTTGTATTGGGTCGCGGTCTTCGGCTGCCCGTTCCGGTTGTTAAGCCAGCCATTGGCTGCCAAGCTGACCGGCTGGTTGGCCCAGTAGGCCGTGCCGCTCAGTTGGTTAGTCCCTGATTTCAGACTGATGTTGGTGACCCCGCCCTCGGTGTTGCCTGAACTGGCATCAAAGTTGGCGGTCTGGACCTTGAATTCCTGGACGATATCGGTGGGCGGCACGTAGGCCGCGATGACTTCGTTGGCATTGGCCGTCGCCGTGCTCGGAACGCCGTCGATCATGACGTCCATCCGGTTGGCCCGCGACCCGTTGATCGCATAGCCTACGATGTGGGTCGGTTCGAACGGCCGGTTCAGGGTCGCGGCCGTGTAATTGAACGAGGCGCCGGCCGCCATCCCGATCAGCGCATACGGGTTGCCGTGAGCCAGCGGAAGATCCGCCACGCGTCTCGAGTCCACCACCTGTCCCATGGTCGCCGCTGCCGTGTTCAGCAACGCCGCCTCCCCGGTGACCGTGATGATCTGTTCCGGCTCCCCGACCTCCAGCTTGACGTTCAGTTCCAGGCGGTCGTTGACTCGCACCTGAACGTCATCAAGCATAGTCTTCTTGAAACCAGGCAGTTCGACGGTGATTTGGTAGACACCGGGAATCAAGTAGGACGCCTGGTAGAAACCCTCGTCGTTCGTCATCACCGCCGTCTTGGTGCCCATGGCCTTGTGGACCACCTCCACAGCGGCTCCAGGGACCACGCCGCCGCTGGCATCCATGACTCTGCCGACGACGGTACCTCGAGCCTCCTGGGCAAAGAGCAACTGGCCGGAGTTCGCGACCAAGGCCACGATGACCAGAAAAGCCAAGACCAAAACCCAGTTCCTCTGCACTCGCATAGCTCCTCCTCGTAGCCGAAACCGGGAACCGACGGGGTGCCGTCGCGTCCCCGATTCCGCGACCTGACCTGGGATGCCTCTCGGATTCGCTTCCGACTCTTTCACAATCCGGATTCGCTCCTTTCACTATTCGGATTTGTGCGGGGGCATGACAACCAAAAACGGACCGGGCCGCTGCTTTTCGCAGCATAGAAACGGCGGCTTCGATATTTACCCGGAACCGTGTACCGCAACCGTCTTATTTTCATTATCTTGTTGGCGCCGACCCGCGTCCGATCCGGCCGCTTCTTGAAAAGGAGGAGCGCGCGCAGCCGTTTCGCGGTGCAAAAAGATCTGCTTGACGCGCCGCGAGCGCCGGGCTATTGTTGGCCTCCGCCAGAAGCTCGATGAGCCTGAATGTGAGGGCTGAATTGCGATGAAGAACCAGGAAGCAAAGCGCTATATCGTCAAGTCAGTGGTTCACGCCTCCCAGATACTGGCCTGCTTTAAGTCGCAGGGGGAAGTAGTTCGATTGCGAGACGTGGTGAGCCGAACCGGCCTGAGCAGCAGCATGTGCTTTCGTCTGCTCTACACTCTTCACGAACTCGGCTTTATCGACAAGACAGGTGAGAATCGATACCGGATGATCTCCGAAATTCGAAAGGAGAGGCGCCATCGGATCGGGTACGCATCCCAGGGCCAGCACACTTCGTTTCCACGCGAGGTTCTCGAAGGCTTGCAGCGCGCGGCGGAACGGGAACAGATCGAGCTCATCGTCCTCGATAATCGCTATCAGTCAAAAGTCGCCTTGCGCAACGCCGACCAGTTTGTTCACGAACAGGTGGACCTGGTGATCGAGTTCCAGACGGATGAATCGGTGGCTCCCGCCATCGCTTCGAAGTACATGCAGGCCAGTATTCCCTTCGTAGCGATCGACATTCCCCACCCCGGCGGCATCTATTTCGGCGCCAACAATTACGAGGCTGGGATCCTCGGGGGCCGACACCTGGGACGATGGGCCGCAAAGGCTTGGAACGGACAGGTTGATGAGGTCCTGATGATCGAGTTGGCACGAGCCGGTCCGATCCCCCAGTCACGAATTCGGGGAATGCTCGACGGTATAGAGCAGGTCCTCCACCTTCCCGACAGCTGCGTCACGGTCAGGCTGGATGGCGACGGCCAGTTCCAAACCGCCCTCGAGCGCGTCCGGCGACATCTGCGGGAATCCCGGGCACAACGGGTCCTGGTCGGGGCCGCCAACGATCCGAGCGCACTCGGCACTCTTCGGGCTTTCGAGGAGGCGGGGCGCAAAAGCGCGTGCGCCATCGTGGGCCAAAACGCCGAGCCCGAAGCACGGGCAGAACTCCGCAGGCCCGGAACCCGGCTCATCGGTTCGGTCGCGTTTTTCCCCGAGAAGTACGGGGAAGGGCTGATCCGGCTGGCTCTGGACATCCTCGCCGGGAAAGCCACGCCGCCGGCGTTGTTCATCAAGCACCAACTGATCACCCCGGATAACGTCGATCGCTTTTACCCGAATGACTCGCTCCTGGGCGTCAGTGGGGCATGATCCCCGCGAGGAGCAGACATCTCCGCGCTTTCCGGGCCGTCAATTTCACAGGGTAAAAAGCGTCTGTTCGGACACCCCGCCGCGCCACGCCATCCGCGAACTCTCTGACTGCTTCCCTATGCTTATGCACCCGGGGTCCTGAACAGAACCCCGTTTTCTTTCGCAGGGCGAAATTCCGGACAAGCGAGAGAAAGGATTTGCCACAAACTCGCAAGCAGCCACACACTGCTCGAGGAGGATCGCACCAACCAATATGAGCCTCGGGCAAAACGGCGTGCTGCGGCGCGCTTTCGTAATGAGCGTCCATGCAGGGCAGGAGGCTGAATATCGCCGGCGGCACAACCCGATTTGGCCCGAGCTGGAGCGCACCCTCAAGAGCCACGGGGTGCGGTGCTATTCGATCTTTCTGGATCCCTGCAGCGGTTCTCTCTTTGCCTACGTGGAGTTTGAGAGTCAAGAGCAGTGGGACTCCATTGCGAGAACCGAAGCCTGCAAAAAATGGTGGGCTCATATGCGGGAGATCATGCCAACCAACCCGGATAACAGTCCGGTTCAGAGAGACCTCCACGAGGTGTTCCACCTGGAAACCGCCGATACGCCTGAAACACCCCCCTCGGAGCGCCCGAGCGCCCGAGCGGCTACTACTACGTAACGGATCAATTCACTTCCCTCCCCTTGACACCCTGAAGGCCAGCAAGCACACTATCCGCCTTTAGTCGTGGTGTAGCAGGTGGTTGGAGGTGATGCATGAACTCGCGACCGGCTCAATGTCCGCGGTGCGGCGCCCTCGTCTCTCGCTCGGCCCGCTTCTGTCCGGGCTGCGGGCAGCTCTTGCAGAATCACACCGGATCCGCATCCGGCGCCGGACGGAGGATCCTGACGGTCTCTCTAGTTGGCTGCGCTTCCCTGGTCCTTCTTCTGGCCCTCACGGCGGGCGGTTACGTCGGCTACCGCTACTGGTCCTCCCTCGGCGGGAGTGGCGTCGTGACCAATGCACCGGCTGGGTCCAGCGAGGTGGACGTTGACTGGACGGGGGTATCAAGCAGCCCGCCGGATCTCTCCGCAAGCCAGCAGCAGGTCTCACCGCACCTTGACCGTCTTTCGGCGGCCCTGAAAGACGGCAACATGGAGACCGCACTATCGCTGGCTCTCCCGGAGCTGCGCGACGATCTAAAGGCGAATTTCGAAGGCCAACCGGAACGCATGGCGCGCCTGGCACGACTGCTCGACACCCGCCGATTGATCGCCGTCGAGCGCGAACTTGCGGAATTCGAAGTAACCGAAGACGGACGAACGTTCTCCGTGACTCTGCAACGTGTCGGAGATGCCTGGTTATTGCATTCGTTTTGAAGGAGATTCGGTTCATGGCCGACATTTCTCGCAATCGGCGTGACGTCTGGGTGGCAGCAGCCCGGAGGAAGATGTTGCCACGGATTTTGCCCGCACTGCTTCTCGCGGCGGCTCTCGTTCTGGGTGCCAGGCTGGGAAACGTAATTGCTTACGAGAATGACAATTCTCAGAGGACGATGGCGGACGGGCCCCATCGCATCATCAATGGGCTGGCTCTCAAGCGCCTGCTGACATCCAAGGAGGCGCCAGAGGTCTTTACCCGCTACGAGTTCACCAAGCTCCCGGTCCTGAGGGGAGAAGGAGTTGTGCGGCCGGGCTGGGTGCACTTCGACACTGCGTATGCCGCTGGGACGCGCGAAGGGTCGTACATCTGGTGGATCAAAGAGGGCGGCTACACAGCCGATGAACCGGAACTGTACGCTTCCTTCCGTCATTTTTACGACCCTAAGGCGATCAATGGGGAAACTTATCTGACCGATCACTTGGAAACGATCGATTGGTACTACCAGCTCCTCTCCAACCGGCTCAGCAAAAAGACGCTCGGGCAGACGTTTTACCCGCAGGTCGACGCTCGTGAGTGGGCGATTACCGGTCCTGAAAAGGAAGGTTTCGGCCCTAACGAATACGCCTGGCAGCGCGGATTGGAGGCCATGCGCGAGGCCTTCGCTGCCACGGACCCGGTCGAAAAGGGGCGCTTTTTCGTGAAGGCGTGGCGGTCGCTCGGCGAGACAATGCACTTGCTGGCCGACATGACTTCGCCGGCCCACGTGAGAAACGACTCGCATCCCGGATTGCCGATGGGCGCCTTTGGCTTCGGCGACACGAATCCGGACGTCGGGATCCTGAAGGCCGATCCTTACGAGTCGTACAGCAGTCACCGCCTCGTCATGCAGTACGCCGGCGGCGGGCTCGAATCACGGCTTGAAGAGCAGATCCGCGGAGCAAAGGACCCCTGGCAGCTCTTCGACGTGATCGCCTCGTTCACTCAGGACAACTTCTTCACCCCGGATACGATCTCCGGTGCCGACCGGCTCGGAAGGGGAGTGACGAATGCCAACGGCCAGCGCGGTTACCCGTCGCCTAAGCTGAATCCGAGGGATTTTCGGCCCGACAAAGGCTACTACGTCCACACTATCAACGATCGCCCCATTCGCATGGCCCACGAAAGCTGGCTACTCTCGACCGGCTGGGGGAGTCCCAAACACGCGGTCCAGATGACCTATCCATGCGTCCAGGACCAGGCGTCCATCCTGATCCCGATCGCCGTGCGGGCGGGAATGAAGCTGGCGGATTGGTACATTCCGAAGATCGACGTGCAGCTTGATTCCTTCGATTCCACGAAAGGCGTCCTGAAAGGGCGGGTGACTCACCGCACTTCCGACAGCGCATACTCGACGGCGCTGCTGTTCAACGCTCCCGACCCGCCTGCCTTTCACCTTTACATCGACGGCGGGCTGCAGGACTGGGCCAAGGTCAAGCTCCAGGTCGTCCAAGGCGAAATAACAGCCGACCTGAGCAAGCTGAATGTCCCGGAAAAGGCCAGGATTGCCCTGGTGCTCGACGTGGGGGGAATGCGGGTGCGCTCGCAGGAACTGAAGCTGGGCGAAGAGTCCGTATTGGGTTTCCTCCAAAAGGCACAGGCGGTGCAGTTCCGATTGCGCGGCAGCTTCGCCCATAGCAGAGGAGGGTCCGAGGAGCGTAACGAGGAGCACGCGTTCAACCGAAGGGATACCGAGATCCAGCAGTGGAACTGGAACGGGAACAGCTTCGATATCGTCTGGAAAAAGGACTACACCGGTTACGGAGGGATGTGGGAGGGCGCAATCCGCACGATCCGAGTCACCGGTAGTGTGAGCCCAGACGGCAGGACTCTGTCGTCCTGTTCGTATACAGCCGATACCACTTTTCGTGACGGCCCCCGACGCGTCGAAGCGCGGCTCTCCGGATTGAGGGCCACGATCATGATGCCCGAGCCTTCTCGTCCCAACTTTGTGTGCATGTACAGGGGCCAGGGGCCAGGAATCGCCACCTGCGAGATCAACACCCGGACGGGGAGCATCCAGACCAGGGAGACGCTCGCCCAGTCTGGCTCGGGCTCCACTACCAAAGCTGAGGTGGAGTTTTATCAGTAGGGAAGCAACCGACGACTGACAACTGACGACTGAGAAGGTGTGGAGGAATCGGGAGACGAAGCGAATGTACGTCTTCGACCCCAGGCGAATGTACGTTTTCTACCCCAAAGGGGTACAGCGCAGCAAAGCCCAGGGTTGGCCGCGTTGTCTGCGGCCTACCCTGGGTGACCAGGGAGTGGTTCCCAACCCTGAAAGGGTTGCGTATGTAGCCGGATACGCAACCCCTTCAGGGTTGGAATCTTTGACGGGCCGCCACCCAGGGTAGGCCGCAAACAACGCG